>NZ_JBIRCY010000041.1:0-70076 GCF_044326205.1 Mesorhizobium sp. IMUNJ 23232
CGCTCAGGCTGGATGCGCTGGCCTCAGCGCTCGACGATCTTCCCGGCCAGGCAAAACGTTTCGCCCGCTGGAAGGCGCGCAACGACGCAGGCCTTGCGCGAGACAAAGCGGCCCGCGACGCGGCGGCGGCAGGCGGCAAGCAGGGTCCGGTCCGGTTCAGGCGTTTTTCGCCGCTCCGGCGCGGGCGGCCGCCCGGCGGAAGATTGCCGCGTTTCGACCCGGATGCTCCGAAACGCAAAAACATCCGCGAGGTCGACGAGATTCTCGCCCACGCCAATGCGATGGCGTACTACGCGCTGGAGCCGCCGAGGCGGGATACGTCATGACGGCGGCCTTGCTGGATTGAAGAGCGAAGGAATTGCAGGCCGGCGCGGATTTTTTTCGCGGTCCGGCGGGGTCTGTGCTGTCAGGAAGTGGGGGCCGACCGAACGTAGTCATGATCTGCGACCTTGCTGGCCGGCAAGACCGCAATTTTCCCCAAGCGCCGGCCGTCTCGTCCTTGCAAGTCGTGTCAGCAACTGCGGATTCTGGAGACGACAAATGACACCGGTCACTGCCTATCTTGCCTCGCCGAAGGCGATGGACGACCTGCGCGACCTGAATGCCCGTTTCATCGAGAATTTCTTGACCAACGACGTGGCCTCGCACGACGCGCTGCTGCATGCCGAATTCATCGGCGTGCGAAGCGACGGCACCCGCATCGGCCGCGCTTCCTATCTGGAGCAATGGGCGACGGGTTTCGACCCGGACATCATCGTCTACTGGGACGTGCGCGATGAATTCATCACCCTCATCGGCAACGTCGCGCTCGTGCGCTCCACCAACAAGCATGTGTTCCGTCACGACGGTCGCGACGAGACCGGCATGACCACCTATACCGACACCTATCTCTACGAGGCCGGCGCCTGGAAGTGCATCCAGGCGCAGATCACGCCGATCGCCCCCGGCAAGGAGCCAGCCGACGAGACGATCGCCAGCGTCTACATCAAGGGCGTGCGCCAGTAGCGGCAGGCCCGGCGAAGGCCCGCCCGCGCCGTTCCTCGGAGATTTAGAACAACCCCTCGATCTGCCCCATCTCGTTGAGGAAAATCTTCTCCGAGGACGGCGCCTTGGGCAGGCCCGGCATGGTCATGATCTCGCCGCAGATCGCCACCACGAAGCCGGCGCCGGCCGCCAGCCGCACCTCGCGCACCGGCACGACATGGCCGGTCGGCGCGCCGCGCAGGTTCGGGTCGGTCGAGAACGAATATTGCGTCTTGGCCATGCAGACCGGCAGATTGCCGTAGCCGGCTTGCTCCCACTGGTGCAACTGGTCGCGCACCGACTTGTCGGCAATCGCCTCCGAGCCGCGATAGATACGCTTGACGATGGTGTCGATCTTGTCGAACAGCTTCATGTCGTCGCGATAGAGCGGCGCGAATTGCGAGGCGCCGCTTTCGGCAAGCTGCACCACCTTGTGCGCCAGTTCCTCGATGCCGGCCGATCCGTGCGCCCAGTGCTTGCACAGGATCGCCTCCTCGCCCATGGCCTCGACATATTCCCGCATCGCGGCGATCTCGGCTTCGGTGTCGGAATAGAAATGGTTGATGGCGACGACCGCCGGCACGCCGAACTGTTTTACGTTCTCGATGTGGCGGCCGAGATTGGCGCAGCCCTTCTTCACCGCCTCGATATTCTCCTTGCCGAGGTCTTCCTTCTTGACGCCGCCATTCATCTTCATGGCCCTCACGGTCGCCACGATGACCGCCGCGGCGGGCTTTAGCCCGGCCTTGCGGCATTTGATGTCGAAGAATTTTTCCGCGCCGAGATCGGCGCCGAAACCGGCCTCGGTGACCACGTAATCGGCAAGCTTCAGCGCCGTCGTGGTGGCGACCACCGAGTTGCAGCCATGCGCGATGTTGGCGAAGGGGCCGCCATGCACGAAGGCCGGGTTGTTCTCCAGCGTCTGCACGAGGTTCGGCTGGATGGCGTCCTTCAACAGCACAGCCATCGCGCCGTCGGCCTTGAGGTCGCGGGCATAGACCGGCGTCTTGTCGCGGCGGTAGGCGACGATGATGTCGCCAAGGCGCTTTTCCAGGTCTTTCAAATCGTTGGCGAGGCAGAGGATCGCCATGACTTCCGAGGCCACGGTGATGTCGAAACCCGCCTCGCGCGGAAATCCGTTGGCGACGCCGCCCAGCGAGCAGATGATCTCGCGCAGCGCGCGGTCGTTCATGTCCATGACGCGGCGCCACACGACGCGGCGGATGTCGATGCCCTGCTCGTTGCCCCAGTAGATGTGGTTGTCGATGAGCGCCGAGAGAAGATTATGCGCTGTGGTAATGGCATGGAAGTCGCCGGTGAAGTGGAGGTTCATGTCCTCCATCGGCACGACCTGCGCGTAGCCGCCGCCGGCAGCACCGCCCTTGACGCCAAAATTCGGGCCGAGCGATGCCTCGCGGATACAGGTGATGGCGCGTTTGCCGATGCGGTTCAGGCCGTCGCCGAGGCCGACGGTCGTGGTCGTCTTGCCCTCGCCGGCGGGCGTCGGGTTGATGGCGGTGACCAGGATCAGCTTGCCGTCCTTGCCGCCGCGCTTGGAGGCGATGAACTCGGCCGAAATCTTCGCCTTGTCGTGGCCGTAGGGCAGGAGGTGCTCGGTCGGAATGCCGATCTTGGCGCCGATTTCCATGATCGGCTTTTTCCTGGCGGCGCGCGCGATCTCAATGTCGGATTTGAACTCGGCCATAAGACTCCCCGGAATTCGGTTCAGATGATTTTCGCGGCGGACAGTCCGCGTCTCTCCGGCGCGCATAGAAGCCCGACCGCAGGATTTCGCGCCGTCTCAAAACAGCCGCCCGATGCACGGATTGCGACAGGACGAGCAGAGCGAAGCAAGAGCTTGCTTATCTCTTCAGCAGTTTGTCGTATTCGCCATGGCTGCCGATCCAGAACCAGATCACATCCTCTCCATCGGCAACGCCAAGCGCACGGTAGTGAAGGCCAACACGCACGGCCCAGTAAGGACCAACTCGCTTGAAATGCAGCGACGGGTGTCGAGGATCGCGTTTCAGCAGTTTGAAATTACGATCGGCAAGCGATCTGACATGAGATGGCAGTAGGTCATACGCGGTCCAGAATTCTGGTTCCGCGTAATGGATCAAAGCAGTCGCGTCCGTTTTGAGCGATGAGCCGCCAATGCCTTTTCACCCAGCACATCGAGCCGCCCGGAAAGGGCATCGGCCTCGATCTGTGCATCCCAATTCGCGGCATCGAATTCGGCAAACCACTCCCGGAACCGCGCCAGTTCGTCGGCGTCGAGACCTTCCACATCCTTCTCGATCTTCTCAAGTTTTGTCATGGGGCGGGTTCCCAATCGCGACCTTCACTGCGCCAGCACATTGCTGATCTCCACCATGTTGGAACGCACGCGCAGCACATAAAATCCCATCGTCGTCAGGTGCGTGGCGAAAATGCCGGTCTCGCTGCTGTTGGCGACCAGCCAGGGCTGGATTTTCAGCGCGGCGACGAACTGTGCGTCCATGGTCTGCCAGAGATTCGTCAGGTTGCGCTGCTTGATGACGTCCTCGAAGTCGGCTTCGGCAGCCTTCATCAGCCCGTAATAGGCATAGAGCTGGCCGTAGGCGAACCAGAAGCGGTCGTCGGCGCGCGGATCGAAGAAGCCGTAATTGTAATTCTCGGCCCGGTCCTTCAACAGGGCGGAGGTCGAGCCGATGTCGCTGGCGATGCGGTCGAGATAGATCTTCAGATTGTCGGCGCGTGCGTCGAACACCGTCTGGCACTTCTCCAGTCTGTCGTTGAAGGAACGCAGCTTGGCGATGGCATCGCGATAGTAGCTCGGCGTTGGCGTCTTCGGGCCGAAGGGCTGCAGGCCGAAATACCAGGTCTCCTCGTCGAACTGCATGTTGCCGCGGGCGTCCTGCAGGTCGGCGTCGATCTGCGATGTCGTGCGCACCCGGCCCAGATTGTCGGCGAGTTCGGTGGTGGTGCGGCGGACGGCCTGGTTGATGCCACGCTGGAACGACGCCTTGTTGTCCATGAACGGCGTATGGTCCCAGTCGATGCCGAACAGGCCGAGCTTGTAGAGGATCATCGACGAGATCCAGGCATTGTCGTTGACGTTGAACTGGATCAGGTCGGCGCTGACGTCGGCAATGGCCGAGCGCCCGCAGGTCCGTGCGGTATCGGTGCCGGAAGCCGCGTTCACTTGTTCGCCGGCCGAGATGTTGCGCTTTTCGAACGTATAGGCGTCGACATAGTTCGGGTTGAAGCCGTTCCACACCTGCGTGACGTAGATGAAGCGGCCGTAGAGCGCGATCAGCACGACGATCGCCGCGCCGAAGACCAGCTTCAGGATCCAGCCGCTGCGCATATACCAGCGGCCGAACCACATGAACGGCCACAGGATGATGCCGATGACGAAGCCGATGGCCTTGCCGATCATCTGGAAGATCCAGGTGAAGAAATTCACGATCGGATCGAGCATCCCGTCTTCACTCCCTCAAGGACTGCCGGGTTCGCCTGTTGCCGAGCCACTCCGGGATCAGTCCGTCAGTCCGTAGAGGCGCGTGCGCAACCCCACCTTGTCTTTCAGATATGAGGTTTTCAGCGTGTTCACAACATAGGCGCGGAAGCTTTCGCCCCAGCCCTCGTAGTCGCGATAAAAACCCTGCTTGTTGAAGACGTATCGGGCGACGAAGTCCCAAGGCACGAAATCCGAGATCAGCCGGTTGGTGAGCCAGGCATCCGGATGATCGGGCTTTGCCCGCACCACGAGGAAGCGGTGTTTCGGGAACACGTCATCGATTCTCAACTGCCCGAGCTGGGCGATTTCACGCTTGGCGGCATTGAGGAAAGGGAAAGTGCCTTCGCGGCCGATCAGCTCGGCATGGCCGTGGATCCAGGCCTGCAGCCAGACCTTGTCGGCCTTCGAGAAATCCGTGTCGGGATCCGTCTGGTGGATCAGCGAGGCGATCAACATCTCGGCGCGGTGTTCGAGATAGCCGGAGGTTTCTATCCACGAAGCACGCGGCAATTCAATGCGGCCGGTCGATGCGAGGAACGAAAAAACCTTGTCGGCGTCGCCGGTGGAGAGATAGCTCACCTGCCATGGCCGCGAGCGGCGGAAACCGGGGGCCGACGGGTCGCTGATCACCGTCGTCATGTCGGGATCGACGAAGATGTAGATGCCGCCGAAATGGCTGGTCCAGAAGGCGTTGTGTCGGAAGATCACCTGGTCGGGGACCAGTGCGTTCTCGCGGATGTCGCCGCAGACCTTCGCCAGCTCGACCATGCGGTTCAGCATCGAATCGTCGCGCCAGGCGTCGGGCTCCTGCTTCAGCCGGTCCACCAGTTTTCCGAGCTCGGCCGCCTTGCCGAGCACGTCCTCGGCCGACAAGACACGGAATTCCACCTGGTTGATGGAGAGCAGGTCCTCGATGTCCTCGACCTTGGCGACCGAATCCTCGATCTCGCCGTAGATCACGTCCTTGATGGTCAGCGCGTTGATGGCGCGCTGGTTTTTGGTCATGAATTCGTAGATGAGTTGCGAGGTGTTGGAGAAGGCCGTGTGCACCACCGGCAGGTCGACCTGCGCCGGGGTCAGGATGATGAAGCGGCGGTTGACCTCGTTGGGGTCGAGGTAGAGCGGGTCGCCGAGTTCATCGGCCACCTGGGGTGAAAAACCGGTGCGGTCGATCTCGAAGGAGGTGCGTTTAGTGGCCGGCAGGCCAAAAGCCTTCAGCGCCTTGTTGTAGCGCTCGACTAGATGCGGCTCTTCGACCGGCAGCAGGCGGCCGTAGATCAGTTCGTTGTCGCGGAGCAGGTCCATGGTGATCAACTAAGGGACACGGCCAAGGCCACACCAGCCCGCTGCGTTGCGCGTGCAAGTGCGTCGTCCAACGTGGCCAAGGGCAGCGCGAGGCGCTGCGCAAGCTCAAGATAGAGTGCGTCATAGATCGTCAACCGATAGAGATCGGCGAGTTCGATCGCAGCACCCATTCTCTCTACCCCTTCAAGGTCCCTGACGAGATTGAGCATCGAAAAACTCTGACTGGCTGCGGATCGCGCACGCTCGTCGATCCTGCCTTTCCGTACCGCCATCGTTAGGCCGTTCGCGAATTCAGCGGGAAAGTGGAATGGGATGTGGCCGCCGTCGTTGACCACACGGTCCAACACGGCGTCCGCCGCAGGCGACCATTCGTCCGGCAGTGTCCAAGCCATGGCCATGGAATTGTCGATGACGAAGCTCAATAGCGACGCCCCGCGTTGACCAGATCCTTGAGGCTTTCCGGCCCGGTGCGCGCCTGGGCGCGTATTGCGCGCAGCACCGCGGCCGCCTCCCGCGCCTTGCCTATGTCACGTCCCTTGGCAGGCACCAGCCGCGCCACCGGCTTCCCATTGCGCGTGATCTCTATCTCTTCGCCCGCCTGCACCAGATCGATGAGCGCACTCAGCCTGTTTTTCGCTTCAAACGTTCCAACCTGCCGCATCTGACTCTCCCGACTAAGCTAGCTTAGCTAGATATAGCGGATGGCGACCGTGTCTTCAATCATCAAACATTCCACAGCCCCTTCGCCTTCAATTCCTCCATCTCCTTCACCGCCCGCTCGCGCAACCTCGCGTCGCGGATCAGTTTGCTCACCGCCGCATCATCCGACTTATCTGAGTATCGGAATTCTGAATCGGCGTAGCGGTTGATCTCCTGCATGACCATATCCATCGAGAACGGCCCGCGCAGTTCCTCGATCATCGCCTTCTTCTCATCGTAGCCCTTGTGCATGAAGACTTCCGGCTTCTCGAACCAGTCGTCGGGCAGCTCGATGTCCATCGCCCGCATTTTTATCGCGTCGGTAACATTCTTGATGGCGCGGCCGGTGAAGCGGGGCTCGGCTTCCTTGATCATGTGCAGGTATTCGCCGACATCGGCCAAGGTCTTAGGCTCGCCGTTCTCTTTCATGAAATGCTCGAAGACCTTCATCAGCCCGTCTTCCTGCGGTTTTGCGTGCTCCTCATAGGCTTCGGTCACGGCGCGCTGGATTTCCTGGGCGGCGTAGAGCTGGTGGTCGCCCAGCGGGATCTTATGGTTCTTGCCGGCGAGCAGGACAAAGATGTCGATGTAGTCGTCCTTCGTCTGCGGCCCGTCCACCAGCCAGCGGGCGCCGGCGCGCTGGCGCAGCGCGTCGTCGACGTTTTCCGGATAGTTGGAGAACATGCCGAAGGAGCAATTGCCGCGCACCACAGTGCCGGCGCCGGCGAAGGCGTCCATCAGCACGCCAGTGATCTCCTGCTGGCCGGCCGATGCGCGGTCGTCGGAGCGTTTGGCCGCCACCTGGTCGATGTCGTCGATGGTGCCGAAGCCGATGGCGCGGGTGTCGAGCACGTTGGTGATGAACTGCCGGCAGTTCTGGCCGGACTTGCCCTGGTAGGAGGAGATCTGGTCGACGCCGAAATTCTCGTAGTGGAAGGGGTAACCCGCCACCTGCGCGTAGCCGTTGACCAGGCCGGCGATCATCTGGATCAGCGTCGTCTTGCCGGTGCCCGGCGCGCCGTCGCCGATGAAGGTGAACAGGAAGCCGCCGAGCTCGACGAACGGGTTCAGCTCGCGGTCGAAATCATAGGCCATCAGCATTTTTGCCAGCTTCACCGACTGGTATTTGGCGATATGGTTGCCGACGACCTCTTCCGGCTTCTTGAAGGTCATCACCAGCGGTTTTGTCTTGCGGCCCGGCGCGACATCGAAACCGTCGAGCGTGAAATCGTCGGAATCGATGCGGATATGCGCATCCTCGAAGGCGCCGAGCGCGCCGTCGAAGCGGCCCTTTCGCGACAACAACCCGTCGATGGTGACGCGGGCGAAGGCTTTTGCGCGCGTGGCGAGGTCGGCCTCGTCCTTGACGCCGGCAACAGCCTGGTCGAGGCCCGCGACCAGCGACTTCAACGCATCCTGCGGCGTGTCGAAGACGAAATGCGGCTCGGCCACGTCGTTCGGGGCTTCGCCGTCGCTGTCGATGAGTTGCCAGAGATAGGAGGCGAAGGAGAATGCGGAGACGTAAGCGCCCGCCGACAGAAGTTTTTTGAACTGCGCCGCATCGTCGCCTTCCAGCGGCGCACGGGCATTCCTCGCCTGAAGCGACTCAAGGTCGGTGCTCTTGGCGAAGACATCGGAGATTGCCAATGCTACAGCCAGTCCGCGCCGGGCGCGGAACAGCAGCGTGTGCTGGCCGATCGACATGAGCTGGTCGTCCGGGCGGATGGCGGCGACCGTCTTTGCCAGCTCGACCTCGCGCGTGCGGCGCACCAAGCCGGTCGACACTGTCGAGACGAAGCGGCGGCCTGTGCCGGCGAGCGCCGTGCCCGACTGGCCGGTAGAATCTTCCAGCACGACGACGCGCGTGATCATCGACTGCGCAATGGCGCGGTGCTTTTCGATATCGGCTTCGGCGATCGTGGTCAGGCCGGCGTCCATCAAACTCTCCCCTCGACGGGCCGGCACTTGGTCGGCGCGGCCACGGCCTCAAACATCCGAGATCACCTGTCCCTTCGACAGGATATGCACCTTGTAGCCCGTGAAAATCTTCTGCGTTTCGCCGGCGGCGTAGAGCGCCTGGTAGGCCTCGTGCGGTACCAGCGCATGCTTTTCGTAGGACGATACTCCTTGGCGCGCGGCCTCCAGATCGTCGGTCTCGATGTGGAATTCCTGCGTCGTCTTCTCGCTCGACCACAGGCCCTTGCGGCCCGGTTTCTCCGCCTTGGAAAACACTTCCTGCAAAGTCCAGGTCAGCAGCCAGGCGTTTTCCGGCCGGCGCACCTTGGACAGCACCTCCGCCACCACCGAATTGTTCTCGGTGATGCCGGCCGAGTAGAAGGGGCCGAGCACCACGCGGCGAAGCTGTTTCGGGTGCAGCGTCTCGAAATCCTTGTCGAGATTGGTGGCAATCGTCACCGGCGACAGGGTGTAGGACGAATTCTTCTCGGTGAAATCGTCGAAGCGATGCGCCAGTTCGGGATTGAGCAAACCATCGACGGGCAGGGGAATTTCGACTTTTTCGTTCAGCTTGCCGTTTTCGGCGACCAGTTGCTGGACCATTGCCGGCGATGAATCCTCGATCGTCGCCATGTAGATCAGCGGCAGGTTGGCGCTGCCGTCGAACGACGCCCAGTGCACGAGATAATACGGCCGGAAGGTTTTGGGGTTGACCGCTACCTTCACGGTCTGCGCCAGGTTGAACGGGCTGAACACCGCGCCCGCGCCGACATCCTGCAGATAGAGCCGCTCGGCCAGCGAGCGCTGAAGGGCTTCGGGAAATTCCTTGTGGCGCAGGATGAAGTCGGCCATCTCGTTGCGCAGTTCGCCTGCTTCGGGAATGGCGGCCAGCCGCTTATCGGCGGTGCGGCGGTCGTTCTCCAGTTCCAGCAGGTTCTGGAACACCGGAAAGCCGCTCTCGGCGCGCGAGATGCGGAATTTTTCCATGAAACCCAGCCGGTTCTTCCAGCAGGCAAAGGAAATCTCCAGCCGGGCGATATAGTCAGCGACCACCTTGGCGACGATGCCGTGCCGATAGAGCGGCGAGGAATCGTCGCGCATGAAGATGCCAAGCCCATCCAGCGCGGCGGAGATGGCGCTGAAATAGCGGATGGCGGGGTCGTCGGCGGAGGTGGTCATGGCGCCTTATCCACCCCCTTGCGGGGGCCCGAAGGGCGGGCGAGACCCGTGGCTCGCCCCGGCAAGTCGATCCGCGAAGCGGATCGGGGGGGGGGTATTTCAGACAGCGGAATTTTCAAACCCCTCTCGCCAATCTCGCTGCGCTCGCATGGCTCGCCGACCCTCCCCACAAGGGGGAGGGGTAAGACCTTCACGACTGCACATAGTCCGAGGCGTTGTGCTTCCTCAGCACCTCCTCGAAACGCCGGGCAAAGGCGTCGTCGGCGAGCTTCTTGCGGCGCTGGATGTCGGCGGTAGCCACCATGTTCTTCTCGTGCATTTCGAGCAGGTCGCCGATGTGTTTTTGCGCCGCGGCGCCGATGCCAGCCATGGTCTCTTCCGCCGTGTTGTCGACCTGGCTGCCCAGCGTGTTGATCTTGTGCGCCACTTCCTGCTGCGCGGCGGTCTTCAGAGAATCCTCCAGCGCCTTGTAGAGGACGATGCGCTGCTCGGTGTCGATCGTCAGCTTGTTGATCAGCGTGTTCTGCGCGGCGATCTGGTTGTTGAGCGAATCGACGAAGGTCTGGAACATCGAGGTGTAGCGCTCCAGCGTCTGGCTCTCGGCCAGCAGTTCCTGCTCCTTGGCCTGCTTCTCGTTGTATTCGGTGGCGAGTTTCGAGCGCTCGCCTTCGAGTTCGGTACGCTCCTTCTGGGTGGTGGAAGCGGCGATCCTGTTCTCGATGTCGAGCAGCAGCGGGTTCAGTTCCTCGATGCGCTTCTGCACGGCTTCGAGGTTGGTCATGGTGCCCTTGCGCCGCTCGATCACCGCGCCGAGGCTGGTCTCGGAGGTCTTGTAGCGCTCGGCTAGGACCTGCTTCTGGGCTTTCAATATGCCGACGATGGTGTCGGATTTCGACAGCAGTTCCTGGAGATTGCCGGCGAGCGACATGTTGCGGACGCGGTCGGTGCGCATGCGCTGCTTCGATTCGTCGGAGAAGATGCCGACAAAACTTTCCCAACCGGTGAAGCTTTTCATGTTCTCGAATTCGCTGCCGAACGCGTTGGTGGCGTCCTCCAGGCCGATGATCAGGTCGGCGATGTTGCTCTCCATCACCTTCTGCTGGTTGATCACGTCCTGGATGCGGGCGTTTTCGATGTCGAACTCGGCGGCGCCGATCTTCTGGTCGGTCGTGGCGATCTTGTCGAGCACGGTGCCCGACTGCTCGATCTTGGAGCGCATCTCCTGGACGACCTTCTGGGTCTTCGCAATCTCGGCATCGAAATTCTGCAAGGTCGCCATTCCAAATCTCCCGCTAACGGCCTCAGGTTGCAGCGAATATATGTGGGGCATACGGCGAATGAAAGACGCTTCCGCCGAGCGTTTTTCTTCGTCGAAATCCGGTGCCGGCAGTTTCACGCGGCGGTGGGCGGCGCGAATTGTCGCCTTTGGACAATCGCTTGGCGTGCATTGCGCCGTCGGGCGGCTTGAAACGGCGGAAGAATGGTGTTTGGCTTGTGAAACCGGGTGGAAGAAAAATCGTAACTCCGCCTAGCCGACAGAATCACAATGGGAGAAATTTCATGTCGCGTATCAAATCATTCGCCGCCGGCCTCGGTCTGGCGGCATTTCTTTCCGCGGGCACGGCATTCGCCGGCGATGCGGAGAGCTGCAAGAAGGTCCGCCTTTCCGACGTCGGCTGGACGGATATCCAGGCGACCACGGGCGTCGCGTCCGTGCTGCTGACGGCGCTCGGCTATGAGCCGGAAGTCATCCAGCTTTCCGTGCCGGTCACCTACGCCTCGTTGAAGAACAACGACCTCGACGTTTTTCTCGGCAACTGGATGCCGTCAATGACCGCCGACATCAAGGACTACACCGCCGAAGGCTCGGTCGAGACGATCGGCGTGAACCTCGAGGGCGCCGGCTACGGCATCGTCGTGCCGTCCTACGTCGCCGCGGGTGGCGTCAACACGCTGACCGACCTTGGCAAGTTCAAGGACAAGTTCGGCGCCAAGATCTACGGCATCGAGGCCGGCAATGACGGCAACCGCATCATCCTCGACATGATCTCCAAGCCGGAGAACAATCTCGAAGGTTTCGAACTGGTCGAATCCTCGGAAGCCGGCATGCTCACCCAGGCCGAGCAGTCGATCAAGGGCAATGAATGGATCGCCTTCCTCGGCTGGACGCCGCATCCGGTGATGGGCGCCATGAACCTCACCTATCTCGACGGCATGGGTGATTCCGGCTTCGGCGCCGCCACCGTCAGCACCAATGTGCGCAAGGGTTATGTTGCCGAATGCCCGAATGTCGGAAAATTCATCGGCAATCTGAAGTTCAACCTCGACATGGAAGGCGTGATGATGGACGCCATCCTGAAGGGCAGCGATGCAAACTCGGCCGCCACGGAGTGGCTGAAGGCGAATTCGGATGCGGCCACGCCGTGGCTCGCCGGCGTCACCACCTTCGACGGCGGCGATGCGGCGGCGGCCGTGCAGAAGGCGCTTGGCGGCTGACCGGTTGCTCGTGGCGATAAACGAATGATCAAAGGGCAGCCGCCGCAAGGGGGCTGCCCTTTTTAGACGGCTATGACATGATCGGCTGCGGTCGCGGGGCGGGAGGCCGAGAACAAGAGGGGGTGAAATGGATCCGATCTCGAAATTGCTGGCGGCCTACAAGATCCCGATCGGCGCCTGGGGCAAGGCGTTCTTCACCTTCCTGACCGACCATTTCAACGCATTCTTTCGCGGCCTGTCCGGCGGCCTGAACTTTCTGCTCGACGGCATCGTCGACGGTCTGCTTCTCCTGCCCCCTGTGCTGCTGGCGGTTCTGATCGCGGCACTCGCCTGGTATCTGCAACGCTCGCGCAATCTCGCCATCGGCGTACTGCTCGGGCTGCTGTTCATCATCAACCAGGGACTTTGGAAACAGACCGTCGAGACGCTGGTGCTCGTCGCCGCCGCTGCCGCCGCCTCAATGGCGATCGGCGTGCCGCTGGGCATCTGGGCGGCGCACAAGCCAAAAGTCTATCGCATCATGCTGCCTATCCTCGACCTGATGCAGACGCTGCCGACCTTCGTCTACCTGATTCCGGTGCTCACCCTGTTCGGACTCGGCAACGCGCCCGGCCTGATCGTTACCATCATCTTCGTCATCCCGACAGCGGTGCGGCTCACCCATCTCGGCATGACCAGCATACCAAAGGCGATCGTGGAAGCTGGTGAATCGTTTGGAGCGACGAAGCAGCAACTGTTATGGAAGGTCGAATTGCCGGCGGCGCTGCCGACGATCATGGCGGGGCTGACGCAATGTATCATGCTGTCGCTGTCGATGGTGGTGTTCGCGGCCCTCATCGGCGCCGGCGGGCTGGGCACCGAGATCAACCGGGCGCTGGGTTCGCGCAAGATCGACCTCGGGCTTGAGGCCGGCCTAGCGATCGTGGTGCTCGCCATCGTGCTCGACCGGATGACGCGCATCGGCGTGGGAGGCAAGAAATGAACGTCGCCGTCGATTTCAAGAACGTCGACATCGTCTTCGGCTCCGACACCGCCGGCTCGCTGGCGCTGATCGACAAGGGCGCGACGCGTGCCGAAATCCTGGAGCAGACCGGCAATGTGCTGGGCTGCGCCGGGGCCAACCTCACCGTCAACGAGGGCGAGATTTCCGTCCTCATGGGCCTGTCGGGCTCGGGAAAGTCGACGCTGCTGCGCGCCGTCAACGGGCTCAACATCGTCTCGCGCGGCCAGGTGCTGGTCAAGGAAGGCGAGCGGCAGGTCGACGTCGTCTCCTGCGACGGGGCAACACTCAGGCGCCTGCGCCAGCACCAGGTGGCGATGGTGTTCCAGCAGTTCGGCCTGCTGCCGTGGCGGACGGTGGAAGAAAATGTCGGCTTCGGGCTGGAGCTTTCCGGCGTGCCCGAGGCCGATCGCAAGGCGCGGGTCAGGAAGCAGCTCGAACTGGTGCATCTCGACCAGTGGGCGAAGAAATACGCGCATGAGCTTTCCGGCGGCATGCAGCAGCGTGTCGGATTGGCGCGCGCCTTCGCCACCGAGGCGCCGATCCTGCTCATGGACGAACCGTTCTCCGCCCTCGACCCGCTTATCCGCACGAAGCTCCAGGACGAGCTATTGCAGCTTCAAAAGACACTGAAGAAGACCATCATCTTCGTCAGCCACGACCTCGAGGAGGCGCTGAAGATCGGCAATACGATCACCATCATGGAGGGCGGGCGCATCGTCCAGTCTGGCGCGCCGGAAGACATCGTGTTGAAACCCGCCAACGCCTATGTGCGTGATTTCATTGCCAATGTGAACCCGCTGTCGGTGCTGACCGCGTGGAACGTCATGCGCGACCGGCGTGACCTCGAACCTGCCGGCGAGGGCTGGACCTGGCTCGACCGCCGCCGCACCACGCGTTTCAAGGTCGACGGCGACGGGTTGGTGGCTGCCGCCGAGCGCGAGGGTAAGCCCGTCGAATGGGTGTCTTGCGCCGATGTCGAGCAGCACCCGGAAGACGGCACGCAAGTGTTCTGGGCCACCCCCGGCACATCGCTGAAGACCGTCATGCTCGCCATGCACCGCTCGCAAACCGCGCCGGTGGCGCTGTTCGACGAGCAGTCGCGCTTCGTCGGCGCGATCGGCATCAGGGATGTGCTGAGCGCAGTGTTGCGGAGGTAATGTTTGGGCCTGCGTGACTGGACAAAGGCGTTCCGCAGACCGACGCCGGAAGTCCCGCGTCCTGAAGGTTATTACGCCTATACCAAGCAATTTGACGTAGCCGTCACCGCGGATCGGTTGGACGAAGTCAAAGGGCCGCTCAGTCCCGCTCGCAAAGCAGAGTACGATGAGGCGTGCAAGGTTGCGTGGGACGGTACTCTCGCGTGGAGGACGAGTATAGACATCATGGCGCTTGAAGCGTCAGGGCGCATCCAGCAGGCAAAAACCCGTGCTGAACTCGAAAATACCGTAGTTACGATTTTGATCGACCACTCAGGCTCAATGCGCGGTCAGAAAGTTTTGCTCAGCATCGTTGCCGTTCAGGTGGTGACCGACTTGCTTGCTCGGCTCGGTATCAAACTTGAGATCCTCGGCTTTACAACGATGTCCTGGCACGGCGGATTGTCGCGCAAGCTGTGGAAGAATTCTGGCAAGCCAGAAAAGCCAGGGCGTTTGTGTGATCTTCTGCATATCATCTACGAGTCGTTTGACGACCCGCCCCATACCGCGCATCGACTTCTGTTGAATATGCTGCGTTCGGATTTGCTCCGAGAAAATGTCGATGGCGAAGCGATCGAGTGGGCCTGTGGTCGGCTGATGGAGCGGACGGAATCCGACAGGATCATGATCATGTTGTCCGACGGCGCGCCGGTGGATGACTCGACGCTTGCGGTCAACGACGCAAACTTCCTGTTCGATCACTTGAAGCAGGTCGTGGAGGAGACCTCACGAAAAGTCCGTTTCGCGCAACTTTCCATAGGGCAGGGAACCTCGGCACTCTTCGAACGGCAGCGTTCAATCCTGACACCGGTGGATTTGGGAAGCTCGCTGGTGAGCCTGATCGAGGAAACAATTTTGGAGGGGCCGACGCAGAACTCGGCGGAAAAGCCGTGATGCCGGACTTCCTTTCCGCTGGCCCTGCCGACGCTTCAACTACGCTTCTCCTTGCCCACGGCGCCGGAGCGCCGATGGATTCGGCCTGGATGAACGCAATTGCCGAAAAGCTGGCCGAACAACAGGTCAGGACCGTCCGCTTCGAGTTCGGCTACATGGCGGCTCGGAGAGAGGGACAGCGAAAGCCGCCGCCGCGCGGCGAGACGCTGATGCCGGAATATGTTGCCGCTGTCGAGGGGCTGGGCGCGAAGGGAAAACTGTTCATCGGCGGCAAGTCGCTTGGCGGGCGCGTGGCAAGCATGGTTGCCGAAGGGCTGTTTCACGATGGAAAAATCGCCGGACTGGTATGCCTGGGCTATCCGTTCCATCCGCCGGGACAGTCGGATAAACTGCGCACCAAACATCTGGAATCCCTGGATGTTACGGCCCTGATCTGCCAGGGGACACGCGATCCGTTCGGCACCAGGGAAGAGGTCACCAAATACGGCCTCTCCCGGTCGATCGAGATGTTCTGGCTGGAGGATGGCGACCACGACTTCAAGCCGCGAAAACCCTATTCGCTGGACGGCCATCTCAGCCATGCCGCTGAAAAGATTGGCAAATGGGCGACCGAAACCTGACGGGGACCACCGGGTAATAGCCGGCATTTTTGCATAGCTTGTCTATGCCCGTTGTGCTGGTGGATGGACCGCGCGCACCGATTGTGGCAGGGTGGGAGAGTGGACATCGGAACTTCAACCGATGATGGACAGCCTTCCCGGATGATGACAAATCCTGCTTTTTTGGATGGAATTCCGGTGCGAATTCAAACGGTTGACAAGACTCGCACGGTCGATGCGGCCGGTCGGAGTGCTATCCCTGTAGGCGAGATCTACCCGCCGCTTATGGTCGGCGACGACAAGGTCATCACGCGGCCAAGGACGATCACAAAACCCAAGGTCGAGCGGCCGAAGCTGCACAAGGTCATCCTGATCAACGACGATTTCACGCCGCGCGAGTTTGTCGTGACGGTACTCAAAGGTGAATTCAGGCTGTCCGAGGACCAGGCCTATCGGGTGATGATCACGGCGCACCGGCGGGGCGTCTGCGTGGTTGCCGTGTTTCCGAAGGATGTCGCGGAGACCAAGGCGACGCGGGCGACGGATGCAGGAAAAGCAAAGGGTTATCCGCTGATGTTCACGACCGAGCCGGAGGAGTGACGAGCGGTCGGCAAAGCCGATCGGTCGACAACGATTTGTCGATCGAAGCGACGAACGGTGACATGCCGGTTCGCCCATCGAGCGAATTGAAAGGTCCAGTGGACCTTTCAAAGGCATGGAACGCCCGAAGGGCGGGGAGCGATAGCGAAGGGCGGCGGCTACTCTTTCGCTCCTCCGCTGATGATGTTCGACGTCAACCCGTTGCGATAATCCTCGCGGACGGGCGAAAAAGCGTCCAGGATTCGGCAGTCGGTGAGCGCGCGGCCGGAGTGGCGGGCATTTGAGGGGATAGCCGCGACCTGTCCCCGCGAGAGCCGCTCGGTGCTGCTGCCGACGGTCAGTTGGAACTCGCCGTCCAGCATGTGCACGACCTGCTCGTGGACATGGCTGTGCTCCGGCAGGAGCGCGCCGGCGGAGATCTCCCACAGCACAAAACTCATTGAATCCGAATGCATAACCTTGCCGACGAAGCCGGGAATGGGCCTCTGCGCGGCGATCTTGTCCCAGTCCTTCATAGCGATGCCCTCGGTGTCCGGCGTTTCGCGGCACCATAGTAGAGTCGGTGGCCGGGATGCAAAGACAGTCCAACGTTGGACGGCAAAGTAGGTCGGAGCACTGCCGCGATGATCCCAACCGGCAAGCTACGCTTGCCGACCTCCCCTCAACGGGAGGCAGAGTCAGCGCCCCTCCCGGTACCACATGCTGCCCAGCGCCAAGAGCAGGACGGCCAAGCCGAAGAAGCCGCCGAAGGTCGGCAGGCGCGAGACGGATTTCAGCACGCTATCGTTGGTGGTGCGCAGGCCGATCCAGTCGCGGCCGCCGGCGTTGGCGGCGCCGCGCACCGGGACGATCGAGGGCAGCGTCATTCCGGCGCTGCTGATTAGCCGGCGGACGCTGCCGCCCGTGGCCTCGGCCGCCGGGCGCAGGATGTTCTCGGTCGACACGGTGTCGGAGAATTCCGGGGCATTGACCGGGCCGATATGGGCGAGTGCGGAAAGGTTGCCGTTGCCGATCTGGTAGAGACCGATCTCGCTGGTCTCGACACTGCCTAGGAACAGGCCTGGCTCCGATTGCGTGAGGGGCACGCTCAGCGCCTTGCCGGACGGCGTGATCACCTGCGCCGGGCCGGGGTCGTCACTCATGGTCTGGCGTCTGACGTCGAGCACCATGCCACGGCCGTCGGCGGTCAGGCGCTCCTCTTCCAGTTCCGGTTCCTTCATCAACCAATGGGCGATGCGGCGGTAGAGCGCGACATGCGGGCCGCCTCCCTCGAAGCCGCGCGCCCACAGCCAGCCCTGGTCGGAGAGGAACATGCCGACGCGGCCTTCGCCCTTACGGTTGAGCAGCAGCAGCGGACGGTCGTCAGGCCCCTTCATGACCACTTCGCCCTCGGGCTGCTCGACGCCGATCATGCGGAACCAGCGGCTCCAGTGCGGCGGCTCGAAATCGGAACCTTCGAGGCCACGCGTCACCGGGTGGCGTTTGCCGGTCTCGGTGAGGCGCGGGTAAAACCCTTCCTCGACCACGTCACCGGTCGGCAGCGCCGGCAGCGCCGACATCAGCGGCGTGCGGGCGATGGAGGCGTCGCCGGCATATTCCGGCCCGGCGGCGATCAGCAGCGCGCCGCCTTTTTCCACATATTCGGCGATGTAGTCGTAATAGAGGATCGGCAGCACGTCGCGGTGCTGGTAGCGGTCGAAGATGATCAGGTCGAAATCGTTTATTTTCTCCACAAAGAGTTCTCTTGTGGGGAAGGCGATCAGCGACAGTTCGTTGATCGGCGTGCCGTCCTGTTTTTCCGGCGGGCGCAGGATGGTGAAATGCACGAGATCGACCGAGGCATCGGACTTCAGCAAATTGCGCCAGGTGCGCTCGCCGGCATGCGGCTCGCCCGAGACCAGCAGAACGCGCAGGTTCTCGCGGATGCCGTCGAGCAGTGCGATGGCGCGGTTGTTGGCGCTGGTGATCTCGCCGGGAACCGGGTCTATCGCCAGTTCGACGATGTTGCGGCCGGCGGTCGGTATCGTCACCTGTAGCTGCATTTCCTGGCCGATCACGGCGCGCTCGACCGATATCTGCTGGCCGTTGACGGAGACGCGGACATTGACCATGCCGCGCTCGCCGCCATTGGCGATGACCCGGTAGGTCATGTCCATCGGCTTGCCGACGATACCGAAGCGCGGCGCGTTCTCGAAACGTATGCGGCGGTCAATCTCGTCGGCATTGCCGGTGATCAGCGCGTGCAGCGGCGCGCTGCCGGCCGTCGTGGCCGGCACGTCGTGGACCTGGCCGTCGGTGATCATCACGGCGCCGGCGATGCGCGAGGGTGGTACATCACGGAAAGCGCTCTCCAGCGCGCCGAACAGGCGGGTCGAAGTGCGGTCGTCGGCGGCGCTGGCCTTGCCGGCCTCGATAACGCGCACGTCGAACTGGCGGAAGCGGGCCAGCCGTTCCTGCAGGCCGGCCAGCGCCTGGTCGGTTTCGGCGGTGCGGTCCCCGATGTCCTGACTCTGGCTGCGGTCCACGATCAGGGCGACGACGCTCTTCAGCGGCTCGCGTTCCTCGTTGAGGAAGACCGGATTGAACAGTGCGGCGGCCAAGGCGGCAAGGGCCGCCAGGCGGAACAGCGCGCCGCGCTGGCGGAACCACAGGCCGGCCAGCGCCAGCAGCGCGACCGGGATGAGGATGGCCGTCAGCCAGGGCCAGGAGAGCAGGGGTTCGAAGGCGACCGACCAGTTCATGGGGTGGCCTTCCTTCGGCTGGAGTTACGCTCCTTCGCACCCCCCACTGTCCTGCCGGACATCTCCCCCGCAAGGGGGCAGATTGGCAGCTTCGCGCTCGCCGCCCATCCTGCACCGTTGGCGATTGGCGAAACCAAAGCGGGCGGCGCAATCTCCCCCCTTGAGGGGGAGATGTCCGGCAGGACAGAGGGGGGTGTGACGGAGTGCAGAGCGAAATGCATCACTGCCCCAGCCGCTCCAGCAGGTCGGGCACGTGGACCTGGTCGGACTTGTAGTTGCCGGTCAGCATATACATGACGATGTTGACGCCGGCGCGCAGCGCGTAGACGCGCTGCATCGGGTCCGAGGGGACGGTCGGCAGCATAGGGTCGCCGTTCTCGTCCATCGCCCAGGCGCCGGCGAAGTCGTTGGAGGTGATCATGATCGGGGTGACGCCGTCGCCGGTGCGCACCGGCCGGTTGTCGGTGTTGCTGGCCTCCAGAGAGGCTTCCACCCAGAGCGGGCTGCCGCTGTAGCGGCCGGGGAAGTCCTGAAGGATGTAGAAGGATTTGGTCAGTACGTGGTCTTCCGGCACGGGCTCCAGCGGCGGCACGTTGAGACTGCCCAGAATGTCGCGCAGGCGCTGGGTGGCCGGGCTCGTCGAGGCGTCGAGTGTCACCGCATACTGGTCGCGCGTGTCGAACAGCACCGTGCCGCCTTCCTTCATGTATTCGTCGATGCGGGCGATCGCCGCCTGCGACGGCATCGGCGCGCCGGGGTCCACCGGCCAGTAGATGATGGGGTAGAAAGCGAGTTCATCGCGGTCGAGGTTGACGCCCACCGGTTCGCCTGGCTCCAGCGCCGTCTTGTCCCTCAGGAATTGTCCAAGTCCATGCAGGCCGGCGCGGCTGATCGCGTCGACGCTCGAATTGCCTGTGATGACAAAAGCCAGCCGGGTGGTGGCGATCGCCTCGATGGCCTCGGCGTCGCCAGGTTTCGAATCGTTGGCGAGGACGGGCGAGGGCGCAGACATCAGGGCGGAGAAGGCGACCAGCGCAAGGGCCATCGTCACCGCGCGCCCGGCCGCGTTGACCGGGCGGCGGCGCCACCGCTGGAAGACGCCGCCGAGCCACAGCACGATCAGGCTGTCGATGGCCAGGAACGCCAGGGCGGCGATCATCAGCGGTCCTTTCAGGTCGCGCGATTCATCCAGCGCATAACGCTCGTTTACCACAGGTACGGTCATTTCCGGGCGAACAATCGGCGCGAAGGCCGCATCGGCCGGCAGCAGGTTGTGGGCGAGCACGCCTTCCTCGCTGCCGTAGAGGCCGGGAGGGTTGTCGATGGTCACCGGCACAGGTCCTTTGCCGGTCTGCAGTGAGCGGGCATCGGGGTCGGGCGGCACGATCTGGCCGTCGGCGGCGATCATGCGGTAGGGCGCCAGCGAGGCGGCGGCCTGGTTCTCGGCGGCGGCGCCCACGCCCTGGTTGCGCGAAAGCTGCACGATGCGGCGCAGCATCTCGACGAAGGTTCCCGAGATCGGCAGGTTCGACCATGTCGCCAGCGGCGTGATGTGGAACAGCACGACCATGCCCTTGCCGCGCCGGTCGGCGGTCACCAGCGGCGTGCCGTCGGCAAGCGTGGCCCAGGTGCGGTCGACAAGGTCGGGCGTCGGCTCCGCCAGGATCTGCCGGGTGACGGTGACCTCGGCCGGCGGCGGCAGGTCGGAAAAGGGACCGTTGGCGGGGAATTCAGTGACCGCCTGCGGCTCCGTCCACGACAGCGAGCCGCCGAGCAGGCGCTCGCCGAGGCGCAGCTTCACCGGCAGCAAGTCCTCGTCGTTTCCAGACGACAGCATGCGCGAACTGGCGAAACGCAACAGCGTCCCGCCATTGTCCATCCATTCGATGAGCGGCGCGCGCACGGTCTCGGGGATGGTGCCGACGTCGCCCATGACGATGACCGCCGGCTTCTGCTCCAGCAGTTGCGGAATGGCCTCGGTCAGGTCAGGGCTCGCTGGCTCGATCAGGTCGGCATAGGGTTCCAGCGCGCGGCGGATGTAATAGAGCGGCGAGAGCAACTGCCGCGTCTCGTCCGCCGGGGTCTGCGACAGCAGGCCGACACGCCGGCGCTTGTCGGTCTCGTCCAGCACGCGCACGGCCGCGGCATTGCCCTGGCCGTCCAGCGCGATCGAGGCAAAATCGTTGCGCAGTTCGAACGGCACGACGATCTCGCCGGTCGCAGTCGTCTCGCCGGGGCGGAAGGTGACGGCGGCATCGCCGATGCGACGGCCCTTCTCGTCGAAGGCGCCGGCCGTCATGAGGCGCGGCACGGGGCCGGCCGGCGCGCGGACGGCTGATATGACGAAACGGTCGACGACGTTGTTGGCGGCCGAGAGCCCGACCATGTCGAGGCTGTCGGGCGCGGCCCAGACGACATTGGCGGGGTTTTGGGCGAGCAGCGTATCGAAGGCGGCCTGGTCCTGGGCCTGCGCCAGCCCGTCGGTCAGGAAGGCGAGCGTCGCGCCGGGCAGCGGCTTCAGTGCGTTGGCGACGGCGACGAAGACGTTGGCGCGGTCCGGCGGAATGGGGCGCGGCTTGACGGCGTTCAACCTGTCGCGCGCCTCGCCGGCGCTGTAGGGGCCAATCGCCTCGTTGGGTTTCTCGGCGGTGAAGGCAAGGATGATCGGTATCTCGTTGCGTTCGGCGTCGGCGATCAGCCGGCGGGCGGTTGCGACGCGCATGCCCCAGCCGGCGGCGCTGGCCCAGCCATTGTCGATGACCAACGCCAGCGCGGAGCCACCAGTGGGAACGCGTTCGCGCGGATTCCATATCGGCTCGGCCAGCGCCATGATCACGAAGCCGGCGAGCAACAGGCGCAGCAGCGTCAGCCACCAAGGACTCCGGTGCGGCGTGTCCTCGCGTTTCAGCACCTGCGCGAGGATGCGCAGCGGCGGGAACACTTCCGTCTGCGGGCGCGGCGGGGTGAGGCGCAGCAGCCACCAGATCACGGGAAGGGCAAGCAGCCCCCACAAGACGGCGGGGAAGCCGAAGGAGAGGGGAAGCCAGCTCATGGGCGGCCACCCGCGGCATATCCGCCTTCGTCCGACATCGCCATGTGAATGCGCACGAGCGCCTCGGAGGCGAGGCGGTCGGTGTGGTTGACGGTAAAGCTCCAGCCCAGGCGGCGGCACCAGGCGCCAAGCTCCTGGCGGCGGGCGAGGTAGAGGCGGCGGTAGTCGTCGCCGAGCAGTTCGGCGCGGCCGGCGGTCAGTTTTTCGCCCGTCTCGGGATCGGTGAACTCGGTGCGGCCGGCATAGGGAAAAGTTTCTTCCGCCGGATCGGCGACCTCGATCAGATGCGCGCGCACGCCGTGGCGGGCGAGCACGTCCAGCCATTCGCGGATCTCGTCGACCGGGTCGAGGAAATCACCGGCGATGACGATGTCGGAAAAGCGGCGGATCATCGAGAGGTCCGGCCGGGCGCTGAGCGCGGGCGCATGGCTGAGCAGCGTCGCGACACGCTCGGCGCCGTTGCGCGAAGTGATCGGATCGGTGAGGCCCGGCCAGGCGATGCGTTCGCCGCTGCGTGAGAGCAACTCTGCCAGTGCCAGGATGAGCACCAGCGCGCGCGATTCCTTCGAAACGCCGGCGGCCGAGGATTTGTAGAGCATCGACGGCGACGGGTCGGCCCACAGCCAGACAGTGTGGGCCGCCTCCCATTCGAGATCGCGGACATAGGTGTGGTCGTCGCGAGCCGAGCGGCGCCAGTCGATGCGGGCCATGGCCTCGCCTTCGACATAAGGCCGGAACTGCCAGAAATTCTCGCCTATGCCCTGCTTGCGGCGGCCATGCCAGCCGCCGATCACGGTGTTAACGACGCGGCGCGCCTCGACCAGCAGGTCGGGAACGAGCGATGCACGAAGCCTAGCGCGGGCAAGCGCGTCGCGGGGGGCGACCTGTGAAGACGCCTCGCCGATGCGCGCCATCAGAGCCCTTTCACCAGCCGCGCCACTGCGTCGCGCACCGTCATGCCTTCGGCACGCGCGGCGAAGGTGAGCGCCATGCGATGCTGCAGCACCGGCTCGGCCAGCGCCTTGACGTCGTCGACGGAGGGGGCGAGCCGGCCTTCGTAAAGCGCGCGGGCACGGGCGCAGAGCGTGAGCGCCTGGCTGGCGCGGGGGCCGGGGCCCCAGGCCACGTGCTTGTCGGTCTCGGCGTTGCCCTGGCCGGGGCGGGCAGAACGGACGAGCTTCAGGATCGTCTCGACGACGCTTTCCGGGACCGGCATGCGGCGCACCAGAAGCTGGATCTGCTTCAGCCGCTCGGGCGTCAGCACGTTCGTGGCCTTCGCCTCGTCGATGCCGGTGGTTTCCAGCAGGATGCGGCGCTCGGCCTCCAGTTCGGGATAGAGGATGTCGATCTGCATCAGGAAGCGGTCGAGCTGGGCTTCCGGCAGCGGATAGGTGCCTTCCTGTTCCAGCGGGTTCTGCGTGGCGAGCACATGGAAAGGGGCGGGCAGGTCGTGGCGGGCGCCGGCGACGGTGACGTGATATTCCTGCATGGATTGCAGCAGCGCCGACTGGGTGCGCGGCGAGGCGCGGTTGATCTCGTCGGCCATTAGCAATTGCCCAAAGATCGGGCCGGAGATGAAGCGGAAGGAGCGCTTTCCATGGTCGTCCTGCTCCATCACCTCGGAGCCGAGGATGTCGGATGGCATCAGGTCGGGGGTGAACTGGATGCGGCGGGCGTCGAGGCCGAGCACCACACCCAGCGTCTCCACCAGTTTTGTCTTGGCAAGGCCCGGCACGCCGACGAGCAACGCATGACCGCCAGCCAGCAGCGCGACGAGCGCGCGTTCCACCACGCTTTCCTGGCCGAATATGACGCGCCCGACACCGTCCCTTACCCTGGAAATGTCGGCCAGAGCCGTTTCGGCTTCGGCGACCATTTCTTTCTCGCTGAGGGCAAGGTCCTTGATGATGGCGCTCATTCGGCCTCTATCCTTTCCCGGGAATACCGGTACGCGGCTGACGACTCGGGGTGTAGTGGAAACCCCAACATGCCAACTTAAATCAGCCCACCCGGCTGACAAGCGAGACAACAGTGACTATTTCGTGACCATGCACAGGGAACTGGACGATACGCCGCAGGGCCTCGGCAAGGCGGGCGACACGGCAGGATTGTCGGCGCTGATTTCGCGCGCGACCAGGGCAGGCAAGGGTTTGCCGCCGGTCGAGCGCTGGAACCCGCCCTTCTGCGGCGACCTCGACATGGAGATCCGCGCTGACGGAACCTGGTTCTATCTGGGCACGCCGATCGGCCGCATGCCTCTTGTGCAACTGTTCTCGACGGTGCTGCGCAAGGACGAGGACGGGAAGACCTATCTGGTCACGCCGGTGGAGAGGGTCGGCATCCGGGTGGTGGATGCGCCGTTCGTGGCGGTGGAGATGAACGTGTCGGGGCAGGGGAGTGAGCGGGTGGTCACCTTCCGCACCAATGTCGGCGACGTCGTCGAGGCCGGACCAAGCCATCCGCTGCGCTTTGTCGACGAGGACGAGACGGGCGGGCTGAAACCCTATGTTCTGGTGCGTGGCCGGCTGGAAGCGCTGGTGGCGCGGCCGGTGATGTACGAATTGGTCGAGTTCGGCGAGGAGATCGAGATTTCCGGCGTGCCGATGTTCGCGGTGCGCTCGCAGGGCGAAATCTATCCGATCATGCCGGCGGAAAAATTGAGGCGGCTCAGTGCCTGACCTGCTGCGCTCGACCGGATCCGTGCTTTATTCCACGGATGATTTCCGCCGCCGCGCGGCGCGCGAGGAGAATTTCCTGGCGCATCCGGAGGAGGACGGCGACCACCGCTTCAATCCGGGCCATCCGCGCCTCCACCACGCAAAAGGGCTGCGTTCGGCCGCAGTGTTGATCCCGGTCATAGACCATGGCGACCAGGCGACCGTGCTGCTCACCAAGCGCGCCGAGACCTTGCGCAATCATACGGGGCAAGTGGCCTTTCCCGGCGGGCGGATCGATCCGGAAGACAAGTCGCCGGAGCACGCCGCGCTGCGCGAGGCGGAGGAGGAGATCGGGCTTGCCGCCCGCCAGGTCGAGGTGCTCGGGCGCATGCCCGACTATGTGTCCGGCAGCGGCTACCGGATCGCGCCGGTGCTGTCGATCGTCAGGCCGGGCTTCGAACTGACGATCAACGAGGACGAGGTAGACGCTGCCTTCGAGGTGCCGCTGTCCTTCCTGATGGACCCCAAGAACCATACGCGCGACAGCCGCTTCTGGGGCGACCGGGAATGGTTCTACTACGACATGCCCTATGGTGGCCGGCGCATCTGGGGCGTTACCGCCGGCATCATCCGCACGCTCTACGAGAGGCTTTACGCGTAATGGTGGCGTATCGGAGGGGGCGCGGATGAGTGACAGAGTCACGCTCGCAGGGCGTGCTGCCTGGCTTGCCGACAAGAACCTGCAGCGTATCCTCGCGGTCCTGTCCGAAGGCGGCGAGGAGGCGCGTGTCGCCGGCGGGGCGGTGCGCAACACGCTGCTCGGCGAACCGGTGGCCGACATCGACATCGCCACCACGACGCTGCCCGAGGAGACCGTCCGGCGCGGCGAAGCGGCGGGTTTCAAGGCGGTGCCGACCGGGGCCGAGCACGGCACGATCACCCTGGTCGTCGCCAGCCATCCCTATGAAGTGACGACGCTCAGGGCAGACATCGAGACCGACGGGAGGCGGGCGAAGGTGCGGTTCGGCCGCGACTGGCAGGCGGACGCTGCGCGCCGCGACTTCACCATCAACGGGCTCTATGCGCAGGCCGACGGTACGGTGGTTGATCTGGTCGGCGGCGTTGCCGACATCGAAAGCCGCACCATCCGTTTCATCGGCGACGCGGAAGGGCGCATCCGAGAGGATTTCTTGCGTATCCTGCGCTTTTTCCGCTTCTTCGCCTGGTACGGCAGGGGCCGGCCCGACGCGGACGGACTGAAGGCCTGCGCGCGGCTGAAGGATGGGCTGGACGGGCTTTCGGCCGAACGTGTGTGGAGCGAATTGCGAAGACTGCTTTCGGCGCCCGACCCGTCGCGCGCGATGCTCTGGATGCGGCAGGCCGGCGTGCTGACAAAAATCCTGCCGGAAAGCGAAAAATGGGGCATCGACGCCATTCACGCGCTGGTCGGTACGGAGCGTGATCTCGGCTGGTCGGCGGACCCGATGCTCAGGCTGGAGGCGATCGTGCCGCCCGATGTAGCGCGCATGGCGGCGCTGGCGGAAAGGCTCAAACTGTCGAAAGCGGAGGCGGCACGCCTCGCCGACTGGGCGGCGGCCACGCCGCCGGCTGCGTCGGCGAGCGACCTGGCGCTCCGGCAGGCTCTGTATCGTGGCTCGCAGGGCGGAATCCGCGACCGGCTGAGCCTGTCGCTGGTATCGGCGCGGGCACGCGCCGTCTCGGACACCGAGGCGTTGCTGGAGGCCGGGGCTTATGGACGGCTGCTCAAGCTTGCACAAAAATGGGAGAAGCCGGCGTTTCCGCTCAAGGGAGCCGACCTGACAGCGATGGGCATGACACCCGGTCCCGAGATCGGAAAGCTGATGCGCAAGCTCGAAGATGCATGGATCGAGTCCGGGTTTTCGCTCGCGCGCGACGCACTCATCGAGCGCGCCGCGGAATCGCAGAAAAACGACGTCTAGGCGGCGTCGCGGACTTTTTCGATGCGCGAGCGGATCGCCTCGATCATGGTTTCGCGAATGATCGTCTCACCGTGCGTCTCGCGCATATGCTCGACGGCGCGGCGCATGACCTCCGCCTCATCCTGGTGACGGGTGTGCCAGTCGCATCCCGGAACCAGCGAACCGCAATGAAATTCCTTCATCGTTTTCTCCTTCCTGGCATTTCGATGATGCGGACCATAACACAGGTCCCGCCGATTGGTTGCCCGAAACGAATGAAAGGCGGGATGGCCAGTCCCGCCTTTCTGCTTTCGAGCGTGCCCGAAGCTTATTTCGCGATGGTGACGCTCTGCGCCATCTTGTGCTTGCCCTGCATGTCCCAGGCGATGTTGACCTTCTCGCCGGCCTTGAGGCCCGGGTTCTTGAAGGTCTTCGGCAGCGAATAGACAGAGCCGTCGGCCAGCGTCAGCGTGGCGGCCTTGGCGTTGTAGGACTTCACCGTGCCGTTGGCCTGCTGGCCGGCGGCGAAGGCAAGCGGAGCGAAGGCGAGGGATGCGGCAACGGCCGCCGGGATGAGGTACATGCGCATGGCAGGCACTCCTTCAGAATTGACGGCACTCAAATAGCGGCCGTCGCAATGTTGGGCCGTCCGGTCGCGTCGGGTCGCGGTCTTCTCGAATGAAGCCGCCGGCGTTTCCCGGCCCGCCGAGAGAAATAGTCCACTAACTCCGGTCGACTATTAGACTAAAAATAAAGTCCTGTTCGGAGCAGATGCCACAATCGGTGGTGGATTGTGATGACTATGGCGCGATTGCGGCTTCACTTCATCAAATCGAATTGAACAAGACAGTACAGTTGTATTCAATCCGTCGCTTTTCTCAAACGTTATCTTGAGTCGTATTTTTGTGCTGCATGCCTTGGCGGGCGGCTGGCGGCCTTGGCGCAGGCGAGACAGCAGCCTCAGCCAATCCCTTGCGGCTTCCATCGCGTGGCCCCCTATTTGTTCAGCGAGACGGCGTCGGAGGCGGCCAGCCATTCGGCGACGACCCTCACGTCCTCATCGCCGAGCAGGTGGCCGGCCTTGACGATTTTTGCTTCGACCCGGGCACCGCGGTCACGCAGGATGGTGTCGAGCGTCGGGCCAAAAGGGGCGTAGATCTCGTCGGCCGCGCCAACCACCGTGAGGAAGCGCGACTTGCCGAGATCGACCTGCGGGACGGCTTCCAGGACGGGCATCGGCCGCAGCAGCACGGCGCGTTCGACCAGGCCCGGATGCAGCAAGGCGAGCGCGCCGAGCAGGTTGGCGCCGTTGGAATAACCGATGAAGACGGTGCGGGCGAGGTCGAGTTTTTTGGCCCTGGCGGCGTCCTGCAGCAAGGCGGCGAAGGCTTCGGCCTCGGTGCGGATATCCTTCTGGTCGAAGGAGGTCGGCGTGATGCGCTCGTACCAGCGGCTGGTGCCCTCCTGGGTGACGCGGCCGGCGACGCCCATCAGCGCCGCATGCGGCGCGACCCGGGCGGCCAGCGGCATCAGGGTCGTCTCGTCCCCGCCAGAACCATGCAGCAGCACCAGCGTCTCGTCAGACGCGTCATCCGGGCGCTTGTAGGCAACCTTGAACTGTTTCGCATGCTGGATGAGGGCTGCAGCGGCTTCGGGGAGCTTCGACTTGCGGGGCGCGGCGGCCAGTTTCTTTGCCATGTCGTCCTCGGTGCTGGCGGCCGCGCATGAAGCCGATTTTTCCTGCGCCACCGTATCGGGCAGGGCGGAAAGCTCCAATGCCTGATCGGGTTCGAGGACGCAGGCGCCTTCAGCCCCTGCGGGCAGCGCCAGCGCGACGAGCGAGAAAAGAGAGGCGCAGCAAAGCGCGCGGAAACAAGCCATGGGCGAAACCCTGTCAGCGAAAGGTTAAGGCAAATTTTACCGGCTGCCGGTCGGCGCCAGGCGAAGGCCGGCCGTGGATGGGCGCAAGAATGTTACGGACAGAACGTCCGCCGCGCTGTGTCGTCGGTGACGAAATCCACGCCGTCCGCTTCGCCTCGGCGAATTCCCGGACAGTTCATCAGAGGCTGCGTCCCAAGCCGGACTGCCCACCCTCTCCCTCAACCAACGAAGCAGGCTTCTGACGGCCCGCATCCGAATGGCGGCGCCTCTATAGCGGGGTTTTCGGAGAAGTCATCAGCACAGAAGCAACAGCCGGGCCGATTCGGACATGCTCGCGCGATTGTGATCGGCCGCTCTCACGGCCACTTCACCTCGGGCGGCATGCTGGAGAGGATCGCGGCGACGTTGCCGCCGGTGTTCAGGCCGAAGATGGTGCCGCGGTCGTAGAGCAGGTTGAACTCGACGTAGCGGCCGCGGCGGATGAGTTGTTCCTCCCGGTCGGCGGGGGTCCATGCGTCAAGGAAGTTGGCGCGGACGAGACGCGGATAGATGTCGAGGAAGGCGAGGCCGACCGTTTGCGCGAAGGCCAGGCCGGCGTCCCAGCCGCCCTGTTCCGGCGCCGGCTGCAGCCAGTCGAAGAAGATGCCGCCGGTGCCGCGCGGCTCGTTGCGGTGCTTCAGGAAGAAATACTCGTCGCACCAGGCTTTCAGCTTTCCGTAATCCGCGATTGCCGCATGCTCCTCGCAGGCGGCGCGCATCGCCGCGTGGAACGCTTTCGTGTCGGCATCGTCCTGGGTGCGGCGGCGGTCGAGCACCGGCGTGAGATCGGCGCCGCCGCCGAACCACCAGCGCGAGGTGGCGACCATGCGGGTGTTCATGTGGACGGCCGGCACGTTGGGGTTTTTCGGATGGGCGATCAGCGAGATGCCGCTCGCCCAGAAGCGCGGGTCCTCGGCGCCGCCAGGCATCTGTTTTCGGAACTCCGGCGAGAACTCGCCATGCACGGTCGAGGTGTGGACGCCGACCTTCTCGAAGACGCGGCCATGCATCATCGACATGACGCCTCCGCCGCCGGCGCCTTGTTCGCGTTGCCAGGGCGTGCGCTCGAAGCGCCCGGCGGTGTGGTCGGCGAGCGGGCCGGAAAGCTCATCCTCTATCGATTCAAAGGCGGCGCAGATGCGGTCGCGCAACTCCTCGAACCAGTTTTTCGCGCGTGCCTTGCGCGCTTCGATGTCAGGGGGCAGGCTGGGGGTGAGTTCGGGACGTTCCATGCGGCAATCCATGCGCGGTCGAAACGAAAATCCGCAATGCCGCATTTCGCCGCGCGCTGAGGAGGCGATGGCCGCGTCATAAAAGACTCGTAATTTTGCCGGCGATCCCTAATCTCTTGGCTGTGAGCGTCAAGCCGCATGAGGTTTGCCGATGCCCGCGCCGATGAGACCACCGCTCGATGGCCTGAAGAGGCAGCTCGACCGTGCCCGCGCGGAAAACCGGCGGCCGGGCGACGGTTTCATCCGCGAGACCTTCGTGCTGCCGCGCGGCGATGCAAGGCTGAAGGCGCAGGAATGGTTCGACCGCTGGCCGAAGCAGGCCTACTGGACGAGCATCGAAAGCTGGTTCGAGCGGCCGAACGACGTGATCGAGTTCACCATCCGGAGGCTGCCGGCTGCGGATTGAGATTTCGGGCGCGGCGCGCAATCAGCGTTAGGAGCGCTTCGCGACCAACTTCGCCACAGCGCTATAGAGGTAGGCATATTTTTCGGCGATCGAGTCCGTGAGCCAGAGCGCCGGTGCGTACTGGCGCCCAGGCATCGCCAGCCTTCTCTCGATCTTCTGGCGCAAAACCGCGAATTTGACGTTCTCAGGCTTGAGTTCAGTGGCTCTTCGCGCCGATTCCAGCGCCTGTGAAAGGTCTCCCCGCGAAAGGTGGATCATGCCCATCTCGAAATACGAGGGTGCGTGGGCCGGACGGATGGCGATAATGCCTTCGTGAATTTGAATAGCGCGGTCCTTGTCGCCGGCGTTGGTAAGATACTGGGCCAGCAGGAACCGGTAGTCGGGAAAGTTTGGAGCGAGTTCAAGGGCGCGCTCTAGGAATGGCAGGGCCTGCGCATAGTTCTTCAGTCGCATCAGGGCGCTTGCCGTGAGATAGAACGAGTGGTCGGCCCTCTGGTAGAGCGAGGCTGCGGTGTGGCCGGCCTCGACGGCCTTTTCCAGGCGGTGGGCGGTAAAGTGACGATGCTGGTCGTAGAACACCTGGGGGAAGCCGGGACTGTCGAGGGCGGCGCCATAGGCGCGTGTGGTCGGCGGCGGACGGTTGTCGATAAACCTCGCCAGCATCGGCACGAACCGGCCGCGATTGTGCAGGTGGCTTGCCAGGCCGTGACCCACGCCGAACATGGATTTCGGATGGAAATTGCGCTGGCGCTCGATCCTGTCCAGGCAATAGATGTCGACGGGATCCCGTTCGCCCGCCAGCGCGAAGATCGGCAACCGGGCCTCTGCGATGACGCTGTTGAGGTCGGGATGGGCGACGAACGGTTTGTCCTGCATCATCCTGATGCTGCGGCCGGCTTCGAGGTGGAGGACGGTTTCGGCATTGAATGCCAGCACGCGTGCGCCAAGCTTGGCGCCGTGAAGGATGGCGCCGAACGCGCCCATGCTCTGGCCGACCGCGTAGAATTCCTTCACGCCGAGCTTTTGAGCCCATAGGCGGATGGTCTCGACAGTGTCATCGACACTGTCGCCCAAACCTGGCACGCCCTGCTGATACCAATGATTGCGGCCGTTGTTGATGAAGAGGCGGTGCGTGTCGATGCCGTTGCCGATCTGCCAGTAGTTGAACCGGCCGCCGCCCATCTTCGTCCCGCTGAAATACAGGACAAGCTTGGCGGAGCCCTCCGAGATCTGGAAGTTGAAGGAGGGGCCGCTCAGGGCTGTCGGGTAGTTCATCGATCAGGTTATCCGCATCGGCCGGTCATTGTCCAAGAAGTGCCCGGTGACCCGCTCGGTCCCGCTATCATGACCGCCGTGCCACCGTCCCCTTCAAGGTACGGAATAGGTTCGAGACCCTGGTCGCAAGCGGTTCGGGAGCCAGATCAGCCTCACGGCGGGAACTCGCGGGCAGCCCGGCAATTTTCTTTTCGATGCGTTCGGAGAAGGTCACGAAGCCTGGTGTGCCGGGCTGAAGCTCGAGGGCCCGGCGTGAGGCCTTGCGTGCCGCGAAGTAGTCGCCACGCTGGAAATGGATGCCGGCGATTTGGTTGAATGCGGGCGCGAAATCCGGCACTAGGGCGATGATCTCCTCATGGAGTACCATCGCCCGGTCCGGGTCTCCCAGTCTCGCTATGCATCGGGCCATCAGGAATCGGTAGCTGATATTGTCGGGCGTGATCGCCAGAGCGCTTTCAAGCAGAGGGCGGGCTTGCGCAGGCTGCCTTAATTCCACCAGCGCCTTCGCGGTCAGATAGAGGGCATGATCGGAGCGCGGGCAGAGGGACGATGCCTTTCTACCCGCCTCCAGGGCCTCGGCCCGCCTGCCGGCCCTTGTGTGCCGCCGAAGGTCGTAGAACGCCTCGGCGAAACCGGGACAGGCCAGGACATTTCCTTCTTCGGCCAGGCGCTCGATCGGGCGGCCAGAAACAAAAGCCTGCATCATGGGAATCAGCCTGCCGCTCGCATGCAAGTCGTTGGCCAGGTGATGTCCCCGGCCTGCGAGCGTTCGCGCATGGTAGGCCGGCAGGTGCAGCAGCCTGCTCATGCAGTAGATGTCGACCGGGTCCTGCTCGCCGGCGAAGGCAAAGATCGGCTTCTGGGCGGTGGCCACCACGTCGTGAAGGTCGGGATACAGAATTCTGGCGCCACCGTTGAGCAATCTCTCGCTGCGGCTGGCTTCGAGGCCAAGAATGGTTTCGGCGCCGAATGCCAGCACGCTTGCGCCGAGCTTCGCGCCATAAAGGATCGCGCCATGGGCGCCCATGCTCTGACCGATTGCATAGATATCCACGACGCCGAGCGCTGCAGCCCGCTGGCGGATGTTGGCGACGGTTTCGTCGACGCTCGCTCCAAGCCCTTCGACACCATCTTGATACCAGTGCTTGCGGCTATCGCTGAGGAACAGGCAGTGCGTTCCGAGCGACTTGCCTACCCGCCAGTACTGGAACTTGCCGTCGCGCGCGCCGACGCCGCTGAAGAACAGCACCAGCTTCTTCGAACCCCTCGATTTCTGGAGGTTGAAGCTGGGGCCGCTTGAAGCAGTGGGATAGGGCATCGGTAAGACAGTCACGTCCGATGGAGGTGGTTCAAGGCGAGTCCGATTACTATTTCATATCCTCGACCACAAGCCGTCGCGCCCCCGCGCCTTCCTTGGCAAGACGGTCGTCCGGGTTGCGCAGCTTGCAGTGTTCGATCGACAGGCAGCCGCAGCCGATGCAGTCGTCAAGCCCGTCGCGCAGGGCCTCCAACTGGCGGATGCGGCGATCGAGCTTGTCTCGCCAAGTTCTTGAAAGCAGAGTCCAATCGCGCGCGGTCGGCGTGCGTCCCTCGGGTAATGATTCAAGGGCCGCGCCAATCTCGGCCAACGAGATGCCGACTTCCTGGCCGATGCGGATGACCGCGACGCGGCGCAGCACGTCGCCGCCATAGCGGCGCTGGTTGCCGGCCGTGCGGTGGCTGCGGATCAGGCCCTTCGCCTCATAGAAATGCAGGGCCGACACCGCGATGCCGGCGCGCTCCGCGACCTGCCCGACGGTGAGTTCGCGTGGCATGGATTGTCCCTTGACCTCAATGTTAGTTGAGGTTTTATCAAGAAGTCCGTTCGGTGGCAAACCGGAGGATGGATTATGGTGGTGACTCGGCGACGAGCAAACAGAAGTGCCAAGTGGCCGGCGGGTGATGTCGGGGACAGTTTGCTTTGTTTCCGCAGAAAGGCCCAAGCGCCTCAAGGCTGGCGCGGGCGAAAAGATGTAAATCGTTCCCCGCACCTACCCCACCTGCCGCATCGCCTCGCCGGCGGCCATGGCGGTGGCAAGCGCCAGGTTGAGGCTGCGGCCGCCGCCCGGCATCGGAATCAGAAGCCTCGCGTCGGCGGCTTCATGAACGTGGTCGGGAACTCCGGCCGATTCGCGGCCGAACAGCAGGATGTCAGACGGCGCGAAGGAGAAGCCGGTGTAGGGCAGGGCGGCTTTTGTCGAGAACAGCACCAACCGGCGCCGCTCCGCCCGCCGCCACGCATCGAAGGCGGGAAAATCGAGATGGCGGGTGAGCGCGGCCATTTCGAGATAGTCCATGCCGGCGCGTTTCAGCGCGCGATCGGAAAGGTCGAAGCCGGCCGGCTCGATGATGTCGACGGCGAAACCAAGACAGGCGGCGAGGCGCAGGATCGTGCCGGTGTTGCCGGCAATGTCGGGCTGGTAGAGCGCGATGCGGAGCGAGGCCAAAGGATCGCCAGGGATGTCAGTTGCAGAAGCGCCACAGCCCCGGCGCAAGCAGACAAGCCTGAACTTTGGGGGTGGCTTTCCCTGCGGAATGCGATTATACGAGCGCCATTGTCAACTCGAACCAGCGGAGGCGGATATGGAATTCATGATGACCGTAGACATTCACCGCCCCATCCGACGGGCTTTCGCCTGACGGCGGAATCGGTTCGACGCTTTAGACATATTTTCCAAAAGCTGATCGCGATCTCCGCCGAAGACCATTCCTGGTTCTCGAAGGATTTTTGCGATGTTTTCCAAACCTGAACGCGGGTCGCGTGGCCCGCACATACTGCTCATACGCGACTCCGAAGACCCTATCCGGCTGAACCAAGCACGGCTGGCCGCCTGGGCGCTGGCGCTCGGACAGGAGCCGGGCTCCGAATACCGGCCTTCCCGCCGGCCGCATCGGGGCCAGTTGCCGGATGTCGATTTCTCCCGCGCCGAGCCGGCACCGCGCCGGCCCGGCCTGATCGCGCGGCTGTTCCGGCTGTTTGCCCGGCGGCCGCGGACGGAGGCCGCGCCGACCGAAGGCACGGCCGAGTCAGGAGCCGACGATGGGGCACTCGGCGAAGCCGAGCGAAAGCCCTATCTTAAGCTCGCCACCGGGGATTCGGACGCGACGAAGCGCGATACGGCAATTCACGCGAACCGGAGCCGCGCCGCCTGAGGGTGGCGCGGCCTCCACACCCGATTTTGAAAGAGCATGCGCATGTTCGCCTGGTTTGAGAGAAGGCTCGATCCGTTTCCGGTGGCCGAACCGACGGAGCCGCCGAAGACGCTGATCGCCTTCTGCCTGCATTACAGCAAGGGCGCCTGGCCCTACATCATCGTCTCGACGGTGCTGTCTGCGATCCTCGCCATCATCGAAGTTTGGCTGTTCGGTTTCCTGGGCAACATCGTCGACTGGCTGTCCAACGCCAACCGCGAGACGTTCCTGCAAACTGAGGGCTGGAAGCTGGCCGGCATGGCCTGCGTCGTGCTCATTGTCTCGCCGGCGCTCGACCTGATCCGGCAGTTGCTGACCCAGCAGACGGTGATGGGCAACTATCCCATGCGCATCCGCTGGCAGGTGCACCGCTACCTGCTGAAGCAGTCGATGACCTTCTACCAGGACGAGTTTGCAGGACGCATCGCTACAAAGCTGATGCAGACGGCGCTCGCCGTGCGCGACTGCATCATAAAACTGTTCGAGGTGCTGAACTATGTCAGCATCTACTTCGTCAGCGTGCTGGTGCTGGTGGGTTCGGCCGACTGGCGGCTGACGCTGCCGATGTTGGTCTGGCTGGTCGGCTATATCTTTCTGCTGCGCTATTTCATTCCCCGCCTCGGCAAGGTCGGTCAGGAACAGGCCGACGCGCGCTCCACTATGACCGGCCGCATCGCCGACAGCTATTCCAACATCCAGACGGTGAAACTGTTTTCGCATGCCCGTCGCGAGGCGAGTTATGCGCGCGACGCGATGAGCGGGTTCATCGACACTGTCTATCGCTCGATGCGGCTGGTGACCGTGCTGTTCGTGCTGCTCGGAATCCTGAACGCGGCGCTCCTGGTAGCGGTGAGCGCGCTGTCCATCTGGCTGTGGGTGGGCGGCATGGTCTCGATTGGCGCGGTGGCCGTGGTCATCGGCCTGGTGCTGCGCATGTGGGGCATGTCGCATTGGGTGATGTGGGAGATGTCCGGCCTGTTCGAGAACATCGGCACGGTGCAGGACGGCATCGGTTCGATCTCGCTGCCGCGCCTTGTCGAGGACAAACCCGGCGCGAAGGACATCGCCGTTACCAAGGGCGACATCGTCTTCGACCGCGTCGGTTTCCACTACGGCAAGGGCAAGGGCGTCATCGAAAACCTGTCGATCCACGTGCGGCCCGGCGAGAAGGTCGGCATCGTCGGCCGCTCCGGTGCCGGCAAGTCGACGCTGGTCAACCTTTTGCTGCGCTTCTACGACCTCGAGAGCGGCCGCATCCTGGTCGACGGCCAGGATATTTCCGCGGTGACGCAGGACACGCTGCGCGCGCAGATCGGCATGGTGACGCAGGACACCTCGCTGCTGCACCGCTCGGTGCGCGAGAACATCCTTTATGGCCGTCCCGACGCCGGCGAGGCGATGATGCTGGAAGCGGCGCGCCGAGCCGAGGCACTGGACTTCATCGCCGCACTCGCCGACCCGAAGGGCCGAAAAGGCTTCGACGCGCATGTCGGCGAGCGGGGCGTGAAACTGTCGGGCGGTCAGAGGCAGCGCGTGGCGATCGCCCGCGTCATGCTCAAGGACGCGCCGATCCTCATCCTCGACGAGGCGACCTCGGCGCTGGATTCGGAGGTCGAGGCGGCGATCCAGGAAAACCTCTACCGGCTGATGGAAGGCAAGACCGTGATCGCCATCGCCCACCGTCTATCGACGATTGCGGCCATGGACCGGCTGATCGTCATGGACAAGGGCGTGGTGATCGAGGACGGCACGCATGATGAGCTTTTGGCCCGCGACGGACTCTACGCGCAACTGTGGCGGCGGCAGTCGGGTGGGTTCTTGCCGGATGATGAGGCGGGAGAGGTGGAAAGGGCGGCGGCCGAGTGATCTCGCCCCTGTAAGGAAGAACGAGGCCAAGACAAAGCCGAGCCGATGCCTGACGGACGCATAAGGCCGCTTGCGCGATGAGAGAAACATGTTCGACCGCATCTTCACATGGTTCGAAAGCCGGTATTCGCCGGTGGCGCTTGCCGACGACCGGCAGCCGCCGATGGGCCTTTGGAACTTCTATTTCTATTTCATAAGGCAGTTCCGCGCCGGCTTCGCCTTGCGCATGACGTTCGTCGCGCTTGGCGCGATCGTCGATGCGATGCTGCCGATCTTCGTCGGCATGATCGTCGGACTGCTGGCCAGTTCCAATCCGAGGGATTTTTTTGCCGAGCATGGAACGATGCTGGCGGTGATGGCCTTCGTCGTGCTGCTGCGGCCTCTCACGCTGCTGCTGGACGCGCTGGTCCGCAATCACATGATCGTGGCGAACTTCATCAACCTCATCCGCTGGCAGAGCCACTGGCACGTTGCCCGGCAGGACTGGCCTTTCTTCCAGAGCGATTTTGCCGGGCGCATCGGCACGAAGGTGATGCAGGGCGGCGATTCCATCGAGATCAGCGTCAACCTGACCATCGACACCGTCTGGTACGCCCTGGTGTTCCTCGTGGTCGCCGTTACCGTGCTGGCGCAGTTCGACGCGACCCTGGTCGCCGTCATCGCGGTCTGGCTGGCGCTTTACGCCTTGCTGCTCAGATACTGCCTGCCGCTGATCACCGAGCGCTCGACGCATCTGTCGGAAGAATGGTCCATCGTCAGCGGCCGGATCGTCGACAGCTACACCAACATCCTGACCCTGAAGACGTTCTCGACCGGCGAGCACGAGGACAGGTATGTCTCCCAGGCGATCGTTGCGCACAGCAAGGTGTTCTATCGGCTGCTGCGTGTGTTTACCGGCATGTGGTTTGCCCTGTTCGCCTTGAATGCCGCTCTGCTGATCGTCATAAGCTGGCTGGCCCTGCACGGCTGGAGCGCAGGCGAAATGAGTGCCGCCGCCGTGGCGACGGCCATTCCGTTTGCCCTGCAGATCGCCGGCATTTCCTACAGGATCCTGGACGCAGGCGGAAACATCTTCCGGCAGATCGGTACGGCGGCCAATTCCATGACGACGATCGCGCGTCCGATCACCATGACGGACAGGCCGGGCGCGCCGGCTCTCCAGGTCGGCGCCGGGGGCATCGAGTTCGACCGCGTGAATTTTAATTACTGGCGTACGGACGGCAAAGGCGGGGTCATCGACAATCTGTCGCTCAAGATAGCGCCGGGAGAGCGGGTCGGGCTCGTCGGCCGCTCGGGCGCCGGCAAGTCGACTTTGGTGAACCTTCTGCTGCGCCTCTTCGACGTTCAGGGAGGCCGGGTACTGATCGACGGGCAGGACATCCGCACCGTGTCGCAGGAAAGCGTGCGGGCGGCGATCGGTTTCGTCAGCCAGGACACGTCGTTGTTGCACCGTTCGGTGCGGGAGAACCTGAAATATGGTCGCCATTCCGCCGCCGACGCGGAGATGATGCGGGCCGCCGACGCTGCCCGTATCACGGATGTGGTCGAGGGTCTCGTCGACCAGCACGGCCGCACCGGCTTCGACGCGCATGTCGGCGAGCGCGGCGTGAAACTGTCCGGCGGCCAGCGGCAGCGGATCGCCATTGCCCGCGTCATGCTGAAGGACGCGCCGATCCTCATCCTCGACGAGGCGACCTCGGCGCTGGATTCGGAGGTCGAGGCGGCGATCCAGGAGAACCTCTACCGGCTGATGGAAGGCAAGACCGTGATCGCCATCGCCCACCGGCTGTCGACGATCGCGGCGATGGACCGGCTGATCGTCATGGACAAGGGCGTGGTGGTCGAGGACGGCAGCCACGACGAACTCCTGACGCGCAACGGCCTCTATGCACAACTGTGGCGGCGGCAGTCGGGTGGGTTTTTGCCGGACGACGTGGCTGGCGAGGCGGATGCGACCAGGGCGAAAGCGGCGGCGGAGTGAGGGCAGCGCTCGCCGTGAATCCGCTACGCCGCATCCCTGACCGTGACGAAAACCTGCTTGCCGAACAGCTTGAGGGCAGCTTCGAGAGTGGCAAGCTTGGTCGGGTGGTCCGGATCAAGAATTCGGCGCGCCTCGGTGTCCGCCTTGCCGAGCCTTCTGGCGAATTCCGATTTGGAAATGCCCGACGCCCGGAAGGCTTCGACCACGGCAAGTTTCAGCGCCGTTTCTGGAGCGACCGCTACCACCTCCAGGTTTTGGCCGGAAACGCTTGGACGCGGCAGCGGGCGGCCCATCGCCAAAACGCCACGAAGCGCCAGCCCAAGCGCCTCGATCGCGTTGGCGCGCGCCTCGGCCATGCTGTCGCCGCCGGTTATCGCTTCCGGGACATCCGGGAAAGTGACCAGGAAGCCTCCATCCGGATCTTCCTTGAAGCGTGCTGCGAAAGCGAAATCAAACATTGGGTCTACCCTTCCATCACTGCCGGCACTGCCTCGGTCCGTTGTCAGCATTCATTCGATCCCGAGTTGTTTCTTGATTGTCCGCACCCTCAGATTGGAGAGTTCGCCCGATTGAATGGTCGTTATCCTGTCCCCAAAGCGAACCCGATAGTGCGAGCCTTTCCCTCTCTCTGTGAAAACCTCGAAGATTTGGTTCTGCTTCCTGGCAAGGGCACGCAACTCTCGGATCAAAGCCTCGCGCGTCATTTTTCCGCCTACCCGCCAGACGAGAATGTTGCACATTTTTGTGTGAAATACGAGTCGCGCGGACACAGAGGTTCGGCATGAGTGAGACCGGCTTTCGTGAAAAACTCTGGCAGCGCGTCGAGAACTCGATTGACGCCTTTCAGGATACCGATCGCGAGGTGCTGCCGAAGGATGGGTGGCGATTCATCCTGTATTTCGCCAACCAGGCGCGCTGGCCGTTTGCGCTGCTCCTGGTCACGGGTTTCCTCGTCGGCGCGGTGGATGCCGCGCTCTATTGGGCGGTCGGCTGGCTGATCGACCTGCTCGACCATGCCAATCCGGCGACGTTGTTTGCCGATCACTGGCCGGCGCTGGCGGGGTTGTTGGCGCTGCTGCTCGTCGTGCGCACGGCAGTGATGATCGCCTCGGCGGTTGTCGAGCAGCAGGTGGTGGTGCCGGGCTTCTTCTCCATGGTGCGCTGGCAGGCGTTCCGGCGTGTCATCGAGCAGCCCTACGATTTTTACCAGAACGATTTCGCCGGCCGCATCGCGACGAAGATCATGCAGGGCGGCGAGGCCGTCGGCGACTTCATCGTCAACGTGCTGCAGACCATGTGGTCGTTTCTGACCTTTGTCGTACTGGCGATCACCATTCTCGTCTCGCTCGATCCGCTGATGGGGCTTATGGTGGCGCTATGGTTCGTCGGTTATGGCGGCATCGTCTGGTTCCTGCTGCCGGAAATGCGCAGCGCCGGAAGGGCGACGGCGGACGAACGTTCGATCTTTAACGGCCGCATGGTCGACGCCTTTACCAACATCATGGCGGTGAAGCTTTTCGACAGCGGGCGGCGCGAGCATGCCTATATGCGCGACGGGCTGGAGCGCTTTCTGCTGGCGGTGAAGCGCCTGACCAGGGCGGTGACAACGGTCCGCTCGTCGGTGGCGCTGCTCAACGGCATCATGATGAGCGCTATCGCGGCGTTGTGCATGCTGAGTTTTTCGCGGGGCGAGATTTCGACCGGCGCGGTGGCGGCAGCGATGGGGCTGGTGTTCCGCCTGAACCAGATGTCGGGCTGGATGATGTTCAATATCAACGGCCTCATCCGCAACTATGCGACCGTGCAGGACGCGACTCGCACGATCTCCGTCGAGCCAGCGATCCGCGACGCGACTGACGCCGCCGTTCTGCCGCGCGCAAAGGGCGATATCCGCTTCGAGAACGTCTCCTTCCACTATGGCAAGGGCGCCGGGATTATCGAGAACCTCAATTTGCACATCAAGCCTGGCGAGCGCGTCGCGCTGGTCGGGCCTTCCGGCGCCGGCAAGACGACGATCGTCAACCTGGCGCTGCGCCTGTTCGACGTGGAGAAGGGCAGGGTGCTTATCGACGGACAGGACGTGCGTGACGTCACCCAGGCATCGCTGCGCGCCCAGTTCGGCGTGGTCAGCCAGGAAGCGATGCTGATGCACCGCTCGATCCACGACAATATCGGCTATGCGAAATCCGGCGCCAGCCAGGCCGAGATCGAGGACGCGGCTAGGCGATCGGCGGCGCATGAGTTCATCGCCGGCGTCGCTGATCCGCGCGGGCGAAAAGGCTATGAAGCGCATGTGGGCGAGCGCGGCGTGAAGCTGTCCGGCGGCCAGCGGCAGCGCATCGCCATTGCCCGCATGATGCTGAAGGACGCGCCGATCCTCATCCTCGACGAGGCGACCTCGGCGCTGGATTCGGAGGTCGAAGCGGCGATCCAGGACAATCTCTACCGGCTGATGGAAGGCAAGACGGTGATCGCCATCGCTCACCGGCTGTCGACCATCGCGGCGCTCGACCGGCTGATCGTGCTCGACCATGGCCGGATCGTGGAAGAGGGCACGCATGAGGCGCTGATCGCCCGGGGCGGGCTCTACGCGCAGCTCTGGAAGCGGCAGTCGGGCGGCTTTTTGCCAGACCGGCTGGCGGCGGAGTAGGCCGGCCAAATCCACGCAACGGCGTCGGCGGGCGCTGGTTTTCTGTGCGCCGGATGCCCATTTACCCACATGCAAATTTCATGGAGCGAAGCCATGCTGGCCCGCACACCACGCTATCAGATCAAGCGCCTCGACCCAGGTCATGAGGCTTTCGCCGCGTTGGTGGAGGAAAGCCGGAAAGAGGGATTCTGGATGCTTGTCACCCTCGCCAACAATTGGGAGGACGGCCGCAACCGGTTCTCCAAGCGCGGCGAGGCGCTGTTCGGGGCCTGGCTGGATAATGAGCTTGCGGGAGTCTGCGGGCTCAACGTCGATCCCTATGTCGCGGGTCGTCGTGAGGGCCGCGTGCGGCATCTCTATGTCGGTGCCGCGCATCGTATGAACGGCGTTGGACGGCAGCTTGTCTGGAGCGCCATCGACAAGGCGCAAAAACATTTTCCCGTGCTCAATACACGCTCGCCCGAGACGGCGTTCGGATTTTACGAAGCGCTCGGCTTCGAACGCCTGGACGGCGATGACGTAGCGACGCACAGGATGCGGCTGGCGCGGTCCATCGCGATGGCGCGCGCCAGGGAGTAGTTCGGGCAATGTCGCTCAAACTTCCCGGCAGTAGCGACCTTGCGACGCGCGGCAGGACCGGCCTCGATGTACTCGACTACGAGATCGTCGCCGAGATGGCGACGTCGCTCGGAACGGCGGGCCGCAAGGTCGAGGCGATCATGGCGCGGCTTCACGCGCACCAAGGTGATGCCGACGAGCGCGTCGCCTTGGTGCGGATTGCGGCCGAAGCGGTCTATGCGTATTTCGTGCAGCGCGAGCTTTGCGGGCTGAAACGCCATGACGACGTTATCCGTGAATATCGTATCCCGCGAGAGGTGCTGGTGCGGCTAGGGGCGAAGTAGGCCGATCTGCACGGCTCCCGAGACGTGATGCGCCACGACGCGGAAACCTCTCGCAGAAAAATGCCTGCCGAAAGTCGAATCTATTCAAGCCATTCGGTGACAAAGCTGCCGTTCTGGTGGATGTCGATGGTTTCCAGCGGGCCGGGACCGCGATTCTCGAATTTGTGTGGTGTGCCGGCTGGTGCCACCAGGATCGCACCTTCCTTGGCTTCGATCTTTTCCGCCCCGACCGTGAACAGAGCGGTTCCGCGCCTGATGACGAAGACTTCAGGGTAGGGATGCTTGTGCAGCCTCGGCCCGCCGCCGGGTCCGTCGATGCGGTTGGCGATGACGCAGATGCCGGCGTCGTGCGCCGCCCCCTCCCATTCGCCGTGAAAGCCGGCGAGATCGGTGAGCCAATCCTCGGCCCTGGTGACGATGCTCATGTCGCGACCTCCCAGGGATTGAAGAGCTTGACGCCGGTCGACGCGAAGTCCCTCGTGTTGCGTGTGATGACAGTCAGGTTGTGTACGAGGGCGGTGGCGGCGATGTAGGCATCGCGGTCCGGTTTGGGATCGGGCACATGCAAGGCTGCACATTTGAGGGCAACCACGGTGTCGATTGCGACGATTCGGTCCTGAAAGCGGGGCAGCACACGCTCGTCGATCCAGCTTCGCAGCATCGTGCCTTTGAGCTTGTCGCGTCTCAGCGCCTGCAAGGCGCCCATTTCGAGTTCAAGGATCGAAATCACCGAACACCAGAGCGTCTCTTCGGCCTGCGCGCTCACCCAGGTAAGCACTGGCAATGCCGCCCGCTCGGGTCTGCGCATCTCCGAGATGACATTTGTGTCCAGCAGGAAGGTCATTCAAAATCGGGAACTTTGAGCGAGAATCCGCCCATCCTCGGCGGCTCCCAATCGAAGTCGGCTTCTGGGCGAGGGTCGGCAAGAGCCTCCGCAAGGTTCCTGAACTCCTTTTTTGGAGGTGCTTCGGCTTTCTCCAGGCGGTCGAACTCTTCCTTCGTCAGCAGCACATGCGTAGGTTCTCCACGTGTTGTAATGAAGACAGGGCCTTTCGCCGCCGCCCGCTTGGCTTTCGCAGTGTCCTGATTGAATTCACGGCTAGACATTAGCGTCGGCATTCTTGAGGGTGCATTCATTGCTCGCTTCCAGCGTGGTGTAGCAACAATGCTACATTTGTTCCCGGGCGTCAAATTCCGGGCTTTCGGCCCGTGCCCGCGACAATCTGCCGTCCCGCCTTCGCCCGTCTGGACAAGCGGTGGCTTCACGCATAAACCAACCCCGAATGCCGGAGGATTTCGCCAGCCCGTTTCGCTACGCGAGGAGGGGCCGGCCATGAGCGGGACCAGGCTCGCCGCCGGCAAGGGGTAAGGCGAAAGGATGCCAGTTCCGTGAGCGCTAACGAAACCATCGATCCCTCACGCCGTGATTTTCTCTATATTGCAACCGGCATGGCGGGTGTCGTCGGCGTCGGCGCAGTAGCGTGGCCGTTCATCGACCAGATGCGGCCGGATGCCTCCACGCTTGCGCTTTCCAGCGTCGAGGTCGACGTTTCCTCGCTGACGCCGGGCATGTCGCTGACCGTCAAGTGGCGCGGCAAGCCAGTGTTCATCCGCAACCGCACGCCGGAAGAGATCGAATCTTCGCAGAAGGTTCCGCTCGACGAACTCAAGGATCCGCTGGCGCGCAACGCCAACCTGGCTTCCGATGCCCAGGCGACCGACATCGACCGGTCGGCCGGCGCCGGCAAGGAAAACTGGCTGGTGATGGTCGGCGTCTGCACCCATCTCGGCTGCATCCCGCTCGGCCAGCAAGGTGAGTATGGCGGCTGGTTCTGCCCGTGCCACGGCTCGGTCTACGATACTTCCGGACGTATCCGGAAGGGCCCGGCGCCCGAGAACATGGCCGTGCCGGTCTTCTCGTTCATTTCCGATACCAAGATCCGCGTCGGCTGACGGTCCAGGGGAAAACATCATGAGCGGTGGACACTCGACCTATACGCCGAAGACCGGCATCGAAAAGTGGATCGATTCGCGCATGCCGCTGCCGCGGCTGGTGTACGATTCCTTCGTGGCCTATCCGGTGCCGCGCAACCTGAACTACGCCTGGACCTTCGGCGGCATCCTTTCGATCATGCTGGTGGCGCAGATGCTCACCGGCATCGTGCTGGCAATGCACTACGCCAACGACGCAACGCTCGCCTTTGTTTCGGTCGAGAAGATCATGCGGGACGTGAATTCCGGCTGGCTGCTGCGCTACCTGCATTCCAACGGCGCGTCGTTCTTCTTCATCGCCGTCTATCTCCACATCGCACGCGGCCTCTATTACGGCTCCTACAAACAGCCGCGCGAGCTGCTGTGGATTCTTGGCTGCATCATCTACCTGCTGATGATGGCGACCGGCTTCATGGGCTACGTGCTTCCCTGGGGCCAGATGTCGTTCTGGGGCGCCACCGTCATCACCGGCTTCTTCACCGCCATTCCGCTGGTCGGCGACTGGATCCAGCAACTGCTGCTCGGTGGCTTCGCCGTCGACAACCCGACGCTGAACCGTTTCTTCGCGCTGCATTACCTGCTGCCGTTCATGATCGCCGGCGTCGTCGTGCTGCATGTCTGGGCGCTGCACGTTGTCGGCCAGACCAACCCGACGGGCATCGAAGTCAAGTCGAAGACCGACACCGTGGCATTCACGCCCTACGCGACCATCAAGGACGGGTTCGCAATGATCGTGTTCCTCGCCGTGTTCGCCTATTTCGTCTTCTACATCCCGAACTATCTCGGTCATCCCGATAATTACATCGAAGCCAACCCGCTGAAGACGCCTGCCCATATCGTGCCCGAATGGTACTATCTGCCGTTCTACGCGATCCTGCGCGCCATCACCTTCAACATCGGGCCGATCAACTCCAAGCTGGGCGGCGTGCTCGCCATGTTCGGCGCAATCGCGGTGCTGTTCGTCGTGCCATGGCTTGACACTTCCAAGGTGCGCTCGGCGGTCTACCGGCCCTGGTACAAGCTGTTCTTCTGGCTGTTCGTCGCCAACGCCATCTTCCTCGGCTGGCTCGGCTCGCGGCCGGCCGAAGGCGGCGGACTGCTGACGCTTCTCATAGGTGAGTTCAGAGGTAATTACGTTGGCTACGCTCAGCTCTCAACGCTCTACTACTTCGCCTTCTTCATCGTCATCATGCCGGTGCTCGGCCTGATCGAGACACCGCGCCGCATGCCGAACTCGATCACCGAGGCGGTGCTGGCGAAGAACAAGGGTGGGTCCGGGCATCCGGCGGGCGCAACTGCTGCGCCGGACACCAAGGGCTGAGCCAGAGAATCGCGAGAGGGATTTTTATGAAAACGATTCTCAAGGGCTTTGCCGCGCTCTCCTTCGCGATAGCCTGCTCGCTCGGCGCGGCCCATGCGCAGGAGGAAGGCCACAACGAGGCCGAGCCGACGCATTTCCCGATCCACAAGCCGGAGCAGATGGACTGGTCGTTTGCCGGCCCGTTCGGCAAGTACGACAAGGCGCAGTTGCAGCGTGGCTTCAAGGTCTACAAGGAAGTCTGCTCGGCCTGCCATTCGCTGAATCTGGTGGCGTTCCGCACGCTGGAGGAGCTCGGCTATTCGGAAGCGCAGGTGAAGGCGCTCGCCGCCGAATACACGATCCAGGACGGGCCTAACGACGCCGGCGACATGTTCGAGCGGCCGGGCATCCCGTCCGATTACTTCCCTTCGCCGTTCCCGAACGAGCAGGCTGCGGCTGCCGCCAATGGCGGCGCGGCTCCGCCTGATATGTCGCTGCTCGCCAAGGCGCGCGGCGTCGAGCGCGGCTTCCCGCAGTTCATCTTCGACATCTTCACGCAATATGCCCAGGGTGGCCCGGACTATATCCATGCGCTGATCACCGGCTACGGTCATGAGCCGCCGGCCGGCATGACCATCCCGGAAGGCACGCACTACAATCCGTTTTTCATCGCCGGAAAATCCCTGGCGATGGCGCAGCCGATCACCGACGGGCAGGTCACCTATGACGACGGCGCGCCGCAGACGATCGACCAGTATTCGCGCGACGTCGCATCGTTCCTGATGTGGGCGGCGGAGCCGCATCTGGCCGCGCGCAAGCAGACCGGCTTCAGCGTGCTCGCCTTCCTGGTTCTGTTCGGCGTGCTGATGTATCTCACCAAGAAGAGGGTGTGGGCCTCGGTTCCGCACTGAACGTCAACGCGAAGAATCATGAAACCCGGCCAAGCTTTTGTTTGGCCGGGTTTTTCGTGCGCTTCAGGTCGAGGTATCACGTTGGCCGTGAAGGACTTTGAAAAACGCCGGCGAACAGCGAGCCTGACATGTTGATGCGCCTCAGGGATTGCCACAATTTCCACGATTTCCGCCGCATGGCGAAGCAGCGTCTGCCGGGTCCGATCTTCAACTACATCGACGGCGCCGCCGACGACGAGGTCACCTATCGCCGCAACACGGAAAGTTTCGAACATTGCGACCTCGTGCCGAACGTGCTGCGCGGCGTCGCCGAGGTCGACATGTCGGTGACCGTGATGGGCCAGAAGCTGGCGATGCCGGTCTATTGCTCGCCGACCGCTTTGCAGCGGCTCTTCCACCACCAGGGTGAGCGCGCCGTCGCCGGGGCGGCGGCCAAATACGGCACGATGTTCGGCGTCTCCTCGCTCGGCACGGTCAGCCTTGAGGAGGTGCGCCGGATCAGCGGCGGCCCGCAAGTCTACCAGTTCTATTTCCACAAGGACCGTGGCCTGAACCGGGCGATGATGCAGCGCGCCAAGCAGGCGGGGGTCGAGGTGATGATGCTGACCGTCGACAGCATAACCGGCGGAAACCGCGAGCGCGACAAGCGCACCGGCTTCGCCATCCCTTTCAAACTCAACCTCGCCGGCGTGCTGCAATTCGCCGTCAAGCCGGCCTGGGCGCTGAACTATCTCAGCCATGAAAGCTTCAAGCTGCCGCAACTCGACGAGCATGTCGACATGGGCGGCGGCACCATGTCGATCAGCCGCTATTTCACCGAAATGCTCGACCCGTCGATGACCTGGGACGATGTCGCCGAGATGGTGCGCCTGTGGTCGGGACAGTTCTGCCTCAAGGGCATCATGTCGGTCGAGGACGCCAGGAGGGCGGTCGATATCGGCTGCACGGGCATCGTGCTGTCCAACCATGGCGGACGGCAGCTCGACGGATCGCGCGCCGGCTTCGACCAACTGGCCGAGATCGTCGACGCCGTCGGAGACCGGATCGACGTGATCGTGGATGGCGGTGTGCAGCGCGGCAGCCATGTGCTGAAGGCGCTGTCGCTGGGCGCCAAGGCGGTCGGCGTCGGCCGCTACTACCTCTTTCCGCTCGCCGCCGCCGGGCAGCCGGGCGTGGAGCGTGCGCTGGATCTCATGCACATTGAGATCGAGCGTGGCATGAAGCTGATGGGCGCGAAATCCGTCGGCGCGCTTTCGCGCGCCAATCTGCGTTTCCGGTAAGCTCGGCGCTATTTCCTTTTTTGCGCCGGCGGGCCACAAAAGCCGGGCATGGAGTGCAGATCATGAAACCTTCCCTCGAAGACGCGCTCATCGCCTCGATCCGCACGATCCCCGACTATCCGAAGCCGGGCATCCTGTTCCGCGACATCACCACGCTGCTCGGCAATGCGCGCGCTTTCCGCCGCGCCATCGACGAACTGGTGCATCCCTATGCCGGGACCAAGATCGAAAAGATCGCCGGCATCGAGGCGCGCGGCTTCATCCTCGGCGGCGCCATCGCCCACCAGCTTTCAGCCGGCTTCGTGCCGATCCGCAAGAAAGGAAAACTGCCGCACGAGACGGTGCGCGTCGCCTACAGCCTGGAATACGGCATCGACGAGATGGAGATGCACAAGGACGGCGTGGCGGCGGGCGAGAAAGTGATTTTGGTCGACGACCTGATCGCCACCGGTGGCACGGCCGAGGCGGCGGTGAAACTGCTCCGCCAGATCGGCGCCGACATCGTCGCGGCGTGTTTCGTCATTGACCTGCCCGACCTCGGCGGGCGGGCGAAGCTGGAGGCGCTCGGCGTGCCGGTCAGGACGCTGATTGCGTTCGAAGGGCATTGAGGGTGCTGGTTGGGTGCGTCTTTCGAGGCTCGCCCGCCGAACTTCGTGCCAAGTTCTGCGCGCTCGATGAGGGCTCATACCTCGGGATGGGAGCTGGAACCGTCAGGCTGCCAATCATCTCATCCCGTACTGTCAGATAACTCCCGGCTCGCCCGGACATTCGCGAGTGGCGATGTAAGCCACGTCGATCCTCGTCCCGAGATACGAGCCCGTACGGAATCGGAAAAGATCACATAGCCGCGGATCACCATTCAGGTTTGTCCGACGGCATCATTGGCAAAGTGACGCAACCAGACTTTTGTTCGAGATTTGTTGCGTGCCTCGTAGTCCCGGACTGCCTGCCCGAGATCGCCAAAAACCGGTGTTTCCTTGTCAGCGGCGATCTCGGCCAGCCGCATCGTGTACCACGCGGTGATTCCTCGCTCAGGGGCATCGGAGAATCTGGGAAAGAACGGCTCAGGTTTCCGGTCTGCTTTCCAGAGGTCGGCAAGTGAAGGCTCAAGGACGAGCGCGCGCGCAAGACCGACAATGTCAACCGCACCGCTTGCCACTGCGTCCTCGGCTTGCGCGCGCGTCTTGAAACCGCCTGTCAGCATAAGGGGCTTGGTCGTTACCGCGCGGGCGCGCTTTGCAAACTCGAGGAAGTATGGCCCGCGTCCCGTTCCGTCGGAGGCGGACTTTGCTCCGGGGAAATAGGTCCCGCCGCTGATGTCGATCAGGTCAACCGAAGACCGGTCAAGCGCTGCCGCCACCTCGAGCGCGTCTTCGTTGTCGAACCCGCCCTCGAGCTGGTCCGAGGAATTGAGTTTCACGGCGATGGGGAAATCTGGCCCGACGGCTATGCGAGTGGCTTCAATAACCTCCAGCAGAGGACGCATACGGTTGGCGATTGCCCCTCCGTATTGGTCGCTCCGCCTGTTGAACAATGGCGAAAGGAACTGGCTAAGCAAATATCCGTGCGCCGCGTGAATCTGTACACCGCCGAAGCCGGCCTGCTGGGCGAACGAAGCGGTCCTGGCAAACTGCGAGGGCAATTGACGAATTTCGTCCAAGGTCATTTCCAGGCAGCGTAACCCGGGCAGATCGAGGGCACTCGGGCCTTTGGGGATACTGGTCGGCGCGTATGCAAGTGCACCAGCATGACCGAGTTGCAGCCAGAGTGTGGTGCCGTTTTCGCCGCCATGTCGGGCAAGTTGCCGGAAGTGGTGAAGGTCGGAAGCTTCGTCAAGGACCAGATTGCCGGGATTCTCGGCGTAGCCGGCGGTCAGTTGCACCTCACCGATTATGGATACGGCCGTCCCGCCTGCGGCCCAGCGCTGATACAGCCTGATCTGTTCCGCTGTCGGATGGCCGGTTCCGTCACCCAGGCAATCCGACATTGCCGACTTCGCGACCCGATTCTTCAGGGTCAAACCGCAAGGCAGTTGCAGCGGTTCGAACAGAGTCGCACGGTGTTGCATTAGCAATTCCACGACCAGGGTTCCGGCTTGCATTTTTGTCCGAAAACGCGCGGCACCGCAACACGACGAGGCCGCATTCCTCGCTCGGATACCAGACCCCGGCGGCTTTCGCCGCAAACCTCACCGCAACCGGCTACAGCGCTGCGCTATTTAACGGCTCCGCGCCTCCGCCGGTTGCTCTCTCCGCGCCATTCGGCGTAGCACAAACCGGCAAGGCTCTAATCGATGTTGGATGAAACTTCAGCGGCAGGTCAGCCCAGACCAAAGGACGTTGAAACAGAATACTACGATTTTTGTTTCAAACCTCTGCGAAAAGGCCGTTTCGAACTTCGTTCACTGTTGACGCGACAGCTAGTCTTCAACCGTTCCCACGTTCATAGGCGTCAAATAGATCGGTTACGAGAACACCATTGATCCGAAACCCGGCCAAATCTGCGTCTTCGATGTTTGAGTGCGCCAGCGTGACGCCGCTGATGGTCAATCTCGATAGGTTTGCATTCGTGATGGCGGCTCCGGACATATTTACGTTGTTGAAGCGCGCATCCGCAAGGTTGACATCGTCAAAATCCGCTTTGCTCAAATTGGTGTCGATGAATTTCGCCTTGGTCAAAACCGCGTGAAACCGCGCGTCTTCGAGGTTTACGCCATCGAAATTAGCGCCCGAAATATCGGCCCGCTTGTAGTGAACCCCACGCATTTGGGGCCCGTCAAACGGATTGCCTTCCGCAGATTCACTCACTGCAATCTCCTTCCGACAATTGATCTGTATCCAAGAGTGCCGGATAGCGACATCAAATGCCACTGTTCCGGGAATAGAATTGGCAATTCTGTTCCCGGTGACGATCCGTCGATCCGGCTCTACTCCACCTTCACCAGCACCGCGCTGTCGAACTCGATCACCTTGTCGCCGGTCGAGTCAAACCCTTCCGAACGCAGCGACACCAGCCGCCACCCGGGCCGGCTGGCCATCGGGCGGTGGCCGAGGATCTTGCGGGTGTAGGACACGGTCTCTCCGGCATAGACCGGTTTCAGCCATTTCAAATTGCTGAAGCCGGGGGAGGGGCCGAATTCCGGCTCCGGGCCTTCGCCTTGCCAGGGGCGGCCATCATTGATCGGCGTGGCGAGATTGCACTTCATCCAGGCGGCCGCGGTCTGCCAGCCCGATGCGCAGAGGCGGCCGAAGACGCTGCTTTCCGCCTTGGCCTCGTCGACATGAAAGGGTTGCGGGTCGTATTTGACTGCGAAGGCTTTTATGGCCTCCGGCGAAAAGCTGTAGGCGCCGATCGACACCGTCACGCCGACCTGAAGGTATTCGTCGAGGGTCATCCGGCGGCCCGCCGCAGGAACATGCCGGTGTTTTGCATATCGAACACGGTCTCGCCGTTCTGGTTGAAGAGTTCGAAGCGGAAGGTGACGAAACCAAGCGCAGGGCGGGACTGCGACAGGCGCCGCGCCGTGACGGTGCTGCGGCCGGTGAGCGTGTCGCCTGCAAGCACCGGCTTTCGCCATTTGACATGGTCGACGCCGGGCGCGCCCTGCGACGTGGAGTCGAGCAGGTAGGCGTCGCAGATCATGCGCATGAAGATGGCGCAGGTGTGCCAGCCTGATGCCGAGAGCCCGCCCAGGATGCTCGCCTTGCCGGCTTCCTCGTCGAGATGCATCGGTTGCGGGTCGAACTCGCTGGCGAATTCGATGATCTCTTCCGCCGTCACCAGCTTGCTGCCCAGCGGGATAGAGGCGCCCACCTCGAAATCCTCATAGGCCCAACGCTTGTCCGTCATGCGGCGCCCTCTCGCGAACTGCGTGGCCGCCCTAGCAGACGGACGCGGCGCTGACCAGTGTCACAGCCAGCCGCGCCGCTTGAACCACCAGAAGGGCAGCACCGCCGCCAGCACCATGATACCGACGGCCAGCGGATAGCCATATTCCCATTTCAGTTCGGGCATGATGTCAAAATTCATGCCGTAAACCGAGGCAACCAGCGTCGGCGGCAGGAACACGACGGCGGCCACCGAGACGATCTTGATGATGGCGTTCTGCTCGATGTTGATCATGCCAAGTGTCGCGTCGAGCAGGAAGATGATCTTCTGCGACAAGGATTCTGCATGCGCCGTCAACGAGAGGATATCGCGCGACAGCGTTTTTACGCGCGCGCGCAGTTCCTTCTCATGAGGATCGGCAATGGTCACGTTGCCGAGGAAGCCGGCGACGCGTTGCAGGCTGACCAGGCTGTCCTGGATGTTGGAGATGAAAAGTTCCTCGCGGCCGATCTGGCGCAGGATGATCTGGAAGCCGAGGTCGCGCATCGACGCCTTCTTCTCGGTCGGATGGAAGATGCGGTGGGAAATGTCGATGACGTCGCTGCTGGCGCGCTCCAGCAGGTCGGCGAGCCGGTCGACGATGGCCTCCAGCAGGGCAATCAGGATCGACTGGCCGTCCATGCAGTTCAGGTCGGCATTCTCGGCACGCATCGGAAACGTCTTGAAGGCGCGTGGCTCGTGATAGCGCACGGTGATCAGCTTGCCTTTCGCCAGCACGAATGTCACCGGCCCCATGACATGGCTTTCGCCATCGGCATGGGCGGGCAGCGTCGCGGTCATGAAATAGGCGCCGTTCTCGGAATAGAGGCGCGACGAGATCTCGATCTCCTCCATCTCCTCGCGCGTCGGAACGTCGACGCCGATCCATTTCTCGATCGCCGCCTCTTCCTCCTTGGTGGGGCCTACAAGGTCGGCCCACACCACCTTCTCGTGCATGTCGAACAGGTCCGGCACCTGGCGCAGCCGGTCCTTGTCCATGACGAAGGCTCTGATCATCGCCGGATTCCCTGATTTGAGCCGAGAGGATGCGCGACGCCGGCCCCGCCGGGTGCAGGGGCCGGATAGACCCGCGGACGCACGCCGTCAAGCCGGTCGGCATGCGTCCGGTCGCCCCAACTTCGACGGTTTACCTCCAGCGGTCCGATCGGCGGACGAACGGCTGCGGTCCGACCGAAAGTACGATTGCACAAAGATCAGGCATCGCAAAAGATGAGGCTGCTTCGAGGGCACCGAATACCGAGTCGACCTGCAACCTGGCGCTGCCACATTGCCGTCGACTTCAAAAACTTCGGGAGGAAGCAATGCCACTACTGACTGCACTTGCAATAAGCATTGGTGTGCTGGGTGGGATCGCCACCTGGCTGTATGTAGGGCCGCTGGGGATGGCGGGCCTGCAGATATGGGCAGGGTTTGTCGCCTGGGCCGCCTATTATCATTCCGGCGGCACACAGGCAGCGCTCAAGACCAACATTCCGGCGCACATATTCGGCGCCGTTGTCGCGTGGGTCGTGCTGATACTGCTGGGTTCGCTGGCGCCTTCCCTAGGCGTCCCTATCGCCGCCGGCATACTGGTCGGCATCGGCGCCGCGATCCTGGTTATCGGCGCGAACGTGCCTGCATTGGGAAGCATACCGTCCTCCGTCTACGGCTTCGCCTGCGTCGCCGGCTATACACTGCTTGCCGGAAAGCTCGGCACGCTGCTGACGGTCTCGGTGGTCGACAACGCGCTGATCAACATCGTCGTGTCGATGGTGATCGGGGCGCTGTTCGGCTTTGTCTCCGAGAAGCTCGGCGGCGCGCTCGCCGGCTCGTCGCACAAGGCGGCGGCCTGACGAAGATATTTTCCGCGCCGGCGGCATATCGCCGGCGCGGGAGCCAATATCGACCGCTTGAACGATAGGAATGTCGTCGCCCGGCGACGTCCTATTGCCGTTCGGCTTGCGCCGCAGAGAGTACGGCCGCGACGTTGTTGCGGTGGACGTCTTCGTAAGGAGCAAAGTAGCGGATCCAGCCGGCGTCCAACTGTGGTGCGACGAATTCCTTGAGCGTGAGTTCACGCAGGGACGGCTCGTCCACGGCGCGCTGCAGCGCGCGAATGTAATCCTCGGTCGCCGCGATCAGCGTCTTGGCGTAGCCGCCGCCGGTGATGATGTCCGGATCGCCGTGGTTCGGCAGGATGGAGGCCGGATCGAGCGCCGACAGTTTCACCAGATCTTCGAGATGCCGGTCAAAGTTTTCGGGCTCGCCGACATAGGTAACGGTGTCCTCCAGCGTATCGCCCGCGAGCAATAGCCGCCGCTCCGGCAGCCACAGAACGGTCGCGTCGTCGCTGTGGACGTTCAACTCGATCAACTCAATCGCGCGATTGCCGATCTTCAGCGACAGGTGATCGTCGAACAATTTTGTCGGCAGAATCAGCGGATCGATGGCCGGTGGGCCTTCGAGTGTGCCTGCCTCGATGGCAGCCTTGCGGCTGGCGAGATGCGCGGCCGTGCGCCGATTGGCAATGATCTCGCAATCGGCGAAGGCGGCCGTTCCGGCGACGTGGTCGAGATGCCAGTGGCTGAGCACAACGGTGAATTTCGAAACGCCCAGCGCTTCCAGCGTGTTGCGGACGAACCGCGCATGGTCGACCGAGACATGCGTGTCGTAGACCAGCGCTTCATCACCCTCGACGATCGCATAGCTGGCGATGCCGAGCGATAGGGCGCCGTCATCGACCCAGTTCAGCCCCGCGGCGAAGCGGTAGCCGTCCACGCGACCGTCGTAGAAGGCCAGAATGCCTTTGGCAGGATGCAGGACGCGCAGGTGTTTTGTCATCGGTCGGTGTCTCCTGCCGGTTCGCGACCGCCGGAATGCCGGGGACAGTTTACTTTGTTTCCGCAGAAAGACGCGGCGCCTCAGAGTTGGCGCAAGCGGAATTAAGTAAACTGTCCCCGGCACTTACGTGTTGAACTTGAAGAGCAGCACGTCGCCGTCCTGCACGACATATTCCTTGCCTTCGTCGCGGGCTTTTCCCGCCTCCTTGGCCGCGACCTCGCCGCCGAGGCCGATGAAGTCGTCATAGGCGATGGTCTGGGCGCGGATGAAGCCGCGCTCGAAGTCGGTGTGGATGACACCGGCGGCCTGAGGGGCCTTGGTGCCCTTCAAGATCGTCCAGGCGCGCGTTTCCTTCGGCCCGGCGGTGAAATAGGTGATGAGGTGCAGGAGGTCGTAGCCGGCGCGGATCAGCTTGTCCAGGCCCGGCTCCTCCAGCCCCATCGAGGCCAAAAACTCCAGTTCCTCATCGTCTGGAAGCTGCGCCACCTCGGCCTCGATCGCCGCCGAGATGATTACGGTGCGGGCGCCCTGCGCGGCGGCCATTTTTTCGACCGCCCTGGTGTGTTCGTTGCCGGTGGCTGCGTCGGCCTCGGCGACGTTGCAGACGTAGAGCACGGGATGCGCCGTCAGCAGGTTCAGGCCCTGGAGCGTGCGCAGGTCCTCGGCGGCGATGCCGGAAAGCATGACGCGCGCCGGCTTGCCCTCCTGCAGCAGTTCCAGCGCCTTCTCCATGACGGGAAGCACCGTCAGCGCTTCCTTGTCCTTGCCCTGTGCGCGCTTGCGGAACTGGACGATGCGGCGCTCCAGGCTGTCGAGATCGGCGAGCATCAGCTCGGTCTCGACCGTCTCGGCGTCGGCCACCGGATTGATGCGGCCCTCGACATGGGTGATATCGTCATCCTCGAAGCAGCGCAGCACATGCACGATGGCGTCGACCTCGCGGATGTTGGCGAGGAACTGGTTGCCCAGCCCTTCGCCCTTCGACGCGCCGCGCACCAGACCGGCGATGTCGACGAAGGAGATGCGCGTCGGAATGATCTCCTTGGATTTCGCGGCCGCCGCGATTTTCTGCAGGCGCGGGTCGGGAACCGCCACTTCGCCGGTGTTCGGCTCGATGGTGCAGAACGGATAGTTCGCGGCCTGCGCCGCGGCGGTGCGCGTCAGCGCGTTGAAGAGCGTCGACTTGCCAACGTTGGGCAGCCCAACGATGCCGCATTTGAAACCCATGTGAATATCCTAGTGGAGTGCGATTTGCGGTGGGCTATGCCGGAAGGGGCTGATGATCGTCAACCCATGGAGTTGATGACCATCCTGCAAGTCCTCCGACAAGAAATAGCGGCATTGCATTTCGATTGCCGAGGCCAGAAGCACGCAGTCCCACCAGGAATAGCCGAATTGGAAATGCAACAGCCGGGCAGCGGCAACCGTTTCAACATTGATTGAGGACATTCCGAAGGCGGAGAATCCATCGACTATCGTGAAGACGGTTTCCGGTTTCATGCTGCCGCGCTTGATGAGGACGTTGGTTATCTCATTCATGACCTGGAGGTTGGCGACGCCGCTTCCAGAGGCCAGGAGATGACGTAGCCACAAACCTGCCTGTTCCGACTTGCCGATGTCCCGTTTCTCAGCCGCGTAGAGAAAGACGTTGCTGTCGACGAATGTCCTAGCGTTCATTGCGCTCATCGGCGGTAGGCATCCGACCGTCGCGCATTACGCTCCATTTCGGGCCGCTCAGGATGCGTTCGAGCGCCTCCATCTGGGCGTTGCGGGTGGTCGGCATTGCGGCCGGAGGTTTGCGGATGTTGGCTTCAACCATGTCCGCAACATATCGCGAAACGCTCTTGCCCGCCTTGGCGGCTTCGACGCGAAGGTCGCGAAGCGTATCTTCCTGCATTGAAATGGTAACGTTCTTCATTTCACGATCTCACGAAAACACGAACCTCGTGTAATATAACTATCGGAGTGCCGCATCGCAAATGGCTTTGTGACAGCGCCTCGGAACAAATCTTTCTGCCTTCCGTTCGAGGGAATTGGTCAATACGGAAGAGTACGATGGTCGCTCCGCGCGCGGTGTGGAAAGGTTTTTTGAAATTCGGCTCGGTCGCCTGCGCGATCAAGCTGGTCGGCGCGACGTCGGAGTCCGAAAAGATTCATTTCCGCATCCTCAACCGCAAGACGCGCGAGCCGGTGAAGAGCGCCTATCTCGACGAGGGCACCGACAAGGTGGTCGAGACCGAGGACCAGGTGAAGGGTTATGAGCTCGACAATGGCGAGTTCCTGCTGCTGGAACCCGACGAGATCAAGGCGCTGAAGCTGAGTTCCGAGCATACGCTGGAGGTCGATGAATTCGTCGATCTCGACGCGGTCGACCAGCGCTATCTCGACAAGCCGTATCACGTCGTGCCCGCCGACCCGGCGGCGCGCGAGCCCTTCGCGGTGATCCGCGAGGCGCTGCGGCAAAAGAAGGCTGCGGCGCGCTCCTGCATCGTACTCTACCAGCGCGGCCGCGAGGTGCTGATCCAGCCGGAGGGCGATGCGCTGCTAATGACGACGCTGCGTAACCACAATGAGATGGTCGAGGCCGGCAGCGTGTTCGACGGACTGAAGAAGGTGAAGACCGATCCGGAAATGATCGAGATCGCCGAACTTTTGATCGACAAGAAAACAACGAAATTCGATCCGTCGAAATTCGAGGACACTTACGAGAACGCCCTGATCGAGATGATCAGGGCCAAGCAGCAGGGCAAGACGCCGCCGAAACCCGTGCCACGGCCTAAGGAGAATGTCGTCAACCTTGCAGAGGTGCTGCGCAAGAGCCTGGCGCAGGAGGGTATTTCGCGAGAGAAAGGCACGGCGAAGAAAGGACGCGGCAAGGCGGCGTGACGCCAATCAACCTTTGTTACCGAATAGCTTCTTCAGCATCGCCGCCATTGGCCCGGTTTCCGGCACCTGGAGTGCTGGTTGCTGCGGCCGCGCCTGGCGGATGTGGCTCTGCGGCTTCGGCGCCTTGGGCGGCGGCCGGTCGTGTTCGCCGGTGGGCGGCAGCGCGTCGCGCAGCGCCAGCGTGACGCGGTTCATGAATTCGTTGTCGTTGCCCTTGGCCAGCAGGCCGGCATTGCTGGCAATAACGTCCAGCAGCGGCTCGAGCCATTCACCATCCGCCTTGGAAAAATCGCCGAGCACATGGCCGTGCACCAGTTCCTTGACTCCGGGATGGCCGACGCCGATGCGCACGCGCCGAAAATCCTTGCCGACATGCTGGTCAAGGGAGCGGATGCCGTTGTGGCCGGCAGCACCTCCGCCGATCTTGACCCGCACTTTTCCGGCGGCGAGCTCGATCTCGTCGTAGAGCACCGTGAGCGTCGAGGGGGGAAGCTTGTAGAAGCGCATCGCCTCGCCGACCGACTGGCCCGAGAGGTTCATGAAAGTCTGCGGCTTGATCAGCAGCACCTTCTCGCCGACGATCTCGCCTGTCGAGATCAGGCCCTGGAATTTCTTCGACCAGGGCGAAAAGCCATGACGGCGGGCGATCGCGTCCGCCGCCATGAAGCCGACATTGTGCCGGTTGTTGGCATATTGCGCGCCCGGGTTGCCGAGGCCAGCAAAGACAAGCATGGCGTCGTTCCCGGGCGGCGAGGTTTACTCCGTGGCGGCCGCGGCCGGAGCCGCCACGCCTTCCGCCGGAGCATCCGTCTCGGGCCGCATCGCGGCGGAGCCGGCGATGGTGGCGAGCGTGAAGTCGCGCTCATGGATGACCGGGCGTACGCCGGCCGGCAGCTTCACCGAGGAGATGTGGATGGAATCGCCGATATCGGCACCAGTCAGATCGACGGTGATGAATTCGGGGATAGCGTTGGCCGGGCAGTGGAACTCGACCTCGTGGCGCACGATGTTCAGCACGCCACCGCGCTTGATGCCGGGCGACTTGTCCTCGTTTACGAAGTGCACGGGCACCTCGACGTTGACCTCGGTGTCCTTGCCGATCCGCAGGAAGTCGACATGCATCGGCGTGTCCTTGACCGGATCCAGCTGGTAGTCCTTGGGCAGGACCTGGATCTTCTGGCCGCCGACATCGATCGTGGCGACCGTGGTCAAAAACCCGCCGCCGTGGATCTTGTAATAGACCTCCTTGTAGGAGAGAGCGATCGCCAGGGGAGGCTGCTTGTCTCCATAGATTACTGCAGGCACTTTGCCTTCACGACGAACTGCACGGGCGGACCCCTTACCGACCTGTTCGCGCGCGTCGGCCTTGAGCTCATATGTATCGCTCATGGCTTTTCCTTTCGCGTTGCTGGAGCGCCTCCGGCGTCCTTGTCAGGCTGTGCCGGAAACGTCGAAAGCCGCCTTCGGCGCAAAGGGTCCGATCCGGAAGCCGGAGCTGGACCATGCGAAGATGGCGGCGATCGCCCGCGTTGCCTCCAAGGGTGTCTACGCGGGTGGCGGTCCTATAGCGGAGAGGGCGGGAAGGCGCAAGGTCGGGGGGAGATCGGGTTTCCGGTTGAATTTCGGCGAGGACGGAAAGCGGACTTACTTAAAGGTTGGCAGGCTTTCCAAATCGGTTATCAAACTTGGCGGGAAAGGTTCGCCCGGCGAGCGCAGATGCTGATGAATATCGGTGCTGCCGTCCATGAATTTGTAGAACTCGATTGTACTGGGGAAGACCTCAAACTCAAAACCATCCCACGAGAAGCTGATTGTCGGCCGATAGCCCCTCGCCACTTTCAACGGTGGAGAACACCGCGCCTCAACGAGCGCCAGGAGTTCGAGAGCGTTTTCGATGGTCGAGGGTTCTATCGGCTCATCGCTATCTGCGACGATGGCCCTAATCTTCCGACGGATGCCTTTCCACTGCTTCATTGGTCAGCCAAACCTTTCAGCCAAGACAACCGGAACCCAGCAATGGCCGTAATTGGGTAGGGCGTGGACACAACGCGATCGAGAAACACAGTCGTCAGGAGCCGCCGAGCGGGCGACTAGATCACCACAAAGTCGGCGGCGGTGAGCGCCAGTCCAGGAGCCAGCGACGCGACCTTGACTGCCGCCATGCCGCCGAGCCCGTCTGCGTCATAGAACAGCGAACCGGTGTTCGAGTTGTAGATGATGCGGTCGTCGGCATCGCGCGGCGCCAGAATATTGTCCTTGAACAAGTCCGCAGGCAGTACGCCGGTCGAGGTCAATGCGGTGAAGATTGCGTTCTCCAGCCGGATCGTGTCATCGGCGACGTCGAAGTCGGTGATCTTGTCGACATTCGTAGCACCAAGCGCGGTGGAGAAAACGAACGAGTCCTTCCCGCTGAGGCCTGTCAGCGTGTCGTTGCCGCTTTTGCCGTCAAGGATATTTGCTCCGGCATTGCCGAATATCGACTGTGCGAACTCATTGCCGGTGAGACGGATATTGGACGCTCCGGTCGACCCGTTCGTCGTCAACTGCTCGACGGCAACTCCCGCCGCCAGCGTGTAGGATACCCCGGATGCGATGCGATCCGTCCCGCCGCTCGCCGATTCGAACACCTTCGTGTCGGCGCTGTAGATGCGGTATAGGTCGTTTCCCGCGCCGCCCTCGATCATGTCCCTCGAACCGACCGAACGGAATGTATCCGCTTCGGCGGACCCGAAGACGATATCCAGCCAATTGGAACCGACAAAATTTGCAGCGGTGTCGAAGGCAGTGACATCGCAGGTCCAGGCAAACTCCGAACCAATATTGTCAATGACGACGTACGATAGTCTTGCCGTCATGCCAGCATCATAGGGGAAGTTAAGTGTCTGATCCAAGATTGGGTCCTCGAACCCGTTGTTAATGGAGGCGTCGCCACTCCAAAACGCCAGTTCGCTAACCCAAGTCGGATTGCCGTTTTCGTCTTCCTTATAAGGCAACTGGTATATGAGCCTGGCGACGATTTCGTCACCGGCGCGGTCAATCGAAAGTTTGGCAATTTCGCCAACGATTTGGTTGCTGACAAGCATGCGACGTTCCTCCCGGAAACCGTGCGAACGTAGCAGCCCTAACTTTGTTCGACAATTGTTGCGGGCGAATCGCAAACTGCGGCATCAACAACTGACGCCTATATTCCAGAATTTCCGACCTTCTGCCGGGAGCGATCAGTTCGATCGATGTCCACTTTGAGGTCGGGACTGGACATCCAAACTGGACACTGCCGGAAGACAGCATCCGGTCGCTTCGTTTGTCAAATGCCGATCAAGTTCATTTGACGCGGGCTCGAGCGCAATCCGTGCGAAGCTTGCCTCGCCTTCCTCCAGGCGGAGATTGCCGAATGCTCACGAAAAGATTGTCGATCTGGCTTGGCCTTGTCGCTGGCATGGTCATGGCAGGTGTCTCGGCGGGCTTGGCGGCGGACAATGTCCGCGTCCGCGGCACTGTCGCCAGCATCGACGGATCGGCGCTCACCGTAAAGACGCGCGAGGGCGAGACGGCGGCGATCAGGCTGGCGGATGGCTGGAAGATTACTGGCGTCAAGGGTGCCTCGATCGGCGACATCAAGACGGGCGATTTTCTCGGAATAGCCTCGCTGCCGAAGGCGGACGGGAGCACCGGCGCGCTGGAAGTGGTGATCTTTCCGGCCGCGATGAAGGGCGCCGGCGAGGGCAGCCGCCCATGGGATCTGCAGCCCAACAGCAGCATGACCAACGGCACGGTGGAAGAGGCGGTTTCGGAAGTCGACGGCCGCACCGTGACGCTTTCCTATAGCGGCCAGCAACGAAAAATTTCGATCCCCGCTAACGTGCCGATCGTCACCTTCGCACCGGCGACCCAAGCCGATCTGAAGCCGGGTGTCGCCGTATTCGCCTTTGCCGAACGCGGCGCGGACGGCGGACTGACGGCCAACCGGGTGGTTGTCGGCAACAATGGCGTCGTGCCGCCGATGTGAATCTGAACGGTCCGAGGTTCGCCAGCGCAGCTTCGCAATCGCCTCCGGGCAGGTTCTGCGCCAGTCGATGGCTGGCGGGTCTTTGAAAGCAATGCAAGCCCGCACAACCCAAACGCGGCGGGGCCTCAGAGGCTGTCCGCTCTGGCCGAGTGCTTGGTCGGTGCTTGCCCTGTCGGGAGAGCGAGCGAGTCCATAGAGTAGCGGCAGGTCCCTCCGTCCTCGAAGCTGCCTATGTTGGACATGACGATTGCCGGCCATTCCGGAGGCGAACTTCTGTTCCTGCTCGCCGCCGCGCTGATCGCCGGGCTGGCGCGCGGCTTCTCGGGCTTCGGCGCTGCATTGATCTTCATCCCGCTTGCCAGTGCCGCGGTTGGCCCAAGAATCGCCGTGCCGCTGCTGCTGGTCATCGACGTCGTCATGACTGTCGGTATGCTGCCCAATGCTTGGCGGCTTTGCGACAGACGCGACGTCGCCACCATGGCGGCCGGCGCGTTCTTCGGTGTGCCGGCGGGCGCCTATTTCCTCGCCAACGCCGATCCCCTGACCATCCGCTGGTCTATCGTCGGACTGGTCGTCATCATGCTCGCCCTGCTCGCTTCGGGCTGGCGCTATCATGGCCGGCCGAAGCCCCCGGTGACCGTGATCGTCGGGCTCATCGCCGGCTTCTGCTCGGGTGCTTCCCAGGCCGGCGGTCCGCCGGTCGTCGCTTACTGGCTGGGCGGGGCGATCGAACGCTGGACGGTGCGCGCCAACATTGTCCTGTATTTCGCGATCTCCAGCCTGTTCTCGATCTTCTCCTACGTTGCCGGAGGGCTGTTCGTGCGCGACGTCTTCCTGCTCGGCCTGCTTTCCGCGCCCGCCTATGGGCTCGGGCTTTTCGGCGGGTCGCATATGTTCGGGCTGGCGAGCGAGGCGACGTTCCGGCGGATGTGCTACGGGCTGATCGGCGCGGCGGCGGTCGTCAGCCTGCCGGTTCTCGATGGAATTTTGCGTTGAACAAGGGCGCGACAAGGGCTATGCTTCCCTGATCGGGGGCATGGTGGACTCCCCGTGAGGCTTTTGCCCAAGCTCCGCCTTCGCAGGCTATGCGGAGGAAATCCATGCCTCGACATCTCTCGCCCTTAGAACTCATTCCGCTCGTCGGCACCAGCCGGTCGCCTCTGTTCATCGACGTGCGGCGGCCGGCAGCCCTGGCCGCGTCCCCGATCCGTATCGCCGGCGCCATCTGGCGCGATCATATGAAGGCCGGCGAGTCTCTGCCGCCGTCACCGGATCGACAACCCATCGTGGTCTATTGCGCTCATGGTCACAATGTCAGCGAGATAGCGGTGGCCAGACTGGTCGCCGCCGGTATCGACGCGGCTGTGCTTGAAGGCGGGATCGATGCCTGGGTTGCTGCCAAAGGCCCGACGGTCGGGCGCGAGGCGCCCGGCGTCGAGCCTGGCTTGCCCAGCCCGAGCGTCTGGGTAACGAGAGAACGGCCGAAGATCGACCGCATCGCCTGTCCCTGGCTGATCCGCCGGTTCATCGATCCGTTCGCGGTGTTCCACTTCGTCGCCGCCGAATGGGTCGTCGACATCGCCAGCGAAACCGGCTGGATACCGTTCGACGTCAAGGACGTGCACTATTCGCATCGCGGCGAAGACTGCACCTTCGACACGCTGATCGCCGAGTTCGGCCTTTCCGATCCGGCACTCCTGCATCTTGCAAGGATCGTCCGCGGCGCCGACACCGCTCGGCTGGATCTGGAGCCGCAGGCGGCCGGGCTGCTCGCGATTTCGCTCGGCCTGTCGGCCACGGAGCAAGACGACCTTGCACAACTGGAAAAGGGTATGGTCCTCTATGACGCGCTCTACGGCTGGTGCCGTCACGCGACTGGCGAGACGCACAACTGGCCGGCGAGGGTAGCGTAGATGGACCAGATGTCGGACGGACCGGAAACAACCCTCGTGGCCGGGTCGCCGCGCCCGAGCCTCGGCGAGGCCACGCGGGTCTTCGGCAAGATCGGCCTGCTGTCCTTCGGCGGTCCGGCCGGGCAGATCGCGCTGATGCATCGCATCCTGGTGGACGAAAAACGCTGGCTGGACGAGCCGCGTTTCCTGCATGCGTTGAACTACTGCATGCTGCTGCCCGGCCCGGAGGCGATGCAGCTTGCCACCTATTCCGGCTGGCTGCTGCACGGCGTGCGCGGTGGGCTGATCGCCGGGCTGCTGTTCGTACTGCCGGGCGCGGTGGTGATAACCGCGCTGTCGGCGATCTATCTGCTGGTCGGCGATGTGCCGCTTGTACAGGGGTTCCTGTTCGGGCTGAAGGCGGCGGTGCTGGCCGTGGTGCTGGAGGCGCTGGTGAAAGTGTCGCGGCGCGCGTTGCTCGACCTGCCGGCAGTCTTCATCGCCGTAGCCGCCTTCGTCGCCATCGCGTTCCTGAAACTGCCGTTCCCGCTGATCATTCTTGGCGCGGCGGCCGTCGGTGCGGCAAAGCATCTGTGGGCGAAAGGTACGCCGGCCACGGCATCGGAGACGATAGCCGCCGACGACATGCCGGAGTGGGCACGGCCGAGTTGGCGGCGTTTCGCTTCGACACTCGCGGTGTGGGCGGCGATCTGGCTGGTGCCGTTGGCCGCCCTCTATGCCGCGCTGGTTGGCGGGCATGTGTTCGCCGCCGAAGCCGGCTTCTTCTCGAAGATGGCGATGGTCACCTTCGGTGGCGCCTATGCGGTGCTGGCCTATGTCGCGCAGCAGGCGGTGGAGGTGCATGGCTGGCTGAAACCGGACGAGATGCTGACCGGGCTGGGTCTTGCGGAGACCACGCCGGGGCCGCTGATCCTGGTGCTGGTGTTTGTCGGTTTCCTCGGTGGCGCGCGGCTCTCCGGCCTCGATCCGCTTGCCGGCGGGCTGGCGGGCGCGGCGGTGACGCTGTGGTTCACCTTCGTCCCGTGCTTCCTGTGGATCTTTGTCGGCGCGCCCTATGTCGAGACGGTGCGGCGCGTGCGCTGGCTTGCGGCGGCGCTCGCCGCGGTGACGGCGGCGGTGGTCGGCATCATCGCCAACCTTGCCGTCTGGTTTTCCCTGCACGTGCTGTTCGGCAGGGTGGATGAGATCGCGGCAGGGCCGGTCAGCCTGCCGGTTCTCGATTTTTCCAGCTTCGACTGGCTGGCCGGACTGATCGCGCTTGCCGCGGCGATAGCGCTGTTGCGGTTCAAGGCGAACATGATTCTTGTGCTGGCGGTGGCGGCGGTGGCGGGGATGGTTCGCAGCCTGGTCTGACAGACCACCGGCTTGCGAAACGCATATCGGGCTTTACCGACACCATCTGGACCCGCGATCAGCCAAAAGCCTTTCGCGGGAGCCACCAAAATCTCAATCGAACAGGCTGGAGACGGATTCTTCCGTCGCGGTGCGCGAGATCGCCTCGCCGATCAGGTCGGCGATGGAGACGACGCGGATGTTGTGGGCGTCGTTGACGGCCTGCGTCGGCTGGATCGAATCGGTGATCACCAGTTCCTGCAGTTTCGAGCCGGTGATGCGCGCCACCGCGCCACCGGAGAGCACGCCGTGGGTGATGTAGGCCGTCACGCTGCTCGCGCCTTTTTCGAGCAGCGCGTCGGCGGCGTTGCACAGCGTGCCGCCGGAATCGACGATGTCGTCGAACAAGAGGCAGTCCTTGCCCTTCACGTCGCCGATGACGTTCATGACTTCCGACTCGCCCGGCCGTTCGCGGCGCTTGTCGACGATGGCGAGCTGCGCGTCGACACGCTTGGCCAGCGCGCGGGCGCGCACCACGCCGCCGACGTCCGGCGACACCACCATGACGTTGGCGAGCTGCTTGTATTTGGTCTTCACGTCGCGGGCCATGACCGGCACCGAGAACAGGTTGTCGGTGGGGATGTCGAAGAAACCCTGGATCTGGCCGGCATGCAGGTCGAGCGTCAGGACGCGGTCGGCGCCGGCCCGCGCGATCATGTTGGCGACCAGCTTTGCCGAGATCGGCGTGCGGCCCGAGGCACGGCGGTCCTGCCGCGCGTAGCCGAAATAGGGGATGACCGCCGTGATGCGCCGTGCGGAAGAACGCATGAAGGCGTCGATCATGATGAGCAGTTCCATCAGATGATCGTTTGTCGGGAAAGAAGTCGACTGCAGGATGAAGACGTCCTCGCCACGGACGTTCTCCTGGATTTCGACAAAAATCTCCTGGTCGGCGAAGCGCCGCACGGTCGCCTTGCCGATCGGGATGTTCAGGTAGCGGGCTACGCCCTCTGCAAGGGTCCTGTTGGAGTTGCCCGCAAAAAGTTTCATGTGCCGTTTCCGAAGGGATTGGTCAGCGGGCTTTTAACCGCCCGCCGCGCTATTGCAAGCGGAAGGCGCGTTTAGCCCTTCTTTTGAGTTTCGTCGTGTGCCGCTTCACCCGCTGCGTCCGCCGATCCAGGCGGCAAGCTGGTCGATCGTCGCGTCGCCGATGGCCTGCATAGACGAAGCCGGCACCGAGGCCCAGCCCTCGCCGCCGGCCGAAGCCGACTTCTGCTGGCCGGAAATGCGGTGCACCCGGTTGCCGGTCGGGTCGTAGACGTCCCAGACATAGATGACCGTGGTCTGCTTGCCTTCCACCAGCGGCGTGAAATAACCCTTCAACTGCAGGGTCGCGGCCGGGTCGGCGCTGCCGACCATGCGGATGCCGCGCTGGCGGGCCGCCGTCGCCAGCCGCTCGGACAGCGATGTCGCCGCCTCGACCGAGGTTCCGACGATCGGCGCGATCTGGACGCGGGCTTTTGAGAGGGCGGCGGTCTGCGTCGCCGCCGTGGTGGACGGCATCAGCGCCGGCTGGCCGGCCACGGTGGGCGACGGCGGCGCCGACGGATCGGGCGTGGTCGACGCAGTGGGGGGCGTGATTGCCGACGGCTCCAGCACGTCCTGGGTGCTCGAGCAGGCCGACATGACGGTCACCGCGAGCAGGATTGCTGCGGTCGCCAGTCTTGGCCTTTTGCCCTCAAGCCTTTCGTTCAATGCGCGGACCCTTTCGCCGGCTGCCGATTCACTTCACGATCAAGTCGAGATCATGGCGGGAGAGCGGCTTGGGCTGCGTTTCGGTGGTCAGGTAGGTGCGACCCAGCGTCATCGCCGTCTCGGTCTCTGAGTCCATGATGATCATATGGGCGAACAGCGTCATGTTCGGTGCGATCGGCTCCGAGTTGCCCTGATAGAACATCGGCGTGTCCATCCAGCTCGGCGTGAAGCGGGCGCCGACCGAATAGCCGCAGGCGTTCAGCCGGTGCTTGGTCAGGCCATGCGCCTCCAGCGCGCGGGCGTGGGCGTCGAACACGTCGCCAAATGTGTTGCCGGGCGTCATCACCTTCTCGACCGCCGTCAGCGCGTCGCGCGCCGCCTCGAACAATTCCTGATGCCGTTTCGACGCCTTGCCGGTCAGCACCGTGCGCATCATCGGCGCATGGTAATGATGGAAGACGCCGGCCCATTCGAGCGTCAACTGGTCGTTCTTGGTGAGTTTTCGCCGCCCTGCCTTGTAGCGGCAGAGCAGGGCGTCGGCGCCCGAGCCGATGATGAATTCGTTGGCCGGATAATCGCCGCCGCCGGCAAAGATCGCGCCCTGCATGGCGGCGAGGATCGCGCCCTCGTCGCCGCCCTGGACGATCAGCGGCAGCGCCGCGTCCAGCGCCTCGTCGGTAAGGGCTGCGGCGCGCTCGGCCTTGGCGATCTCGGCCGGGCTCTTGAACTGGCGCAGCCGCGACACGATGCCGGAAGCGTCGACGATCTGGCCGAAGGTGGACAACTGCTCGTCTACCCGCCGCCCGTTGAGGGCGGTCAGCCCGTGCGTGTCGTATTCGATGCCGATGCGCTGGCCGAGCAGGTCGAGGTCGTTCAGAAGGTTGCGCAAATCGAGCGCCGGGTTGGCCTTCTCGCGGTCGAGCCAGACGACGACGTTGTCGATGGTGGACGTATGTCGCGCCTGCCTGAGATCGGCGGAGCGGGTGAGCAGCACCATCGAGCCGTCGGCCTTCAGCACGAGGCACTGGAAGAAGCAGAAGCCGAACGTGTCGTAGCCGGTCAGCCAGTACATGCTCTCCTGCGCGAACAGCAGCAGCGCGTCGATCTTCTTCTCCGCCATCTCGATGATCAGGCGGTCGCGGCGGGCGTCGAATTCGGATCGCTCGAAATGCAGGGCCATCAGATATCCTCCAATACGATGGCCGATATCAGCCGGCCGTAATCCGCTTCCTTGCGGTGCGTCGTGCGGCGATAGGAGAAGAACAGGTCTTCCTCCGCATAGGTGCAGCGGTTGAGCGCTTGCGCCGTCACGCCCGCCTTGCGCAGCCGGTCGACCGTATAGCGGTTGAGGTCGAAAAGCGCGTGCCCCGGCTTGCCGGACGGCTCGAAATAGGCATCGTTGCCGGCATCGGCCTCGACGAAACGCTCGACGAATTCCGGGCCGACCTCGTAATTCCTGGGACCGATCGACGGGCCGAGCACCGCGACGATTTTTTCCCGCGCCGCGCCCAGCCTCTCCATCGCGTCGACGGTGTTTTCCAGAACCCCGGTGAAGGCGCCTTTCCAGCCGGCATGCGCCGCGCCGATGACGCGCGCCTGCGAGTCGGCAAACAGCACCGGCCCGCAATCGGCCGAGGTCGCGCCCACCGCGAGGCCCGGCCGGTCGGTGACGATGGCGTCGGCCTGCGGCCGCGGCGAGGGCAGGGGGCCGGTCGCCACGATGACGTCAGGTGAATGCACCTGGTAGGCCGAAAGCAGCGCATCCGGCGCCACGCCCATCCATTGCGCCACGCGGCGGCGATTCTCGGCGACCTTATCCACGTCGTCGGCGGAACCGTTGCCGATGTTCAGGCCGCGATAGATTCCTTCGGAAACACCGCCCTTGCGCGTGAAAAAGCCGTGGCGGATGCCGCGCGAACGGGCTTCGTCGAGCAGCGGCGAGCGCAGCGGATCGGGCTTGTCCAAAACTGTCATCCGCCGCCTTGTCGTCCGTGAGCATAGGAACCGTCAAGGCGAAATCCGCAATGCGATCCTCCAGCCTCCCGGCGGGCGGAAAGTGGGCCAGGCATGTCATGGAGTCAACCGGCGACCGATCGGGCGGAGGGGATCAGGGCAGGACTTCCAAAGCGGGCCGTTAGCTGCACGGCAGCCTCCGGGAGCCGACTCACAATGTTTGCTGGTCGCGGACGACGCCGCCCGCGCGAGCGGCGAAGAATATGCCATGCGGATTTCCAGCACGGCATCGCGGGCGCGCGCTGTTTGAAAACGCTAGGCTGGTGATATTCAGCCGGGAATACGGGCGATGACCTTGATCTCGAAGTCGAACCCCGCAAGCCAGTTGACGCCGATTGCTGTCCAATTCGGATAAGGCGCTTCTGGGAAGACCTCGCTTTTTACGGTCATGATCGTGCCGAACTGCTTTTCGGGATCGGTGTGAAAGGTCGTCACATCGACAATGTCGTCAAGCCCGCATCCTCCCGCTCGCAGCGTCGCCTCGAGATTGGCGAACGCCAGACGGACCTGAGCCTCAAAGTCCGGCTCGGGCGAACCGTCGCTGCGACTGCCGACCTGACCGGACACGAACAGAAGTTTGTCGGACCTGATCGCGGCAGAATAGGTCTGTGAGGTGTAAAGGTCATGCCGACCGGCTGGGAAAACGGCGTCACGCTGGGCCATATGGAATTCTCCTGTTGTGGGGTCTCTCGAAAGCGGTTGATGGGCCACCTGCTTGCGCAGCAGGCTGCACAGCGCCCGAGCGTCTCAGAACATCCCGTTGGGATTTGCCGACGTTTCCGGCAGAATCTGCAGCACGTCCCAGTGCTCGACGATCTTGCCGCAAGCATCGAGTCGGAAGATGTCCATTGCAGCATAGTCGTGGTCGCCCGGCCAATGCTGCAGACAGTGCAGCACGACCAAATCACTCTCTGCGACCACGCGCCTGATCTCGACGCGCTTTCCGGGCCAGTCGCGCGCCATTCGTTCGAAATAGGCGATGAAACCGTCCTTGCCGCTTGCCACATGCGGGTTGTGCTGGATGTACTCGTCTCCGGCGTAGCGCTCGATTGCCTCACGCGGCCGACAGTCGTTGAACATCAGTTTATAGAAGGCAATGACGTTCGCCTTGTTTTGTGCAGGATTGTTCAATCTCGCCTCTAGGTCGATGTTTTCTCGACGTTGTGGTTCCTCACGTGCGCGCCTCGCGCTTGAAGAAGTAGTGCAGCACGAAGTGCCCGGGAGAGACGACTGCGACGAGCTCCCATCCTTCAGTCCCCAGCTTACCGAGGTCGCCGAAGGACGTCAGTTGGACGGCCCTACTGAAAGCGGCTGGCAGTAGCCTTTGGGCATGCTTGTTACGCCAAACTCTGCCACGCTTACCGATAAGGCTCTCTTTTCGCTTGCTTTTACAAGTATGACCTTCCCCTCTGCCGAGCCCTTGCGTCCAGTCGAAAAGGTATCGGACCGGGCCGACATTTCCCGAAAAGTCGCGTTTTTCCAATGCGTTGGATGGATGAGCATAGCGTCTCCAGGATTATTATCCTAGGATTATTTACATTTCTGCTCACCAATGCTATGATCCCTGCCGCCTGTGTTCGAAGGAGGGCGGCGTTGGACGAGAGTGGACCAATCGAGACTAACCGGGAGGCGCTGAAGCGCATCCTCGTGATGCTCGTCGGCATGGCCGAGATGG
>NZ_JBIRCY010000004.1:0-259383 GCF_044326205.1 Mesorhizobium sp. IMUNJ 23232
CGGCGCCGGTGATCATGTTCTTCACATAGTCGGCGTGGCCGGGGCAGTCGACATGCGCGTAGTGGCGGGCCGGCGTCTCGTATTCGACATGCGCCGTCGAGATCGTGATGCCGCGCGCCTTCTCTTCGGGCGCCGCGTCGATCTGGTCGTAACGCTTGTATTCACCGAAATACTTGGTGATCGCCGCCGTCAACGACGTCTTGCCATGGTCGACATGGCCGATCGTCCCAATGTTCACATGCGGCTTCGTCCGCTCGAATTTGCTCTTGGCCATGTGAGGTCTCCGTCTTGCTTCGCCCGCTAAGGCAATGGATCAAGTTTTGCGCAGATGCCCTTGGGCTTACGCGTATTTCTTCTGGACTTCCTGCGCGACGGCAGTCGGCACCGGCTCGTAGTGGTCGAACTGCATCGTGTACTGGGCGCGGCCCTGCGACATCGAACGCAGATTGTCGACGTATTTGAACATGTTGGCGAGCGGCACCATCGCGTTGATGACGACAGCGACGCCGCGCGCCTCCTGGCCCTGGATCTGACCGCGGCGGCCGTTCAGGTCGCCGATGACCGAACCGACATAGTCTTCCGGTGTCACCACCTCGACCTTCATGATCGGCTCAAGCAGTTGCACGCCGAGCTTCGGCGCGGCCTCGCGGAAACAGGCGCGGCCGGCGATTTCGAACGCCAGCACGCTGGAGTCCACGTCGTGGAAAGCGCCGTCGATGAGCGTCGCCTTGACGCCGATCATCGGGAAGCCGGCGAACGGACCGGACGACATGACGCTGTTGATGCCCTTCTCGACACCCGGAATGTATTCCTTCGGCACCGCGCCGCCGACGATCTTCGATTCGAACAGGAATTCGCTGCTTCCCGGATTCGGCTCGAACAGCAGCTTGACGCGGGCGAACTGGCCCGTGCCGCCGGTCTGCTTCTTGTGGGTGTAGTCCTGCTCGTGGGAGCGGGTGATGGTCTCGCGATAGGCCACCTGCGGCGCACCGACATTGGCCTCGACCTTGAACTCGCGGCGCATGCGGTCGACGATGATGTCGAGGTGAAGTTCGCCCATGCCGGCGATGATGGTCTGGCCGCTCTCCTCGTCGGTCTTGACGCGGAATGACGGATCCTCGGCGGCGAGACGATGCAGCGCCAGGCCCATCTTCTCCTGATCGCCCTTGGTCTTCGGCTCGATGGCGATCTGGATGACCGGATCGGGGAACTCCATCCGCTCCAGAATGACCGGCTTCAGCGGATCGCAAAGCGTATCGCCCGTCGTCGTGTCCTTGAGGCCGGCCAGCGCCACGATGTCGCCGGCGAAGGCCTCGTCGATGTCGGCGCGCGAATTCGCATGCATCTGCAGCATGCGGCCGATGCGCTCCTTCTTGCCCTTCACGGTGTTGTCCAGTGACACGCCCTTGGAGAGCTTGCCCGAATAGATGCGGGCGAAGGTCAGCGAGCCGACGAACGGGTCGTTCATGATCTTGAAGGCCAGCATCGACAGCGGCTCGTTGTCGTCCGCGTGACGCTCGATCTCAGCTTCCGTCTTGGCGTCGATGCCCTTGATGGCAGGCACGTCGATGGGCGACGGCAGGTATTCGACGACCGCATCAAGCAGCGGCTGTACGCCCTTGTTCTTGAAGGCCGAGCCACAAAACATCGGGAAGAATTTCACCGCGATCGTGCCCTTGCGAATGAGGGCGCGGATCTCGTCGTTGTCAGGCATTTTGCCTTCGAGATAATTCTCGAGCGCCGTCTCGTCCATTTCGACGGCGGCCTCGATCATCTTCTCGCGGTATTCTTCCGCCTTGGCCTTGAGGTCGGCCGGGATCTCGACGACGTCCCAGGCAGCGCCCAGCGTCTCGTCACGCCAGACCAGCGCGTTCATCTCGACCAGGTCGACGACGCCCTTGAACTCGGTCTCCGCGCCGATCGGCAACTGCATGACGACGGCCTGCGCGCCAAGACGCGAACCGATCATCTCCACCGAGCGGTAGAAGTCGGCGCCGATCTTGTCCATCTTGTTGCAGAAGATCATGCGCGGCACATGATACTTGTCGGCCTGGCGCCACACCGTCTCGGTCTGCGGCTCCACGCCGGCATTGGCGTCGAGCAGCGCAATAGCGCCGTCGAGCACGCGCAGCGAGCGCTCCACCTCGATGGTGAAGTCGACGTGTCCGGGGGTGTCGATGATGTTGAAGCGGCGCAGCTTGCCGTCACGGCCCTTCCAGAAGGTCGTGGTCGCGGCCGACGTGATCGTGATGCCGCGCTCCTGCTCCTGCTCCATCCAGTCCATGGTGGCGGCGCCGTCATGGACTTCGCCGATCTTGTGGGACTTGCCGGTGTAATAGAGGACGCGTTCCGTGGTCGTGGTCTTGCCGGCGTCGATATGCGCCATGATACCAAAATTGCGGTAGTCTTCGATCTTGTATTCGCGAGCCATGGGAGTGCCTCTTTATGTCCTGTCCGCGCCGTTACCAGCGGTAGTGCGCGAAGGCGCGGTTGGCTTCGGCCATCTTGTGGGTGTCTTCACGCTTCTTGACCGCCGTGCCGCGATTGTTGGCGGCATCCATGAGTTCGCCGGACAGGCGATCGACCATAGTGGTCTCGTTGCGGTTGCGGGCAGCCGTGATCAGCCAGCGGATGGCGAGCGCCTGGCGGCGCTCCGGACGGACGTCGACCGGCACCTGGTAGGTGGCGCCGCCGACGCGGCGGGAGCGGACTTCGACATGCGGCGCGACATTGTCGAGCGCCTGCTTGAAGACCACCACCGGCTCCTGCTTGGCCTTGGAGCGGACCTGCTCGAACGCGCTGTAGACGATCGTCTCGGCGACCGACTTCTTGCCGTCATACATGATGGCGTTCATGAACTTGGTGACAACCAGATCGCCGAACTTGGGATCCGGGTTGATTTCGCGCTTGTCTGCACTGTGACGACGGGACATCTTTTTGATCTCTCACTCTCGACGGCCTGGCGCTCTAAAAAGAAAGCGCCGAAGCCGGGGGAAAAGCCCTTACTTCGGACGCTTCGCGCCGTACTTCGAACGGCGCTGCTTGCGGTTCTTGACGCCCTGGGTGTCGAGCACGCCACGGATGATGTGGTAGCGCACGCCCGGAAGGTCTTTTACGCGGCCGCCGCGGATCATGACGACCGAGTGCTCCTGGAGGTTGTGACCCTCGCCCGGAATGTAGCCAATCACTTCGAAGCCGTTGGTAAGGCGGATCTTCGCGACCTTGCGCAGCGCCGAGTTCGGTTTCTTCGGCGTCGTCGTGTAGACGCGCGTGCAGACGCCCCGCTTCTGCGGGTTCTGCTGCATGGCCGGAACCTTGTTGCGCGTCGCCGGCGCTTGGCGCGGCTTGCGGATCAGCTGGTTGACGGCAGGCATTAAATCCTCTTGTCTTTCTTAGTCCGTATCCAGGGCCCGTCCAGGGCGGTTTCGAACGCCATTTCCATACGCAAATTCGGGCATGAAACCGCGTCTTGCGGTTTTGCCCGAACAAAAAGCAGAGGAAGCGCTGAGCGCTTCATGCATGCCGGAAATGTGTTTTCGCTCGTAGAACGAACCCTGTTTGAGGCGAACTTCAGGTCGCGACGACCCGAAACGTCAGACCTCACATCGGTTCAGACGAGGCGGCTTCTACTCGCTGAGTCCTTGGGCGTCAAGCGCGAAACGCGAAATGTGGCGCGGAGATAGGTGCCATGCGCTGGGCGCGCAACATGCGGCAATTTTCTTTCGTTCGCCGTTGCCGAGAGAAACGAATATGTCCTGCCGGACGATGTCGGTCCTTTCCATTTCCCGAAACGCGCTTAGTTCGATACTTGGGCAGCCTCAAATCCCATCCTTCTCTAGAGAATCACGATGAACGACAACGAACCGAAACCCGTCACCATCATTACCGGCCGGGTTTTTCGCACCAAGGGCGGCGAGTCGGAAGGCGTGCACATTTTCCTCGTCGCGCCCGACGACGATTCCGCCGTTCGCACCGCCCTGGATGCGCTGGCGAAGGAAGGCTATGCCGAGGCCGAACTCGACCAGATCGGCGATATGGACGGTCCGCCGGACGAGGAGCCGCACGCCTCCGCCTATCAGGGCGCGCTGGAGGGCGAGGTGTCGATCGTTACCTTCGAGGAGGACATCTGATAGGCTCAGGCCACGGAGGATCGATGGACATATCGCAAAGCTTGTCGTCGCGGGGCTGGGCCGACGAGGCCGTCGCCCAGATCGAGGCCGACCAGCGCCGCTCGGCCGACACTCATCTGTGGAAGCTCGAGGTCCCTGCCCTTTCCGGCATCGACCTCTATCTCAAGGACGAATCCACCCATCCGACCGGAAGCCTCAAGCACAGGCTGGCGCGTTCGCTCTTCCTCTATGCGCTGTGCAACGGCCATATCCGCGAAGGCGCGCCGGTGATCGAGGCGTCGTCGGGGTCGACCGCCGTGTCCGAGGCCTATTTCGCCCGCATGATCGGCGTGCCTTTCTATGCGGTGATGCCGCGCACCACGTCGCCGGAAAAGATCGCCGCGATCGAGCATTTTGGCGGCGCCAGTCATTTCATCGACGACGGCCGCCGCATCTATGCCGAATCGGCCGAACTGGCGGCGAGGCTCGGCGGTCATTTCATGGACCAGTTCACCTACGCCGAGCGCGCCACCGACTGGCGCGGCAACAACAACATCGCCGAATCGATCTTCGGTCAGATGCGCGACGAACATCATCCGATCCCGGCCTGGATCGTCATGAGCCCCGGCACCGGCGGCACCACGGCGACGATCGGCCGCTACATCCGCTACAAGCGCCACCCGACCCGGCTGTCGGTCGCCGACGCCGAACGCTCGGCGTTCTTCGACGGCTATGCGACAAAAAACCCCGATTGCCGCTGCGAGCAGCCTTCGCGCATCGAAGGCATTGGCCGGCCACGGGTCGAGCCGTCCTTTGTGCCCGGCGTCATCGACCATATGGTGCGCATCCCCGACGCGGTGTCGCTGGCGGCGATGCGTGTGCTGTCGAAGCGTATCGGCCGCCGTGTCGGCGGCTCGACCGGCACGAACTTCGCCGGCATGTGCCTAGCCGCGTCACGCATGGCCGCGGCTGGCGAGAGTGGGTCGATCGTCACGCTGATCTGCGATTCCGGCGAGCGCTACGCCAACACCTATTATTCCGACGACTGGCTGGCCGAGAGGCAGTTGGACCCTGCCCCTCACATTCCGGCAATCGAAGCATTTTTGGCGGGCGCGCCGCTCGACCTGCCGTGCCGGGAGTGCTGGGGCTGACCACAGAGCAAGCCGCCTCGCTTTCGGCGACTTGGCAAATCCGTCGATGTCGCCTGGCCGAGATCTCGCCGCCCCCTCACGCGACCCGTTCGCCACTCCTGATCCGATAGCTCGGCTGGTACATGGTCACCAGTTCCTCCGCGGCCGTCGGGTGAACCGCCATGGTGCGGTCGAACACATCCTTGGTCAGCCGCCCCTTGACGGCGATACCGAGAAGCTGCGCCATCTCGCCGGCATCAGGCCCGAGGATGTGCGCGCCGACGACGCGGTTCGAGCCGGCCTCGACAATCAGCTTCATGATCGTGCGTTCGTCGCGTCCGGGAAGGATGTTGCGCATCGGCCGAAACGCCGCCCGGTAGATATCGAGATCACCCAGCTTCTTCGCCGCCGCCTCTTCGCTAAGACCGACCGTGCCGATCTCCGGCTGCGAGAACACCGCCGTCGGAACGTCGTCGAGATCGGGTTTTGTCGGGTTGTTCCTGAAGACGGTCTCGACGAAACACATCGCCTCGTGGATCGCCACCGGTGTCAATTGCAGCCGGTTGGTCACGTCGCCCAGAGCAAAAATGTTGTCGACATTGGTCCGCGAATAATCGTCGACGAGAATATCGCCAGCCGGCCCAAGCGCCACGCCGGCATTTTCCAGCCCGAGATTTTCGGTGTTGGGTGTGCGGCCCAGCGCAAGCATCACCTGGTCGACAACGAGTTCCCGCCCCTTGGCAGTGCGCGCCAAGAGCCGTTCACCCCCGCATTTCTCGATGCCGGCGAACACGTCGTGGCACAGGATTTTTATACCCTTGCGCTCCATCGCCTCATGCAGGCCGCGCCTGAGATCCATGTCGAAGCGCGAAAGAATTTCGGCGCCGCGATAGATCAGCGTCGTGTCGACGCCGAGCCCATGGAAGATGTTGGCGAATTCGACGGCGATGTAGCCGCCGCCGGCAATCACGATCGCCTTCGGCAGTTCCTGCAGGTGAAAGGCCTCGTTGGAGGTGATCGTCAGTTCATGGCCCGGCAGCGCTTCATGCGGGCTCGGCCGGCCGCCGGTGGCGATCAGGATGGTTTCGGCCGTCACCGTCCGGCCTTCGGAAATGAGCCGGATCGTATGGCCGTCAACAAGCTCGGCGCGGCTGTGGAAGGCCGTGCCACCCGCCTTCTCGACGCCCGACCGATAAATGCTCTCCAGTCGCGCGATCTCACGATCCTTGTTGGCGATCAGCGTCGGCCAGTCGAACGACGTTTCGCCGACGCTCCAGCCGTAACCCGAGGCATCCTCGAACTGTTCGGAGAATTGCGAGGCATAGACCAGCAGCTTCTTCGGAACGCAGCCGCGGATGACACATGTGCCACCGAACCGGTACTCTTCCGCGATTGCCACCCGCTTCCCGAGGCCGGCGCTGACCCGTGCGGCGCGCACCCCGCCCGAACCGCCGCCAATCACGAACAAATCATAGTCGTATTGGGACATGGGTCGTCTCCAAATCGCTTCCGGATGGCGAAGTCACACTTATGCAGCGTGCGCCGAAATGAAAAGCCCGGCGCGAAGCCGGGCTTGAGCATGGCAACGGCGGCGGGCTTGAATCAGTTGGCCTTCGGCTGGGCGTCTGCCGGCGCCGCTGCTTCCGCCGGCTTCTTCGGGACCGCCGCGTTGATGGCCTTGCCGACATTGTCCGCCAGATCGCGCGCGACGCCGCGCTGCCAGATTTCCGCAGCCTGGGCGACGCTGCGGATCAGGGTCGGCCCCTGGTCGAGCAGCTTCTTCCCCGCCTCGGTCCCGTAGAAGGCGGCGATGGCATTGAGTTCGTCGGCCGAGAAAGCCTTGGCATAGACAAGAGCCGCTTCCTTCTCGAGGTCGGCGCGGCGCGGGGCCAGCGAGATGGTCGTCTCGTCGACCGTCTTGACGATCAGTTCCTGCAGATCCGGATTCTTCTGGATAAGCGACTGCTTCAGCGCCGCGGCGGCGTCAGGCAGGATTCCATCATAGACCTCGGTCGCACCGATCACCGTGATGGCGGCGCGCGCGGCCTTCAGATGGTCTTCGGAAATGTCCTGCGCGAATGCCGGCAGCGCCGTGAAGACGGCCGCCGAGGCGACGGCGGCGAGAGCGAGACGGCGGATCGAATTCAGCCGGATCATGATAAGGGCAACTCCTGTTTATTGTTGCGCGAGGATCGTCCGCGCGCCGCTTGCGCCGGCCACCACCACCATGCGCGCCAGGCCTAGAAACAGACCATGCTCGACAACGCCAGGCACGGAATGAAGACCATTTGACAGCGCTCTTGGATCGGGAATGCGGCCAAAAGATGCGTCGAGGATGAAATGCCCGCCGTCTGTAACAAATGGCGCATCCTTCGTCATCCGCAATGTGATCGACCCCGCGAGACTGAGTTCCTCGGCGACGCGGCGGATCGCGATCTCGGTGGCGCGCAGGCCGAACGGATTGACTTCGATGGGCAGCGGGAAGCGGCCGAGCACCTCGACCGCCTTGCTTTCATCGGCGATCACGATCATCCGCTTCGACGCCGCCGCGACGATCTTCTCACGCAGCAGCGCGCCGCCGCCGCCCTTGATCAGGACTAGATTCGGATCGAATTCGTCGGCGCCGTCCACGGTGAGATCGAGCTCCGGCGTATCGTCGAGCGTCGTCAACGGCACGCCGGTCTCGTTGCAGAGTTTTGCGGTGCGCTCGGAGGTCGGCACACCGATGATCGACAGCCCCTCCCCGACCCTCTTTGCAAGCAGCCGCACGAATTCTTCCGCCGTGGAGCCGCTGCCAATGCCAAGCCGCATGCCGTCCTCGACATGGGCGAGCGCCGCCCGTGCCGCTTCGATCTTCAGTGTCCGCGCATCCATGGGCCGCTCGCCATCATCTCGAGCGTCGCGCTTAGCATCTTTGCCACGCCGGGCAAACCCTGGACAACGTGGCGATTCGGCCGGGTTGCGCCGGGCTGGCCCGCGCGGTACTTCGGGCGCGATCCATCCTTAGCCATGCGAGCCTTTTCATGAACCGCCCGATTGTCGTCTTCGATCTCGACGGAACCCTCGTCGACACGGCTCCCGACCTGCTGGACAGCCTGAACCACAGCCTGTTGGCCGGCGGCGCGGCGCTCGCCGACAACAACGGTATCCGCCAGTTCGTCGGCCATGGCGCGCGGGTGATGATCGAGCGCGCCTATGCCGCGCAGAAGCGCATGCTGGAACCTGCCGAGCACGACCGGCTGTTCAACCTGTTCCTCGACCACTACGGTAGCAACATTCCGGGCCGGTCGCAGCCCTATCCGGGAGTGCCGGCCGCACTCACGCGACTTGCCGCGGCAGGCTACCTGTTCGCCGTCTGCACCAACAAGACCGAAGGCTTTTCGAAGCGCCTGCTGGAAGGTCTGGGTCTCGCTGGCCGGTTCGCAGCGATCTGCGGCTCGGACAGTTTTGCGTTCCGCAAGCCGGATCCACGGCACCTGACTGAAACCATCGCGCTGGCAGGCGGCGACGTCAGTCATGCAATCATGGTCGGCGATTCGCAGACCGATATCGACACGGCCAAGGCCGCAGGCATTCCGGTCGTGGCCGTCGATTTCGGCTACACGGACCGGCATGTCCGTGAATTCGGTCCGTCGCGCATCATCTCGCATTTCGACGAGCTGACCGTGGAATTGTGCGGTGATCTGGTTGAAGCAGCCCAAGCCTGACCGGCAAGGAAAATGGTGGGCGATGCAGGGATTGAACCTGCGACCCCACCCGTGTGAAGGGTGTGCTCTCCCGCTGAGCTAATCGCCCGCCAGCGGCCCAAGGCCGAAGCGAGCCGCGATATAGGATGCGGCGGCGGGCCAAGTCAAGGACGCCTGGCCCGCTTTGTGGATTGTTCGCCGACAGACGGTGCCGGCGTTGCGTGGCGCCAGCGGCAGGGCGAAACTCTGCCGCGAGCGCCCGCCGGTCAGGCCAGCGTGTAGGCCGTCTTGACGGTGGTGTAGAACTCGGCGGCGTAACGGCCCTGCTCGCGCGAGCCATGGCTCGAACCCTTGCGGCCGCCGAACGGCACATGGAAATCAACGCCAGCGGTCGGCAGGTTGACCATTACCATACCCGCCTCGGCGTTGCGCTTGTAATGCGTGGCGTATTTCAGGCTGGTCGTGCAGATGCCGGACGACAGGCCGAACGGCGTATCGTTGGCGACATGCAGCGCCTCCTCATAGTCCTTGACCCGGATGACCGACGCGACCGGCCCGAAAATCTCTTCCTGGCTGATGCGCATGGCATTGGTGGCCTCCGTGAACAGCGCCGGCTGCAGATAGAAGCCGGGCGTCTCGCGGTTCAGCCGCTCGCCGCCGAAAGCAAGTTTCGCGCCCTCGTCGCGGCCGATGGCGATGTATTTCTCGTCCTGGTCGAGCTGGTTCTGGTCGACCACCGGGCCGATCTGCGTGCCGGCCTTCAAAGCATTGTCGACGACGAGGTTTTTCAGCTTGTCGGTGACCGCAGCGACGAACTTGTCGTGGATGCCGTCCTGCACGATCAGCCGCGATGATGCCGTGCAGCGCTGGCCGGTCGAGAAGAAGGCGCCATTGACCGCGCAATCGACGGCGATCGCGAGATCGGCGTCGTCCAGCACCACCAGCGGGTTCTTGCCGCCCATCTCGAGCTGGAATTTCCGGTTGTGCTCGATGCTCGCCGCCGCCACACGCTTGCCGGTGCCGACCGAGCCGGTGAAGGTGACGGCGTTGATGTCGGCGCTATCCAGCATCGCCTGGCCTACGACCGAGCCCTTGCCCATAACCAGATTGAGCACGCCTTTCGGCAGGCCGGCGCGGTGCAATATGTCGACGATCGCCCACGAGCAGCCGGGAACAAGGTCGGCCGGCTTGAACACGACGGTGTTGCCGTAGCACAGCGCCGGGGCGAGCTTCCAGGCCGGGATGGCGATCGGGAAATTCCATGGCGTGATGATGCCGACGACGCCGACCGCCTCGCGGGTGATCTCGACACCGACGCCGGGCCGCACCGACGGGACCGTCTCGCCGGTCAGGCGCAGCGCCTCGCCGGCGAAGAAGTCGAAAATCTGCGCGGCGCGGATAGTCTCGCCAATGCCTTCGACGAGCGTCTTGCCCTCTTCACGCGACAGGAGTTTTCCGAGTTCCTCCTTGCGCGCAAGAATCTCGTCGGAGGCCTTTCGCAGCACAGCGTGGCGCTCCATCGGGCCGGAGCGCGACCATTTCGGGAAGGCGGCCTTGGCCGCGGCGATGGCCGCAAGCGCGTCGGCCTTGGTCGCCCGGGCATAGGTACCGACGACGTCGTCGGTGTCGGACGGATTGATGTTGGGGACCGCGTCGCCCTTCACCCATTCGCCGTCGATCAGATTGCCGTGCAGTTCGCTCATATCCGCTTCCATCAAACCAGATTTCAGTGTCGGCCAGAGGCCATCCAGCCCGCGAACGACCCATGCGTCAATGGCGAAGGTACCGGCGAGCTCGGTGCCTACTTAGGCGAAACCTGACGGCAGCAACAGGCTTGTGGCGCGAGATTCATACGGCACCCCGACGATTCCGCATGCGCCGGACACAAATGATGACGGCGCCGATCGGCGCCGTTCATACGAAGCGATGACAGCCAGACTGCCGGATATCAGAACTTGACCTTGAGGCTGCCGGACAGCGCGCTGACGAGGTCGTTGCCGAAGTCGTAGGACACATCGGTTCCGAACGTGTTGCCGTCGCTCTCGACAGCGCCGACGGAACCGCTGGTCAGGATACCAAGCGCGCCGCCCAGCCTGACCTCGACATTCTGGTTCGGCGTATAGGCCGCACCGGCGCTGACGGTCCAGGTATCGGTCTGCGAACTGAGACCGGTTGTCGTTCCGCGATCCCAGGTCAAGGAAACCGCGCCACTCCACTGATCGTTGAACCGGTGGCCGACACCGCCCTGCACCGTCCAGCCGTCGCGATAGAGCAGATCGAGCGACGTGACAAAACCCGGTCCCTGGTAGCTGCAACCAAGCGACTTGACCGCGGTGGAGCAGAAGCTCACGACCTGAAGGACGCTCCAGTCGACCCACTTCACTGAACCGAAAGCCAGCCAGTCGGGCGCAATGCCCGTCTGAATCTTGAACTCCACCGAGGCCGGCATGCTGGCCGTGCCAAATACCGGGATGGCGGTACGCCCGGCCTGCGTAAGGTCCACGGTCCCCGTCACGTCGCCGAGGTCGACTTCGCTGTTGTAGACCAGGCTGGCGCGGAAGGCGATTTCCGGGATTTCGTATGCCGCACCGATGCGCCAGCCAACGCCGTCGCCTTCAAGGTCAATCCGCCCGATACCCGTGAACGGCACCGGAATCCCGGTAAAATCCTGCACGAGGCGCGTCTTGAAGCCGTCGACTTCCTGGTAGAAGACGCCGCCGATCAAGCGCAACTGGCCGCCCTTGCCGACATCGAACTTGTAGGAGCACGTGCCGGCATAGTTGTCGCTGTCGATCTTGGTCTCGATGTTGCTGTTGGCGCCGGCCCAGTTGAGGCCGGGATTGCTGTGGACGCCCCAGGGCTGGGAATAATCGATCATGCAATCGAAACCCGCCATCCCGGCCTTGATACCGATTCGCGGGACCCAGTAGGGTTCGGAGTCGTCGGCAGTCGTGGAACGACCGTTCAGATTTCCGCCGCCCCGTCCGAAGCCCGGGCTTCCGGGAGGCACAAGCGCCGTCGTCGGGTCGGTATCGACCGCGTTCTCAATTTTGCGGTCCGGCATGACGTAAGTGGCTGTCGCCTCAGCGGCGAAGCGCGAAGGGTCGAACAGGAGATCGATGTTATAGCCGCCGCGTTCCAGGCCGCCCGCCATTGCGGGGCCGACGGCCACGGTGGCAAGCAAGCTTGCGCCGATCAGTGACGACAGCAGCGTCCGGCTCATGAATGTCCTCTCCCCAGTACTTCACGCAACCTTGATCGAATTCACGGGAAGGGTGCAACCAGCATCTCGCCCCGACGAGCCGACCGTACCGGCGAGTTCTCCCGACTCCCCCGTCGGAGCACGCCGATGGGATCGAGTTTCGCAGGGATTCGGTAAAAAACGATAAGGAAAAAAGGAAAAACGCCCAAACCAGCACGCAATTTCCGCGAATTGGGCCGACTTGTAACTTTGCGGCAACAATGGGGCGGAAAATCGCCAGATGTGGTTGAACTGCCGCTGCGGAATAACGCCGCGGTGTGTTTTTCGAGGCGTCGCGGAACGGCAAGGCGCCGTCCCGCGACTCACCATCAAGCCTTGATGTCGCGCACCCGCGAGAGCGCGACGGCCAGCCTTTCCTGCGTCAGCAGATACTCGGCAAGTTTCTCGCGCTCGGCCTCGACGACCTCCGGCGCTGCGTTGGCGACGAAGCGTTCGTTCGACAGCTTCTTGCGGATGCGCGCCACCTCTTCCGTGACCTTGGCCAGTTCCTTCTGCAGCCTCGTCGCTTCGACCGCGAGGTCGATCAGGCCGCCAAGCGGCAGACAGACCGTCGCCTCGCCGAGCACGATCTGCGCCGACGCCGGCGGCGGCGCGGCGGCGTGGGTGATGGCGTCGACGCGCGCAAGACGCTTGATCGCGGCGTCCTGGCGTTCGAGCCTGCGCATCGTGGTCGCATCCGCGCCGACAACGACCAGCGGCGCAACCGCGCCGGCGGGGACGTTCATCTCCGAGCGTACTGAACGGATGCCCGAAACCAGGTCGACCAGCCAGTTGATCTCGGCCGCCGCATCCGCGTCGTCGAAATCCGGCTGCGGCCAGCGCGCATGGCAGAGCAGGGTCGACCGTTCCTTGCCCTCGCCCGCCGTATGCGCCCAGAGCTCCTCGGTCATGAACGGCATGATCGGGTGCAGCAGCTTGTAGATCTCGTCGAGCACGAAGGCCATGCAGGCGCGGCTTTCGGCCTTGGCCTCCTCGTCGTCGCCCATGAACACGGGTTTCAGCAGTTCGACATACCAGTCACAGACCAAATTCCAGACGAACCGGTAGGCCGCGCCCGCCGCCTCGTTGAAGCGGTAGCTGGTGATCCCTTCGGTCACGGCGCGGGCCGTGTGCGTCAGCTCGGTCAGGATCCAGCGGTTGACGGTGAGCTTGGCGTCGTTCAGCCAGAAATCGTCGTTGCGCGCCACGCCGTTCATCTGCGCGAAGCGGGTCGCGTTCCACAACTTGGTGCCAAAATTGCGATAGCCGGCGATGCGGGCCGGATCGAGCTTAACGTCCCTGCCCTGCGCGGCCATGATGGTCAGCGTGAAGCGTACCGCGTCGGCGCCGTATTCGCTGATCAGGTCGAGCGGGTCGATGACGTTGCCCTTCGACTTCGACATCTTTGCGCCGGTCTTGTCGCGGACCAGCGCATGGACATAGACCGTATGGAACGGCTCCTCGTCCATGAAATGCAGGCCCATCATCATCATGCGGGCGACCCAGAAGAAGATGATGTCGAAGCCAGTCACCAGAACGTCGGTCTGGTAATAGGTCTTCAGTTCCGGCGTGTTGTCCGGCCAGCCCAGCGTCGAGAACGGCCACAGCGCCGAGGAGAACCAGGTGTCGAGCACGTCCTCGTCGCGGGTGAGAATCTCGCCAGGCTTGAAGTTTTCGAGCTTGTCCTCGACCCATGCCTTCCACGGGCCTTCGAGCGCCAGATAATATTCGACCGCGGCACTGAGCGCCTCTTCCTCGGTCTTTTCCACGAAGACATGCCCGTCCGGCCCGTACCAGGCCGGGATCTGGTGACCCCACCAGAGCTGGCGGGACACGCACCACGGCTCGATGTTCTCCATCCAGTCGAAATACGTCTTTTCCCAGTGCTTCGGCACGAAGTTGGTTCGGCCCTCGCGCACCGAGGCGATCGCCGGCTTCGCCAGCACCTTGGCGTCAAGGAACCACTGGTCGGTCAGCATCGGCTCGATCACCACGCCGGAGCGGTCGCCGAACGGCTGCATGATCTTCTTGGCCTCGACGAACGGAACGTCGTTGCCCTCGGCGTCCTTGACCGTGACGGCGAGCCCTTCCGCGGTGATCGCCTCGACGATGAGTTTACGGGCGGCGTAACGGTCGAGGCCGCGATATTCGTCCGGCACCAGATTGATGCCGTCCACCTCCGCCTCGCTAGGCGTGTTGCCGGTCTTGGCGATCTGCAGCGCCTGCGCCGCGTGGTCGGCATAGGGCTCGCCGTCGGCGCGCATCACCGCGCGCGTATCCATCAGCCGATAGAGCGGAATGTTGTTGCGGCGGGCGACCTGGTAGTCGTTGAAGTCGTGCGCGCCGGTGATCTTCACCGCGCCCGAACCGAAAGTGGGATCGGGATATTCGTCGGTGATGATCGGGATCAGCCGCCGGTGTTCCTTCGGCCCGACCGGGATTTCGCAAAGCTTGCCGACGATCGGCGCGTAGCGCTCGTCGGATGGATGCACGGCCACCGCGCCGTCGCCCAGCATGGTTTCGGGCCGCGTCGTCGCGATGGAGATATAGTCGCGCTCTTCCTCCAGCACGACGTTTCCGTCAGCGTCCTTCTCGACATAGGTGTAGGTCTCGCCGCCGGCCAGCGGATATTTGAAATGCCACATATGGCCGTCGGCTTCCTTGTTCTCCACTTCGAGGTCGGAGATCGCCGTCTCGAAAGCCGGATCCCAGTTGACCAGCCGCTTGCCGCGATAGATCAGCCCTTCCTTGTAGAGCCGCACGAACACTTCGAGCACGGCCTCCGACAGGCCCTCGTCCATGGTGAAGCGTTCGCGCAACCAGTCGCAGGACGCGCCAAGGCGTTTCAACTGATGGATGATCGCGCCGCCCGACTGCTCCTTCCAGGTCCACACACGACTGATGAACTCGTCGCGGCCGATGTCGCGGCGCGAGATGCCGCTTTCGGCTAGTTGGCGCTCGACGACCATCTGCGTGGCGATGCCTGCATGATCCATGCCGGGCTGCCAGAGCACGTTCTTGCCGCGCATGCGCTCGAAGCGGACAAGAATGTCCTGCAGCGTGTTGTTGAGCGCGTGCCCCATATGCAGCGAGCCGGTGACGTTGGGCGGCGGGATGACGATGGAGAAAGGCTCCGCGCCAGTCTCCGCACCCGCCCCGGCACGAAATGCGTCCTCAGCCTCCCAGCGTTCGGCGATCCGTGGTTCGACGGCTTTTGCGTCATAGGTCTTGTCGAGCATGGGAAACCGCCTGCCATTGTCCGGAAATTCGAAAGGCCGGTGTAAATCGAATGGCAAGAGGCAAGTCAACCGCGGATGCCAAGCTTCCCCGTTGCCACGCTGCCCTTCGGCCCTGGCCATTTTCAAAGAACGCTCCCTGCCGCGGAGGGAGAAGTCGGGAAGCGGGCGCAAAAAGCCTTGCCTCACAGACTAACAATATGGCGCAGCTTCCTGCGCCCGCCGGCGATTTTTGGCCTCGTCCTGTTCCGCTTCGCCTTGCTCCGGCTCCGGCATTTTTGTGCCTCGGCTGGCCCGGTCTTAAGCACTCGTCCAGTGCGCCCCGACCGTAGTGCCGGGGGAGGAACCTTCGGACGCGGCCTCCCCGGCCATGCCGCTTCGTCGGCAGCATGGCGGAGGCGCCGGTTCCTCCCCACTTTCGAACGACTCCGGAAGCGTTCCCGGCAGGAGAAACTGCGGAGGATTATGAGGCAGGTTTTTGGGGACGGGGATGAGATCGAGTGAAAAATCGTGCCGTTGAATTTTTTCACGAGATATGACGAAAAGGTAAGCGCCTGAAATAGTTACCTTTTCTACCGGGTATCAATTCGCCGAAGCTGCATTTTTACGCGAAAACAAAATAAAAATAGAACAAGCCGTCCCCGTTTGCCAAACCGCGCGACGGCGATAGGAGCCTAACTCGCGCCCCGCGCGACCCGCTCGATTTCCTCGCGCACCAGCCGCTCGACAAGCGTCGGGAGATTGTTGTCCAGCCAGTCCTGCAGCATTGGCCGCAGCATCTCCTCGGCCATCTCGTCGAGGCTCTTGCGGTTGCGAGCCGCCAGCGCTTCGGACAATTCATTGAAAGCGGCGGCCACCTGTCGCCCGGTATGGTCCGAAATGATGGCCGGACGCACCGATTCGGCGAACGGCGCCGGCGCATCCGCGACCATCTCGTCCGCCGGAGCGTGATTTGCCTGCGAGTCGGCAATATCCTGGAGAACGGCGTTCGCCACCTCGTCGAGGTCGAAATCGTCATGCTCGACGGGTTCGATCGCTTCCGGCTCGGAGACGCCGAGTTGCCATTCCGTCATTTCGGGGATTTTGGGCGTTGCGGAAACGGTCGTCATCGACGCCTCTTCCGGCTCGAACAGCGGCTGCGCGGCGACTGCGGCCAGACCTGCATCCGGCGCGACGGGAGATGCCGCCTGCTGATAATCCTGCTCTGCGGCCTCACGTGCGGCGGCTCTTTCCGCAACGACCTGCGCCTGCACTTCTGCGAGGGTAACGGGCCTGCGCGATTCGGTCGCGGGAACGTCGGCGCGAGGAGCTGTGCGGAACGTATCGACTTCGATCACCGTGCCTTCCTGCGCCGCCGCCGACACGGCCTGGCCGGCACCGGCCGAAGGCGAAACATCATTGTCGGGCCGCACCGGCTGACTGCCGTCGTCCGGACGGCGAACCGTGTCGCTATCCTCGATAATCCTGCGGATGGAAGCCAGAATCTCTTCCATCGAGGGTTCGCGCTGAGCGCTGCCGAGTTGTGCCATCGTCACATCCGCCGCCTTTGTGACCGCCGCTGAAAACGGCTTTCGGAGAAAGCCGCCCACGAATCATGGCATCAGCGTAGCGGAGGCAGGCGCAGGCGAGAATCCCCAAAGAGCGGATTCGAAACGATTTCCAAAGGGTAGAAGGGGCTTACGGCCTGAATTACCGGCCGTCCGGCGTGCGCAGGCCGAACCACTTGTCCTTGACGGCATTGTAGTGTTCCTGCGGCCTGTATTCCGCCACTTGGAGACCAAGTCGCTTGGCGCCGAGCGCGCCGATCGCCGAAAGGATGGCGTAGCTGCCGACCACCACGTCGCGCTCGCTGCTGGCAAGATTGACCTGGGCAGTGATGACGTCCTGCTGTGCGTTCAAAACGTCCAGCGTCGTGCGCTGGCCGACATTGCGCTCCTCGATAACACCGTTAAGCGCAAGCTGCGTCGCCGCGACGGTTTCCCGATTGGCGGTCACGTTCTCACGCGCAGCGGTGTAGCTCGTCCAGGCGGAGGTCACCGCCTGCCGCACCTGGTCTCGCGACACGTCGACGTCGATGCGGGCCTGCCCCAACTGTTCCTTCGCTTGCCGGACCTGAGCGGACACGCGGCCAGCCTGGTAGAGTGGAATGTTGATCTGCGCGCCGATGCTGGCGGAGGTGTTGCTGCCGTTGGCGCCGCCGCTGGTATTCCTGCCCTGGTCGAACAGGCCGCTTCCGGGAACAAAGGGCTGCGTGTTGGTGAAACCACTGTCGACGCTCGCCACACCGGTGATCTGCGGCAGCAACTGGCCTTCCGCCGACTTCACCGCGAATCCGGCTGCATCGACCACATGCTGCGCTGAAAGGATCGCCGGATGCCGGGATTCGGCTATGCCGTAAGCAGCGTCAACGGATTTGGGCAGGAGCTTCGCCAGGGGCGAAGCCGGCTTGAGATTGCCCGGTTCCTCGCCGACGATTGCGCGGTAGTTGGCGGCGCTGGCCAAGGCGTTGGCGCGCGCCGCCGCGAGCTGGGCGACGGCTTCCGAGCGGCTTGCATCCGCCTGGGCAACGTCGGTGCGCGTGCCTTCGCCGACTTCGAGGCGCGAGCGCGCTGCGCGGGCCTGTTCGTTCAGGAATTCCAGATTCTGCTCCGTCAACACCGCGATACGCCGGTCGCGGATGACGTCCATGTAGGCGCTTGCCGCATTGAACAGCGTGTTCATCTCGGTGTTGCGCAGGTTCTCGAAAGACGCCTGCACCTGCGCCTCGGCCGAGTGCACGTTGTTCTTGGTCTGAAAGCCGTCGAAGAGAGTCTGCTGGATTTCGACGCCGAACGATCCGGTGGTGATGCGCGAACTCGAATTTCCCACGCCTTTCAGACGCGGGTTTACGTTGGTCGACGTATAGTTGATGGAGCCAGTACCAACGATGACCGGCCGATATCCGGACTTGGCAATCGCCACGTTTTCATCGGTCGCCCGCGCTCCGGCACGCGCCGAATTGAAGCTTGAATTGAGCTGATAGGCCTTGATCAGCGCGCCGGTGATGGTCTCAGCTGAAACCGTGGCGGTCGACAATGCTGTCACGGACAGCAAGGCGGCAGCGAACAAAGACTTGCGAACAAACTGCACAGCGCATCCCTCTATCGTAGCAGCGAAAGCCCGCTCCGCCCGGATCATCCGGCGCGGTCCGTCAACTCAACCACCACGTTACCTGTCACCCACTCTCATCCAACCCCGAGAGCCAGCAAAAAATCCTATAACCCGTTCGGATCAGTCCCAACCGTCCTAGAACTGAAACGTATAAGCGCGCTCGAACCCCGGCAATGGCTTAATTGCCGCGTTGAATGCGCTGCGTCCGGTGACCACACCGTTCCATTTGGAATAAAGCCGCGCCTTGCCGGCGTTTCCGCCCCCCTCGACCACGACCAGCCGTCCACCATCCTTGAGTTGCGAAAACAGCGTCTCCGGCGGAACCTCCACCGCACCGCCGACAAAAATCACGTCGTAAGGCGCTTCCGCCGCATACCCTTCGTGGAACGGACCGCGCACCACGGCCACATTGTCGCAGCCGAGCCCGGCGAGATTTTCCGTCGCGAGGTCGGCAAGCGTCTGGTCGGCCTCCAACGCCACCACCGAACTCGCCAGACGCGACAGGACCGCCGCCGAATAACCGGTGCCGCAGCCGACATCGAGGACGAAATCCGACGGCAAGACCTCGGCGAGCTGCACGAGCTTGGCGAAGGGCGACGCTTCCATCAGATATCGCGGCGAACCGCCGCCCTGCGCCGGGGCGATCTCGACGTCCTCGTCGATGTAGGCAAGGTTACGGCGACTGGCGGCGACGAATTTCTCGCGCGGAACGGCAAGCATCGCGTCGAGCAGCGCCGGGCTGGTCACATCGGTGGTGCGCACCTGGCCATCGACCATGCGAATTCGCCGCTGGGCGTAGTCTGCTTCCATCTCAAAACCGGTCCGTTCCCTGCGCCACGTGGCGCGCATTGCTGTTCGAACGCGAGCGCCGGCCATGCAAACCGGCAACAACAGGATGGAGACCTCGCCCGGATTTCCACAAACTGGAGAACTCAAAGCTTTTGGTGCAACGCGACACCTAGGATGGGCCTCTACCGTTAACGATGTGTAACCCGTATTCGCAGCCTATGTCGGTCATCGATTTTCCAATGTCCAGACTGCGGCCGCGATTTTTCACGGGCGTGGCGCTCGCGCCTCACCTTAAAGCTTCCCGGCTTGATTCGTCGCAACAAAAAGCGGCGGCGCAAGCCACATCCAGCATGAACAGCGCAGAAATAGAGGGAAATGGCCGTCGGTTCACGCCGTGTTGGCTATGACCCGCATGACGGACCCGGCGAAATGCACCGTTGTCCGTCCGCATCAAACGACAGGATGGAGGCCTCGCCCGGAATCGAACCGGGGTGCAAGGATTTGCAGTCCTCTGCGTAACCACTCCGCCACGAGGCCTCGCCGCCCCGCCGTTCTAGGCACGCTCAATAGGTTACCCATCGGGGGCCGGTCAAGTGACAAGGACGTTCTGAAGTGGCTGCCCGGTTCCATTGTCAACATCGATTCGAAACGTGCCGTTTGCGCATCACCCGGGAGGCCCGGCCGCGGGAACCCGACGCCGGCAGCGTGCGGGCTCCCGCCCCGAAATGGGGCATGGCACCACGGACTATCGCGCGGGCGGACGTCTCCTCCGCTCCCACCAGACCACGGTTCGGCGGCGCAGCCGGCGCACCGAGGCGAATTCGTAGGACAGGACGAGCAGGCCCAGCGGTATCATCCAGAAGCCCAGCACCGGCAGGAAGCCGAGCAGTCCGAAGAAGACCAGCAGCACGCCGATCGCAACGCGCGAAATGCGGGACTGCGGCATCCGGACCTCGCGGCCGAGAACCTTTATCCTGCGCGCGCCATCATCGCCGCTTGCAGTCTCGGGCCCTTCCGCGTCCGCGTTGCGCCTGGTCTTTCCGCCCATCCATCTCTTCTCCAGCCGAGGACAATGCCGCTCGTATCGACCGACAATAGACCGGCATCATATGATGCCGACACATGCCGCCCGCCACATCACTGGGTAAGCCGGCCAAAAAAATGCTCCGCACCGCTTTGCAAAGCCGAAAGGGGTTTGCTATAGGCACGCGCAATGCTGAAACGAGCATCCGTTCCCCGGTAGCTCAGTGGTAGAGCAACCGGCTGTTAACCGGTTGGTCGCTGGTTCGAATCCGGCCCGGGGAGCCAATATTTTCAAAGACTTAGCCGCCCTTCCCACTTGCGTCAGGTCCGCAAGCTACTGTCATCAGGCCTTCGTTTCCGCTGCGCCCTAGCCTTCCGCCTTGAAATTCTCGGCCTCCCTTTGCGCCTTCTTCATGTCGCCTCCGTGCTTGTGCAGCAACTCTTTGGCTTGCTGCGGAGACAGATCGGTCGTCTCGGCCAGATGAAGGGCTTTCGCCTCATCTCCTTTGGAAGCCAGGCGGCTCTTTTCTGCTGGTTGATCGGCCATTGCGATTGTCCGTTTTCTGGGTCAACGCGGCGGCAGAAGAGTCGTTGCAGTTGGCTGGGCGCAACCACTATCGGCACACCGGTGCACATGAGACGCCGAGCAGCGGGCATTGACGGCAAATATTCGCAGGCTGTTCCCCAGACGTCCCACCGGGTTTCCTATGGGTCACCCGATTCCTTGCGCATCAATTGACATTTTGCTCAATCCGAACTGGACGTTGGTGGATGATTGGATGATGCTGAAGAGCATTAAACATTGGCGAAGGAACGATGACCGGACAAGACGAACTCATTGAGCTGACAGCGGATATTGTCGCTGCCTATGTCGCCAACAATCCTGTGCCGGCTGCCGATCTGGCGGCCCTCATCGCAAGTCTTCACTCTACGCTTGCATCCCTGGCCGACGCCAAGGGACCCGAGCCGGAAGCGAAGGAGCCGCAAAAGCCCTTCGTAAATCCGAAGAAGTCGGTCCATCCCGATCATATCGTCTGTCTGGAGGACGGGAAAAAATTCAGTTCATTGAAGCGCCACCTGATGACCAGTCACGGAATGACGCCCGAGGCATACCGGCAAAAGTGGAATCTGGGCCCGGAATATCCGATGACGGCGCCGGATTACTCGGTTAGGCGGTCGGAATTGGCGAAGGCCATAGGACTAGGCACTCCTTCCGCACCAGAGCCGGAACCCGCGAAACGTGGCAGGGCAAAGAAGGCCCGGGCCAACTAGCAGACGGATCGGCCCTCTCGCGGCCAAGCGCCGGTCAGCGTTCGCGGGCCGGCCAGGCGTTCTGGATGGCCGCGAAGAAAAACGCGGTCGTCAGGCCGAACAGAATCAGTCCGTTCACGGCCTCGATCGCTCCCAGCAGTCGCCACCCCTTCTCAAGGGAGACATGCTCGTGGCCGTAGCTCGTGATCGCGCTCAGGGAATAGAGCATTGCAATGGAGATGTCCGGCAAAGCTCCGATCGCCACGTAAAGAAGTGCCCAGGCTAGCGCTTCGAGCGAGTGAAGGGTGGCGGCAAACAACGCAAGGAGCGCGACGGAGGCGATGAAGTCGAACCGCGTGCGCTTTGAGGGAATGATCTCACGGATCAACGCCCGGGTGACGATCATGAACATCGAGACGTGGACAACGACCGTCGCGACGAGCAGCGGCAAACCCCACAGCCAGTCATTTGCCCAGAACATCTCACCTGCCTCCAGCGGGGTCCGGAATGCGACCTACAGGATGGCGAGCTTGTCCGCTAGCGGCTGACCGCCTCGAAGCGGATCGCCTCGAAGGCGCCTACGGGCGGCAAGTCAACCCAGACAAAGCCCTCGTCGTCGACCGGCGAGACCGCAAGCTCCCGATCGGCGACCAAGGCGCGGGCCTCACCTGCGCTGGATGCGCCCAGGCCCAGCCTCAGCCCGTGGATGTCCGCCGGCTCATCGTAGAGATTGTGGCTCTGGCCGGTGTAGTTGACGACATGTACCATGAAGTGCCCGTCCGTCCCGGCCCGGCTCACCGTCAGTTCCACCCTGCCCTTGCCCAGAAGTTTCACCGGCGCCTTGCCGCCGCCGAGCGAAGTCAGCAGATGGCGGAAATCGGGAATGCTGTCGCGGTGATAGAGCCAGTCCGGCAGCCAGGGCAGGAATACCGTGCGGCCCTTGCCATAGGACCGGCTCACCACCCCGGGCAGGTCGGACTCGACTTCGGGGTAGCAGAGTTCCGGCGGCCCGAACCGCTGCGGCGGCAGCAGCGTCATCGACGTCGACGCGCCCTCGACAAGCCGCGGCGTCAGGTACAAGCCGTCGAGATACATCAGGCTCGCGTCGGGCGCATGCGCGTTCTCCTCCTCGCCCATGCGGAAATAGGCGCCGCGCATATCGGGCCGCAGGAGAGCAACGCTGGCGACCGGCAGCGAGGCCAATGCGTTGACGGCGCGGGGCCGGCCCTTCTCGTCGTAGAATCCGGTCTCGCCGGTCGCCACCAGCGTGCCGCCCTCCTCGACGAACCGGTCGAGCGCTGCCGCCTCGGCGTCGCTCATGCAGGCGACGCTCGGCAGATAGATCGTGTCGTGGCGGCGAAGCGTCTCGGCGAAGTCAGGCTCGCCCGCCTGCTCGTCGATCACATAGTCGAAAGGCACGCGGCTATCGAGCAGCGCGCGATACATGCCGCGAAACGAACCCTGCAAATATTTGGCGGACGCCGCGGCCCGGCCGTAGACACCGGTCTTCCTGGATTGATAGAGGCCCGTCCTCGCCACCGACCGCAGCCCGGCATAGTGCCGGGAATTGTTCCCGTACCAGCGGAAGAGGTCGCGCACCGCCCCTAGCGGCTTCTTGTCGTCCTGGTCGATGACGCCGAGGAGATAGTAGTCGAGCACCGCGCCGTTGGCGATCTGCTGCGCTAAACGCAGGTCGTGGCATGCGCCCGTCTCGGCGACGAAACGCCATGCGAAGTCGATGAAATTGGCCGAAGCCGATCCGAACATCTTGCCCTTGCCGTAGGCCGCGGCCCAACGCGCCTGTTCGCCGGACTGATGCGGCCATTCGGGCGCGGGCCGGTCGACCGCCCGCTGCACCTCCATGCGGATCAGGTCGTTCCGGGTCCGTTGACCCATCACAGCGGTCTGCGGCCGGGCAGCCTTGATCGCCGCATACATCCTGTCGCCGAGTTCGAGCGTAGTGACGTCCATGAATTCGAGATAGTCGCGGTACGAGGGATCGGAGAAATCCTCCTTGAGCGGCAGGTCCTTGCCGTACATCTCCCCGAACCGGCGACGGCAATTACCGCACACGCAGATGCCGAAATAGCGTCCGGAATAGTCGGTGCTACGGTAGCCGAACATGTTGAAGAAGATGCCGTCGACCGGGTATTTGCCCAGCGCCTCGGCGATGATTTTCGGCGCGTACTCCTGGTACCAGCCGCCGTTCACGCAGGCCTGGTAGGTGCCGTTGTATTCGAGCGGTTTTCCCTCGCGATTGTGCACGAACCAATCGGGATGGCGCTCATAGGCGATGCGCGTCGCCTTCGACATGTCGAAGCGGCCGACCAGCTTCAGGCCTTTCGCATGCGCGGCTTCGATCATGTCGCCGAGCAGATCGCGATCGAGGAGAGGGTTGCGGGCGTGCAGTTCAAGTTCGGTCGGATAGAAGGCGAAGATGCCGCCAATGTTGAACAGCAGCACGTCGCAGCCGAGGTCGACGGTCTGCTGCGCCAGGGTTTCGGGGTCGAGTGCCGCGTCCGTCATCCTGAGATTGGTCTGCACCATGCGGAACGGCTTTTGCCACCATTGCCGCGCGTCGGCGCCATTTGTCGTGGCCTCGTTCATGGTCTCGGTCTCCGAAGATGGTCAGGCTTGAGCCGCGGCAGCGTCGAAACGGTGCCGGTGCAGCATGCGCTTGTTGCGCGGGTCGGGATTGGGGACCGCGGAAATCAGCGCCCTAGTGTAGGGCTCGTCCGGGTTGGTGCAGATCTTGTCGGCGTCGCCGATCTCGACCACGCGGCCCTTGTGCATCACCGCGACGCGGTCACAGAAATAGCGCACGACCGAGATGTCGTGCGAAATGAAGATGAAGGACAGGCCGAGCCGCGCCTGAATGCCGAGCAACAGGTCGAGGATCTGGGAACGGATCGAAACGTCGAGCGCGGACGTCGCTTCGTCGGCGATGATGATGCGCGGATCCAGCGCCAGCGCCCGGGCGATGCCGATGCGCTGCCGCTGCCCGCCGGAGAACGCGTGCGGATAGCGGTCCATCATGGCAGGGTCGAGCCCGACGATCCGCAACAGGTCCGCCACCCGGTCGTCGAGTTCGGAACCATGGGCCAGCCTGTTCACATAAAGCGGGTCGCCGACGATCTTCTTGACCGTCATGCGCGGATTGAGCGAGGCGAAGGGATCCTGGAAGATCAGCCGCACTTCCGAGTGGAATTTCCGCAGCTCGGTTTTCGTCATCGCCGCGACATCGACCTTTGCGCCGTCCTTGCCGCGATAGAGAATGGTGCCGGCTGTCGGCTCGGCGATCCTCAGGATCAGCCGGCCGACGGTGGTCTTGCCCGAGCCGCTTTCGCCGACGATCCCGAGATTCTCGCCGGGATAGAGGTCGAGATCGACACGGTCGACCGCCTTCATGCCCTCGGCGACGCCGTAGCCGAAGAAGCCCTTGACGTCGCCATAGCGCTTGGTGAGCCCGCGGACCGAGAGGATCGGCTCTTTCGCCACCGGCATCGCAGCTTCCATGGCGATCCGACGCTCGGATTTGTGTTCGAGCTTCAGCGTCGAGGCGAGGAGTTGCCCTGTGTAGGCGTGCCTGGGCGCGTGAAAGATGTCGTCGACCGGCCCGGTCTCGACGATCTCGCCATGGCGCATGACAGCTACTTCGTCCGCGACCTCGGCGACGACGCCCATGTCGTGGGTGATCAGCAGCATCGCCATGCCGCGCTCGACCTGCAGCCGCTTGATCAGGTCGAGAATCTCGGCCTGCGTGGTGACGTCGAGCGCCGTCGTCGGCTCGTCGGCAATCAGGAAGTCCGGATTGCAGGCCAGCGCCATGGCGATGCAGACGCGCTGGCGCATGCCACCCGAATATTCGAACGAATAACGCTCCGCCATCGCCTCGGGATTAGCGATCTCGACCTGCCGGAGCAGTTCGATGGTGCGCGCCCGCGCGGCCTTCCTGTCGAGCCCGAGGTGGAGTTCCGTCACCTCGTCGATCTGGTTGCCGATCGTGTGGAAGGGAGAGAGCGAGCTCATCGGCTCCTGAAAGATCAGCCCGATCTTGGCGCCGCGCAGCCGCCGCACCTCCCTGCCCTTCGGATCGAGCGCGGTGATGTCGATCGATCTGCCGTCGACATGAAGCACGATGCGTCCGGACGTGATCTTGCCCGGCCGATCGACGATGCGCATCAGCGAGCGGGCGGTGACCGACTTGCCCGAGCCGCTTTCACCGACAAGGCATAGCGTCTTGCCGCGTGTCATCTGGAAACTGACATTCTTCACGGCGTGGAAGACGGTCTTGCTGTTGTCGAAGTCGAGCGAGAGGCCGTTGACGGTCAGCACGACATCGCCCGCTTGGGCCGCGGTTTCCATCTCCAGCCCCCTATTCCGAATAAGGATCGGCCGCGTCGCGCAGGCCGTCGCCGAAGAAGTTAAGGGCAAGCACGGTGACGATCACCGCGATGCCGGGTGAAAGCAGCCAGGGCGCGGTCGCCACGGAGCGGATGTTCTGCGCCTCCTGGAGGAGGACTCCCCAGGACACCACCGGCGGACGGAGCCCGATGCCGAGGAAGCTGAGCGCCGTCTCGGAGAGCACCATGACCGGAATGGCAAGCGTCACCGACGCGATGATGTGGCTGGCGAAGCTCGGCGCCATATGACGCAGGATGATGCCGAGCTCGCTGGTGCCGTCGAGCCGTGCCGCGACGACGAAATCCTCGTTCTTGATCGCAAGAAAGCGGCCGCGGATGACGCGCGCCAGCCCGGTCCAGCCGACCAGCGAGAGGATGACGGTGATGATGAAATAGACCTGGAGCGGCGACATCGAAGGCGGGATCGCCGCCGCCAGTCCCATCCAGAGCGGGATGGTCGGGATCGCCAGCAGGAACTCGATGGCGCGCTGAATGACGTTGTCGACCTGCCCGCCATAGTAGCCCGACAATCCGCCGAGCAGGATGCCAAAGAAGAGGCTGAGGCTTACGCCGACGAGGCCGATCGTCATGGAGATGCGCGTGCCGTGGATGACGCGGCTCAGCATGTCGCGGCCGAGCCTGTCGGCGCCCCACAGATACATAGGCTGCTTGGGATCGAGCGGCCCGATCAGGCGGATGTCAGCGGGGATCAGGCCCCAGAGTCGGTAAGGCGCGCCCTTGACGAACAGGCCGACCGGTATCCTGGCCTCGGGGTCGATGACGAATTCCCGCGCAAAACTCTCCTTGTTGACCTGCACCTTGTAGCCGTGGACGAACAGCCCGAAGCCGCTCTCGTCCCAGAAATGCAACTGCTGCGGCGGCGCATAGGTGTAGCGCGCCGAATAGGCTCCGGCATCATGAGGCGCGAGGAACTCGGCGAAGATCGCGACGAGGTAGATCAGGATCACCACCAGACCGCCGACCACCGCCAGCCTGTGACGCTTGAACTTCCACCAGGCAAGCTGCCACTGACCGGCACGCTGGAACTTCACCGTTCCGACCGGAGCGGCCTCCGGCACGCCGGTTTCGGGCGCCGGTGGCGTGTTCAAAGTCAGATCGTTGTCGTTGATGCTCATCGGCCCGCCCTCATCCGTAGCGGATGCGCGGGTCGAGCCACGCCAGCAGCAGGTCGGAGATCAGCGTGCCGATGACCGTCAGCACCGAGAGCATCAGAATCATCGCGCCGGCGAGGTAGACGTCCTGCGCCACCAGAGCCCTGAGCAGCAGCGGCCCGGTGGTCGGCAGGTTGAGCACGATCGCGGTCACTGTCGCGCCGGAAACCAGTTCGGGCAGCGTCCAGCCGATCGTCGAGACGAACGGGTTGAGTGCGGCCCGGACCGGGTATTTGAAGATCAGCCGCCACTCGGACAGGCCTTTGGCTCGTGCCGTCACGACGAAGGGCTTGAACAATTCGTCGAGGAGATTGGCCCGCATGATGCGGACCAGCGACGCGATATGCGAGGCGGCGAGCACGAAGACCGGCACGATGAGGTGCTGCGCGAGGTCGGCGGCCTTCTCCCAACTCCAAGGCGCATCGACATATTGCGCCGAGAACAGCCCGTCGACGCTGACGCCCCAGAACCGCAGCGCGAGGTACATGAGGATCAGCGCGAGCAGGAAGTTGGGCACGGCGAGCCCGACGAAGGCGAAGAAGGTCGCGGCATAGTCGCCGATCGAATATTTCCTGACGGCCGAATAGATGCCGACCGGCAGGGCGATCATCCAGGTGACGACCAGCGCGGTGAAGGAGAGCACAAAAGTCAGCCCGAGCCTGTTCCATAAGAGGTCGGACACCGGCGCATCCCAGTCGAAGGAGCGGCCGAAATCACCCGCGAACAGGATCTTGGTGATCCATATCCAGTATTGCACCCAGACCGGCTGATCGAGCCCGTAGGCGGCGCGCAACTGTGCCAGCGTGGCCGGATCGATGGTGTCGCCCTGTTGCGACATCTGGGCGGCGAGCGTGGTGACGAAATCGCCGGGCGGTAACTGGATGAGGATGAACGACACCACCGAGATCGCGAACAATGTCGGGATCATGAAGAGGATGCGCTTGAGGATATAGCCGAGCATCTTCGACGTCCCGCCTAGCGGCCGGCGCCCTTGGTCCAGAGGTCTTCCTCGGTCATGCGGTTGAGCATCGGCTCGCCCGCACGATAGCGCCGGAAGTTCTCCGTGATGACGTCAAGCGAACGGTCGATCTTGTCGGGCACCGCCGCGGTGAAATGCGGGGTGATGAGAAGGTTCGGCGTATCCCAGATCGGGTCGTCCCTTGCCGGCGGTTCGGGATCGGTGACGTCGAGACCGGCACCGGCGAGCCGGCCCTCCCGAAGCGCGGCCATCAGCGCGGCCTGGTCGATCACCCCGCCCCGGCTGAGGTTCACGATGATGGCGCTCTTCTTCATGCGATTGAGGGCACGACCGTCGATCAGATGGTGCGTGGCGTCCGACAGGTTGAGCACCAGCGCCAGGATGTCGGCCTCGTCCAAGATCGGATCGATCGTCTCGCCTTTGTGGGCCGAGTACATACGGTCGACGCCCGGCGGGTTGGGCAGGTCGCGGCGGCGATAGCCGAGCACCCGCATGTTGAATGCCTTGGCGCGGCTCGCAAGCTCGACGCCGGTATGGCCCATGCCGAGAATGCCGATGGTACGGCCGTAGAGCGCGCGCAAATCGTTCATCTCGGGGGAACGGCGCCACTCCCGCCGCTTCTGGGCTTCGTAGAAATCGGGATAGCGGGAGCACAGCATCAGGCTGAACATCAGCACGTGCTCGGCGAGCGCCGGCCCGGAGCGTCCGGCGGAGCCGGTGACGACCAGCCCGCGCGTGAAAACATCGGCGCGCGCCGACTTGGTCAGTCCGGCGTGGTCGCAATGCACCCATTTGAGCCTGGGTGCCTTGACGTGCCGCTCGTCGAGGTCGCCGGCGAGGATGGCGATCTCGGCCTGTTCAAGTGCTGCGGCGACAGCGGCTCCGTCCTTGGGCGAGACGGCAACGAGCCGGTCGGGCATGATCGCGTCGACGAGCCGCTGCCAATGCGCGCCCTTGAACGGCACCTCGGTATCCACCACCACCACGCGTTCGGTCATTTTTCTTCCAGTTTTCATCAGCTTGCCGGAACGGGCGGACACGCGGCATGAAGCCGTGGTCCGCCCGCCGACCGGGAGGAGCTTCGCCCGAGGAGGCCGGACGAAGCGGGTCGGAAGCCTATTGCTTTGCGATGAAATATTGCTCGGGATTGGTCGGCGCCGGCGTTGGATAGATCCATGAAGCGGGCATCGATTTCGGCACATTGAGGAAGTTTGTCTTCTTCACGCCATAGCCGCTGCCCGGCCAGGCGACGCCCATGGTCCAGAACTCGTCGGCGGCGATGTCGAGGATCTGGTTCATGATCTTGGCCTGCTCCACGGCGTCGGGGCTCGCCTGCAACTGGCCGTAGAGCTCCATCTGCTTCCTGGCCGCCGCCGGCGGCTCCTCCGGCTTTACCTGGGACGTTTCTGGATTGACGCCGAGATAGTACGCCGTCCAGGCAGGCGCCCAGTAATAGCTGTCGTTGTTGGCGGGAAACCACCAGCGCGGATCGAGCACCACCTCGGCGCCGTCGCCGCCGCCGCGCTCCCAGGCGACGCCCTCGAGTTCGCCAGCGTCCTGGCGGGTCTGGATCAGCGTGCGGTCGAGCGGGGTGGGCACCATGTTGATGCCGACCTTCGCCCACTGCGCGGCGATCAGTTCCAGCGCATCGCCGAAGACGGGGTTGGCGGCGCTGTAGGCGTAGCTCAACACGAACGGACTGCCGTCGGGCTTGAGCCGAACGCCGTTCGCGTCCTTGTTGGGCAGCACCTTGTCGAGATACTCGTTAGCCTTGGCGACATCGTATTCCGTGAACTGCTTGGCGAGTTTCTCATTGTAATAGACCGAGCCTGAAAGAGGCGATGTCTGCGCCACTTCGCCTTGCCCCAGCCAGATCACGTCCAGCACCTCCTGCCGGTCCATCGCGTATGAGAGCCCGATGCGGAAATCCTTGTTCTGGAAGAGCGCGCGGGTCGCGGGATCCTTGTGGTTCAGGTTGAGCATCATCACGATGTAGTTCGGGCTGACCGGCGTCTCCTCGAAGAACTCGTATCCGCCCGCCGCCTGCCCTTCGAACAGCACCGGCTTGTTGGCGGTGGTCGCCAGGCTGCGGTCCTGGAAGTCGATCTCGCCGGCGAGCGTCTTGGTGACCAGCACCTGCGGGTCCGACAGCACGTCGAAGTCGCGCACGTCGATATAGGGCAGTTGGTTACCCTCTGTGTCGACTTTCCAGTAGTAAGGGTTACGCTCGGCCACGGCGCGAGTTGCCGAGCCCGAGCCGTAGCCTTGCGTGAACACCCAAGGGTTGATCGTCGGCACTTCGGTATTGGCCCAGAAGTTCGACTTGTTGACCATCAGGCCCACCCAATCGGTCTGGCCGGCGGCCTTGATCTCGGCTTGCACATCCGGATTGTATTTGGGGTGGAACTTCTGGAGGTAGTGCTTGGGATAGCGCACCGCGGCATTGTCGAGCGGGCGCGCGGTGGCAAGATATTGCAGAAACAGGCCCTTGGGGTTCTTGAAGGTGAACTTGACCGTGGTCTCGTCGATCATCTCGAAGCCGCAGGTCGATCCGTCCGAATTGATGAAGGGCTCCTGCGGCGAGGGCGTGAACTGCTTGTCGAGGAACAGATCCTCGAACCAGAACTTGATGTCTTCGGCGGTGAATGGCGTGCCGTCCGACCACTTCATGCCCTTCCGCAATGTGAAAGTGTATTCCTTGGCGTCCGGGCTGACGTCGACCTTTTCCGCGATGTTGGGGATGACTTCCTTCCAGTCTGGCGACCAGCGCATCAGGTTCTCGTAGGAGACCGTGCGCAGCACCCAGCCGTCGTCCGAACCGCCGACCATGGCCGACCGCCAGTGCCCGCCATAGTCGCCCACCCGGTCGACAGGGCTGACGACGAGCGGCTTTTCGGGAATGCGCTGTTCGAGCGGCGGCAGCTTGCCGGCGGCGACCTGCTCGGCCAGCATCGGCGCCTCGCCCGCCAGCGCGGTGTTCGGCAACAGCATTGCAAGGGCGCATGCGGCAATCGCCGACGTCAGCAACCTGGTCCTGTATCGTGTGATCATCCATTCCTCCCGATTCAAACCGCATGGTTTGTTTCCGCCGCGGCCATCGAGCCAGCCGGCATGAACAGGTTGCGTCTTTCGCCCGCCCGAACCGTCACGGTTCGCAGCCTCCTCAAGGCGAAAGTTCACATAACACATTTCTTAAGGCAAATTATGTGCGATCTGCAATCGAGAATCTGAAATTTTGCGTCGAAATCGCAAATTTTCGGCCGACGGACGAAATCGGACCTGCACGCCCCGTCACGCCAGAAGGCGAACAACTTATTGGAAAATCTTGTCTTTCAGGCAGAAATACCTGCTGCGGAAGCACCACGCATGCGATCGCGCCGCATGTGCGCGAGGAAGATTCCACGCGAACGCGCCATGTGTTTGCCGATCGCCTGCACCGCGGCGTCCGGATCTCCGTTCTCGACGGCCGCCACCAATTCCCAATGCTCGGCGCAGGAGGCGCGCATATGCGCGAGCGTCAGCGGATTCTTAAGCGACAAAGCGCGCAGCCATGAATTGTGCTGCTTCATGATCCGCACCGCCTCGACGTTGAAGTGACGATCGGTGATGTAGTCGTGGAAATCGACATTGGCCGCGTGGAACTCGGGGTAGAGCGCTGCATCGCATGCCGACTGGCACTTTTCCTGCAATGCCCTCAGTGCCGCGACGTCTTCCGGACGGGCGAATTCGACGAAGGTCCGCATGATATACGGTTCCAGCAAGGCCCTGATATCAAATATGTTTCTGACCATGTCCTCGTCGATCAGCCGCACCCGCGCGCCGCGATTGGGGGTAATGACGATGAGCCCCTCGCCTTCCAGCCCCTGCAGCGCTTCGCGCGCGGGATTGGTGCTGGTGTTGAAGCGTGCGGCGATATCGCTGACCTTCAGACGGGCCCCGGCGGGAATGCGGCCTTCGAGGATCTCGTCGCGCAGCAACTGCTGCAGCCGCCCGTATCCGGGCTCGCGCCTGGACGCGCGGCGACCAACGGAAACGACCTCATCCTCGTCAAGAAGATCCAGTTTTGCCGCCACTACGTGTTCTCCCTCGCCTAGGCCATTCGCCATTAGATAGCACAGGCCTTGCAGAAATTCTAACTCGTCATTGACATATCGTACATAATCATTGAGCACTTATGTGCTTTTCCGATGGTGATCAAGCGCCGCCGGCAATCAGCCAACCTTGGCAGGAATGGAAGGGTGGCCTAACCGCCCTCCGGAATCGATGTCGGAGAAATTTGATGACGGAATGGTGGCGCCAGCCGCAGCGGATCGTGCAGACCAATCTCAGACTGACCGACGCAAGCCTCGACCCCGAGACAGTCGCGAAGTCGCTGGTTGATTTCGGCGCAACGGCGATGCTCTTCAACGTCGGCGGCATCTTCGCCTGGTATCCGAGCAAACTGCCCCTGCAGGCGCCGAACCCGCGACTCGACCGCGACCTGCTCGGCGAGATGATCGCCGCCGCTCACCGGCACGGCATCAAGGTGATCGGCCGCTACGACCTTTCCAAGGCGACGAAGATCGCCTTCGATGCTGAGCCCTCATGGTTCTGCCGCGACGGCAAGGGCAATCCCTTCGAATACAACGGCACCTATCAGGCCTGCGTCAACGGCGGCTGGTACCGCGAGCAGTCGCCCAAAGTTCTGGAGGAGAGCCTCGGCCGCTACGAGATCGACGGCATGTTCTTCAATATGTTCGGTTACCTCGCCACCGACTACAGCTACCGCAGCTACGGGCTCTGTCACTGCGAGAACTGCAAGCGCGGTTTCCGCGCCTTCTCGGGGCACGATATCCCGGAAGACGCCGTCACCTCGAATCCCGTCTTCCGGCAGTATCTGCGGTTCCAGGACGTCACCAGCAAAGAACTCGCCGCCAGCATCTATCAGCGCGCCAAGGCCATTCGCCCGGGCGTCGCCATCTCCAATATGGGCCGGAAATCCGACTTCTTCCGCGGCGAGGTCAATCGCCGCCTCGACCGCCCGCACCCCGAATGGGTGCACTATTCCGGCGAGCAGGCGAAGACATTTAACTCGATCGGCGGCGGCGAGATTCGCCACTCGTCCGCCCTCACCCATTTCATCGATTTCCCATGGCGCTACAGCGCCGAGAGTGCGGCCACCCAGGCGCTTCGCCTCGCCCAGCAGCTCGCGAACGGCGCCGACCCGCACTATTATTTCATGGGACCGCCCGAGCAGCCTGACCGCAAGGCGCTGCCGACCGTGCGCGACATCTTCGCGTTCTACAAGAAGCACGCGGGGCTATACGGCGGGCTGGTCTCAGCGGCGCGGATCGGGCTCTACAACTCAGCGAAATCCCGGCGCTACCACCCTGAAGCCGGCGGCCTGCCGCAGCGAGCCTTCCGCGGCGCCTATCGCGCCCTCCTCGAGTCCGGCCTGGCCTTCGATCTTATTGCCGACGATCGCGGCCCCGACGCTGATTTCGTCGAGCGCCATTCCCGCTATGCCACCATGATCCTGCCGGCCGTCACCTGCCTCAGCGATGCCGAAGCCGCCAATCTCGATGCGTTTGCAAAAAATGGCGGCGCGCTCCTCGTGCTTGGCCCCGCCGGCGCCTATGACGAGACGGGCAATTCCCGCCCCGCTTCGGCTTTGACCACCCTACCCTATACCGAGGTGCGCGAGATCATCGCCAGCACCCGCGGCGGCTATCTGGGTATCGACGCCAACCCGCTGCCGGGCCTCGATACCGATCTGATCCTGCTTGACGGACCTTACCAGGCGGTGGAGCCAAAGCCCGGAGCGGAACGACTCTACGGCATGCTGCCGACGCAGCGTTTCGGGCCACCAGAACTCTGTTTTCCCGATCCGGACCTCGTCTCGGACCTGCCCGGCGTCCTCATCTGCGCAACGGGCAAGGGACAGGTGATCTTCGTTCCCTGGCAGCCGGATGCGCTCTACCACGAGCACAGCCTGCTCGAGCATCGGGCGCTGATTGCCAGCCTCGCCGGGCGCGGCGCGGGAGCGCCGACCGTGGCGCTCAATCGTCCCGACCGGATGGAATTGACCCTGCAACGCCACAGGACGGACGGCACGCTTGTCGTCCACCTCGTCAACTATTCCGGCCAGAGCGACAATTCCTACGCTGAACCAATTCCGGCGCACGGGCTGGTGTTGACGTTGCGCGGGATTGCCGCAGGCAAGGCGCACGCATTGGTTGCCGATGTCGAGATTTCAGCGGGAAGTCCGGATGGCGGGGAGACCGTCACGCTCGAACTGCCACCCGTGGGATATTTCGAAGTGATCACGATCGTGCCGGTTTAGATCCTGGTCCCGGTCGAGTAGACGTCGGTCCTTTCCAGAGCATCGATCGACTTGTCGTAGTTCTTCACCGCGAAGCACGAGTACAGCACATCGATGACGTGGATCTGCGCGATCTTCGACACCATCGATTCGTGATAGGCCGCCGAACCGCTCGCCGCCGTTACCGTTGGGGTGAACAGTTTTATGTCTGCATAGGCGGTGATCGGCGAATCCGCGAAGGAAGTGATGCAGATTGTCGTGGCGCCCCGCTGTTGCGCCTGCTGCAGCGATTCAACCGTGGTGGTGGTGCGGCCGGAATTGCTGATGCCGATGGCCAGCGAGCGCTCGTTCAGCGTCGCCGTGGAGATCTGGCGCACGCTGAAGTCGCGGAAGAACTGGCACTGCTTGCCCACCCGCATGAAGCGCATCAGGGCGTTCTCGACAGCGATGATCGAGGAGCCGAGCGCGAAGAAGGCGATCAGCTCGCATTTCTGGATCGCCTCGACCGCCCGATCGATCTCATGGACACTGATGCCGCGCTGGGTGTCGCGCACCGTCTCGACATAGCGTCCGGAAATCTTGTCGAGGATAGCCGAGGTTCCATCCTCCGGCGTGATATCCTCATAGACCAGTTGCCGCTCGCCGCCAGCTTTGTCACCATCGGATTTTTGCGACAGTTCCTCGGCGATCTTGATCTTCAACTGCTGGAAGCTCGGGACCTGCACCGTCTTGACGAATCGGGTGATCGTCGATTCGGAAACCTCGCAGGCGATGGCCAGATCCTTGATGGCGCTGGATTTCGCCATCTCCGGGTTCTTCAGGATAAATTCGGCGATCCGCCGCAGCGCCGGGTTGAGATAGGGACGGATCCACCGGATTCGCGGCAGGATCTGGTCCGGTTTGTCCGCCGCCTGATCCATTTTTGCGCCCCTTTCAATCGGCCAAGCCAAGACCAGGCTTTTGCAGCCGCTATCCTACGCGGAATTAAGTTTCATGAACAGCCGGACCTGCAAAGATGGGGTCGTTTTGGACCGTTCGCGGCGGCCCGCATCGGTCTCGCCAGGCGCTCGCCGCCGGTCTCGGCATGCGCGCCGCTGCGACAACTGCAACATGGGGCTAGAAGCGCTACCACACTGCCTGCGCCGACCGTGCGGCCTCAAGATTCACCCGCATGAAGGCGAGCGCTGCCGCCGCCGCGGCGTCGGCGCTATCCCATGACCGCCGCCACAGCGAGATGGCGCCGGCCGTGTCCGCCGAAAGTGCCGCCGGCGAAAAACTCTCGACGGTGTAGGCGCCGGCATAGCCGATATGCGCCAGCGTGCGGAACAGGGTCGTGAAGTCGAACGTGCCTGTGCCCAGCACGCCGCGATGATTGTCGGCGAGATGCGCATAGCCGATCAGCGCGCGGTTGCGCAGGATGGCGCCGGCGATATCGCTCTCCTCGATGTTCATGTGGTAGGTGTCGAGATGGATAAACATATTCTTCGAGCCAACGGCCCGGATGATGTCGCCGGCCTCGTCGAGCGTGTTGGCCATGTTGGTTTCGTAGCGGTTGATCGCTTCGAGCCCAAGCTTCAGTCCCTTGGCCATAGCTTTGCGGTCCAGCCCGGCAAGGCGTTCTGACACCAGCTTGCGCTGCATCTCCGTCGGCGGTGCCGTGTAGCGGCCGAGCCCAGCGTAAACCAGGCCGCTCAACGCCGGCGCGCCGATCTCGGCCGATATCTCCAGGCAGCGCTCGACCGTCTCCTCGGCCTTTCCGGCGACGGCGGCGTCGACGCTCGACATATCGGCTTCCCGCGACAGCGCCATGCCGACGGCCACATCGATGCCGGCGTCCTGGGCCAGCCGCTTTATCAGCTTCGGGTCGGTGGCGGCCGGATCGAAGATCAGCACCTCGATGAGGTCGAAGCCGATCCGCGCCGCGGCATCGATCGCCGCCTTGGCATTCGTCTCGCTCCAGTCGTCGGTGAAAACCAGGCCGTGCACGCCGAGCTTGTTGGTCATGCAGCCCTCTCCTTCTAGATCGACGAGCGGATGATGCCGCCGTCGCAGCGCTGCGCGGTGCCGGTCATGGCGGGGTTGGCCGCCAGAGCCACCACGGCGCGGCCATGCATGGCCGGATCGATCAGCCTCTGGATCAGCGAACTCGGCTCATGGTCCCTGAAATAGCCGGTCATCACATCGTTGACCGTCTTGCCTTCCTGCTCGGCGATGCCGCCGAAATAGGTCTGCACGGAATCGGTCGCCGTCGGCCCCGGCAGAAAGCTGTTGACGCGGACATTGGTGCCCTTGGCGAGTTCGGCGAGCGACCGCGAGACGCCGAACTGCGCCGCCTTGGTCATGGCATAGTGCGCCATCCACGGAATGCCCCGGACGCCGGCGTCGGAGGAGATGAAGACGATCGAGCCGGAATCGCGCGCCAGCATGTCCTTCATCACGGCGCGGGTTATGCGCACGCCGGTCATCACATTGGCCTCGAAGAACTCGTGCCAGCGCGCGTCGGGGATCTCGAAAAAATCCTGGGATTCAAAGATGCCGATGTTGTTGACCAGATACTCGACGTCGCCGAATTTCTTGGCGAAGGCGTTGAGTATGCCGGCACCGTCCGGCTTGGCCAGGTCGGCGACGATGCCGTGGGCGCGCGGCCCAATGTCGGCGCAGGCGGCCATGAGCTTGGCCTCGTCGCGGCCGTTGATGATGATGATGCCGCCCTCGTCGTGAAAGGCCTGGGCGATCGCCTTGCCGATGCCCGAACTGCCGCCGGTGACGATGGCCACCTTGCCGGTGATGCCGAAATCCATCTTTTGCTTCCTTCGTTTTGGGGCTTCAGGCCAGGCTTCCCGGCCTGATGTAGCGCGCAAGGTGCCCGCGCCAGACGTCGAGGCCGACGGCGATCAGGATGATCAGGCCGATGGTCAGGCTCTGCATCGAGGTCGAGACGGCGTTGAGGTTGAGGCCGTTCTGCACGATGATGATGATCAGCGCGCCGATCAGCGTGGAGACGACACGGCCGCGGCCGCCGGCAAGACTCGCCCCGCCGACCACGGCGGCCGCGATTGCCTGCAACTCGATCAGGCTGCCATAGTTGGGCGAGCCGGAGTTCAGGCGCGAGGCGAGCAGCACGGCGGCGAAGGCGGTGCAGGCGCCGGCGAACACGAAGGCCAGTAACCGCACCCGTGACACATTGATGCCGGAGAGCCGCGCCGCCGACTCGTTGCCGCCGACGGCGTAGATCTCGCGGCCGAGTTTTGTGTGCTCCATGATCACGGTGAACAGCGCATAGCAGCCAACGACATAATAGAACGGCAGCGGCAGGCCGAGGAACGTCCCGTAAAAGACCTGCCCAAGCTGCTCGGACAATGAGAAGGCGGGCGTGCCGCCGTTCAGCATCAGCGCCAGACCCTTGAAACCCGACAGGCCGGCCAGCGTGACGATGAAGGCAGGAATCCTGAGATAGGCCACCAGGAACCCGTTGAGCAGGCCGAGCGCGCAGCCGATGAGGATGGTGAGAACGATCGCCGGCGCCAAATCCATATCCTGGTTCTTGATGAAGACCGCCAGGCACATGGTCAGGAACGCGATCATCGAACCGGGGCTGAGATCGATGCCGCCGGTGATGATGACGATGATCGAGCCGATCGCCACAATCGACAGGATCGAGATCTGCAGCGCGATGTTGCGGAAATTCTGCAACTCGAGAAAGGCCGGCGTGGTGATCGCGACGATCGCCACGATGACCAGCAGCGCCAGCAGCGGGCCGATGAAATCCTGGCCTGCGATGCGGCTCAGCACAGAGCGGCGTTTCATGCGGGCTCCTCCTCGAATTGCATTTCGTGGCTGGATGAATGCGTCGAGGCGCGTACAAGCATCGCATGATCGACCTCGGCGGCGTCACGGATGTCGATGATGGTGCCGTGGCGCACGATGCCGATGCGGTCGCTCATGGCGATCAGCTCGGCGTGGTCGGAACTGATGAGGATCACCGAGCGGCCCTGCCGCGTCAGTTCGTTGATCAGCCGGTAGACCGCGAGCTTGGCGCCGATGTCGATTCCTTGCGTTGGTTCGTCGAGGATCAGCACCTTCGAGCCGGCGAACAGCCAGCGCGCAATGACGATCTTCTGCTGGTTGCCGCCGGAAAGCTGGCCGACCGACTTGCTTGCGGCGAGCGGCGAAATCTCCAGCTCCTCAATGTAGCGCCGGCCGGCCGCCCGCTCCTTGCGCTTGTCGAGCAGGAACATTTTCGAGATCGCGGCGAGGCGCGCCGAGGTGATGTTGGGGCCGCCGGAAAAGTTGAAGAACAGGCCGTCGAACTTTCGGTTCTCCGGCACGAAGGCCAGGCCCGCGGCGATCGCATCGCGGGTGGAGCGCGGCACCATCGGCTTGCCGTCGATCACGATCTCGCCGCCGGTGATCCGGTCGGCGCCGAACAGCGCCCGGGCGATCTCGGTGCGGCCGGACCCGATGACGCCGCCAAGGCCGAAGACCTCGCCTTGCTTCAGCGAGAAGGTCACGTCGCGCGCGCCGCGGTCCGAACTCAGGCCGCGCGCCTCGAGCGTGATCGCCTGCCGCGCGTTGCGTTGCTTCGGATAGTGTTCTTTGACGTCGTGCCCGATCATTTTTTCGACGATGTCGCCAATGTCGAGCGTCGATTCCGCGGCCGAGCAGACGACGCGCCCGTCCTTGAGAATGGTCGCCGTGTCGACCAGGTCGATGACTTCGTCGAGGCGATGCGAGATGTAGAGGATAGCGACGCCGCGTGCCTTCATGCGGCGCAGGAGCACGTGCAGCGCGGCGATCTCCTGCTGGCCGAGGGCGGTGGTCGGCTCGTCGAGGATCAGCAGCGTCGAGTCGATCGACACAGCCTTGGCGATTTCGACGAGTTGCTGCTCCGCAACCGAAAGCTCCGCGACGAGCCGGTCAGGGTCGATGCCGATCTCGAGGCCGTCGAGGATGCGGCGCGCCTCGCCGCGCATCCTCTTCCAATCGATCAGCGGACCACGCTTCGGGTAGCAGCCAAGGAAGATGTTCTCGGCCACCGAAAGCGTCGGCGCCAGCGAGAATTCCTGGAACACCGTCGCCACGCCGTCGCGCCGCGCGGCGATGGGATTGGCCAGGGTCACCGGCCTGCCGCGCAGCCGGATTTCACCGCCGTCCGGCTGAACGACGCCGGACAGGATCTTGATCAGCGTGGACTTGCCACAGCCGTTTTCACCGAGCAGCGCATGGATCTCGCCCGAGCGGAGCGTGATCGAGATGCCGTTATTGGCGCGCACACCCGGATAGGATTTGGTTATGCCGACCAGTTCCCAGAGCGGGGCTTGCACCGTCTGCATGGTCCGGCCCTCCTCAGCCCGACTGGAAAAGACGGTGGCCGGAAGATCGGCCACCCGAGTTGCCTGGGAGAAATCAGTAAGCCTTGGCCGGCTGCGGGAAGAGGTCTTGGGCCTTTTTCAGCACCTCGACCGCATTGTCCTTGCTGACGATGCGGGTCGGCGTGTTGACGTATCCGCCCTGCTTCCTGTTGCGCAGCAGATCTATGACGAAGCATGCGGCCTGCCGGCCCATGATGACCGGCGACGTATCGGTCGTGGCGGTTATCCCTTCGCCCGCGGCGACATTCTCCAGCGCGCCGGTGTCGCCGTCATACCCGTAGATTTCGAGATCGCTCCGCCCGAGCGCCTTCGCGGCAAGGGCGGCCCCCAGCGCCATATAGTCGTTCGACGCATAGATGACCTGCACGCCGGGATTGGCCTGGATGAGGTCCATGGCGGCTGTGTTGCCCTTTTCGACGCTCCAACCGCCGTTGATGCGCGCCGAGACCGTCCAGTTGCTGCCCTCGATGCCATCGGTGAAGCCGCCGGCGCGCTCCGTGGCGAGATAGCCGGGCTCGCCGTCAAGGATGCCGACATTGCGGGCTTCGCCGCCGTCGCGCTTTTGCGCCCATTTTGCCAGTTCAGCGTTGACCTTGCGCTGATTGACGCCGATCACGCCATGCACCGGGGTCGGGAAATCCGGAATGTCGGAATTGATGATGACCACCACTTTGCCGGCGTTGACCGCTTCCTTGACCAGAGGGGCCAGCGCGTGCTCGTCGAAGCTGATCAGGATGATGGCGTCGACATCGGCCTGGGCCGTCACGTCCTGCAGCATGCCCATCTGGCCCGCCAGGTCCGATCCCGAATAGGGTGACAGCAGGAAGGATTCGACACCCTCGCTGGCCGCCGCGACGCTCTTGATGCCCTCGCTCAGCGCGACGTGGTAGTTGAACTCGGTGCCCATCGGCAGATAGGCGATCCTGATCTTGCCGCCGTCATATTTCGCCGTAGCGATATCCGCCTGCGCGCCAGCCTTGAGCGGTGTCGGCGCCGTATAGTCACATGCCGTCTGAGCAAGCGCTGCGGTCGACGTTGCCAGGAAGGCCGCAAGGGCCAGGAATCGGGTAGCTCGTTTCACTGTCATCTCCTCCGCGATCGGCCGTCTCCCGGGCCGGACTTTCATCAGTCGGCATCAGTATGAAATTAACTTCCTTACCTGTCAACAGGAATAAAATTAACTTTTGTATCGAGTGATCGTAAGTTACCGGATGTCGTATCGCGTCATCGGCTGGATGAGTTCGGCATACGATGAAGCACCGAGCGACCGGATTTCAGACCGGGCGGCCTCAACTTCGATCGTGTTGAAATCGAACATGCCGAAATGATGCCCGAGTAGCAGCGGGATGGCGGCGTTCCGGCAGAGGGCGATCGCCTCCAAAAGGTGAAAATTGCCGGGAATGCCGTTCGCCTTGCGGCGCGCGTCGCGGCCGTTGACCGGCAGAAGCGCGACGTCGATCGAGTCGACGCCGAGCCAATCCCCCAGGTCGTCGAACGGAACGCAATCGCCGGAATGATAGACGGCCTTCTCGCCCGCCCGGAATTTGTAGCCGAGGAAGAAGTCGTGCCCCTCCCCGTCCTGCCAGCGCTCTTCATGCGCGGCGGGTACTACCGCGGCCGAAAAATTTCCGGACAGGACGACCACGTCGCCGGCAGCGACCAGTATCAGCCGGTCCGGCGGAACCCCACGCTCCATCGCCTTCATGCGTTCGGCCGCTGGCACGACGAAACGGCAGCGCGGGCTGGCCCGCGCCATGTCCGGCAAGGTGCCGGGATCCATATGGTCGGTATGACTATGCGTGCAGAACACAAAGTCGAGTTCTGTCAGCGCGCCCGCCGCCACCGGCGCCGCCATGATGCGGCGATGCGGAAACGGCGTGCCACGATATTTTTCGGCGAGCGAGTCCGAAAGATAGGGATCAACGGCCAGTCTGAGATCATTGTGGCGGAGCAGAAAACCGGCCTGTCCCAGCCACCACAGCGCGACGCCGTCGTGCTCGGCGGGCCGGTGGAAATCCCCGGCAACGTCCTCGATCGGCGTTTTGGTGACTGCCATGGTGGTTCCGTTCTCGATTGGGGTGCGCCCTCGCCGCTTCAAGCAAACCGAAGCCCGTAGTGCGGCCGCTACATCACCGACTGGTCAGCTATGCGCTTCCATGCCCTTCCAGCACCCGCAGCAGGTTCTCCACCGCGATCCGTGTGGCTCGATCCACGCTCTCCTCGGTCAGCCCGCCTGCATGCGGCGTGCGGATCGCGTTCTCATGCCGGAGCAGGTCGTTCAGCATCGGCGGCTCGGTCTGGTAGACGTCGGTGGCGAAGGCTGCCACCTTGCCGGAATTCAACCCCGCAAGCAGCGCCTCGCCGTCGATCAGTTCGGCCCGCGCCGTGTTGATCAGCAGCACGTTCGGACGCATCGCATCGATCGCCGCCGCGTCGACCAGTGGTCGAGCGCCGGGCGGACAATGCAGCGAGACGATCTCCGCCTCCGCATACAGTTCGTCGAGCCCAACCAGCCTGAAATACGGGCCGAGCGAACCGTCGTTCTTCCAAACCGGGTCGTAGCCCAGCACCTTCATGCCGATGGACAGGCACATCTGCGCCAGCGCCCGGCCGATCGCGCCGCAGCCGACGATGCCCAGCGTCCGGCCGAACGCCTCGCGGCCCTTCCTGCGTTTCCATTCTCCCGCACCCAGCACGCGGTCAGACCAGGAGACATGGCGCAGGCCGCACATCATCAGAGCCATGGCGAGTTCGGCCACGCCACGCGTGTTGGCGCCGAGCGCCTTCTCCACAACGATGCCCCGGGAGCGGGCGGCATCGAGGTCGATATTGTCGATGCCGACGCCGTTGCGGCTGATCACGCGAAGGTCGCGGCTCATCTCGATGACTTTTCGGCTCACCGGCTCGACACCGGCCAGATAGCCGACGCAGCCAGGCAGCGAGGCCATCAACTCGGCCTCGGTCGGCTGACGTCCCGGCGCCGGGAACACCAGTTCGTAGCCGCTTTGCGACAGGAGCCCCAGCGCCGGATGCCCGGCCTCGGACATCGAGCGCGGCGTGATCGCGACCCGCCCCTTCATGATCGTCGCTCCGGATGAAGAGGTCAGCTCTGCCAGCGCGGATTGTCGATCAGCGTCGGCTTGCCGTCGCGCTCGACCACCAGCTTGCGGAATCCCTTGGTCTCGATGGTGCCGTAGTCGTGGCCGGCATGCCCCGGAAAGGCGAAGAAGGTGATCAGCGGTTCGTTCGCCGAAACGTTGATGGAGCGGTGGGCATAGCGGCCGGGCACATACACCGCCTTGCCGGCCACCAGTTCCTGCACCTCGACCTCGCCCTCCGGGTTTTCCATCATCATCAGGCCGTGGCCGCGCAGGCAGTAATAGACCTCCGCGGTGTCGAGCACGGTGTGAAAATGTCCCTTGGTCATGTGGAACTCGTCGCCGATCTTGCCGGGATAGGTGATGCTTGTGCCGTAGGCGACGTCGCCCGAGGTTTCCGGAACGCCCATATCGAAGAACTCGTAGACCAGCCGGTCGTCCTTCCTGACCTCGGCATCGAAGGCGTCGCGGTCGTAGAAGATGCCCTTCATCTTCGACAGGTTGCGGCGGATCGGCTCCTTGCCCTTGGACAGGCCTGAGACCAGGTCGAAGTCGATGAGCGTGGATTTGACGTTGGCGACGTTGAACATTTTTCAGCTCCTTGTGGCTTCCATGGCGATCCGGCTGAGCCGGCCGAATTCCGGCCCAGCAACGGGGATGTCGATGTCGAAGGCTTCCGCGATGACCCGCGTCCAGCCGTGGATGAAATAGACCCAGCCATCCTCGACCCTGAGTTCGTCGGCGGCGGCGCGGCGCTTCGCCTGATCGAGAAAGACAAGGTTGCCGCGATAGTTGAACTCCCAGGCGATGCCATGCCGCGGAAAGACCACGGCATCGGAGAGCGGCGATCCCGGCGCGTCCTTGCCGAGCCCGGTGGCGTTGATGATCATCGATCCCTCCGGCAGCTCCGCGACGACCGCGTCGCCGTCCTCGGCCGACGGCGCCAGCCGATAGTCGATCGGGATCGAGAAACCGATGCGGCGGTGGACCTCCCGCATCTCGTCCAGCCTAAGCTGGCGGCGCGCCGTCACCACGATTCTTTCCGGCACGTCGCCGCCCGCCGCCCTGCGATTGTGCAGATAAAGAGTCAGCGCCAGCGCGGATCCGCCCGAACCGAGGATCAGCATGTGCCCGCCGGATCTCTTCCAGTATCCGGCCTCGACGATCGCCTCCAGACCAAAGCCGACGGTGATAGGGTCCTTGGCGTGGCCGATCATCCTGCCGCCGCGTTTCGAGACGCTGTTGATCTCCTCCAGCGTCTGCGACGTGTCGTCGACGTCGTCGAACAGGTCGCGCGCCGCCTGCCAGACGTTGAGCTTGTGCGTGGTGATCAGCGCGCCCGGCGAGCGGACATCGTCGCGAATGCGCATGATTGCTTCGCGGTAGATTTCCGGCGCCGAATTGGGCGCTATGTCGATGCCCTTGATCGCCGCGTCGAGACCCAACGCCTGGCACCAGCGCGGAAACACTTTCAGGATCGACGATTGCCCGGTCGTCACGCCGACGAAATAGAGCGTTTGTTGCTGATTGGCGGTCATGCGGCCAATAATCCTTCTATGCGTGCTCTTCCCAGTCGCGGGAGCGTTCGACGGCGCGCCGCCAGCCGGCATAGAGTCGGTCGGCATCGCAGCGCGACATTGCCGGGGTGAATTCGCGGTCGAGCGAAAAAGCGTGCGAGAGCTCTTCGCGACTCTTCCAGAATCCGGTCGCCAGGCCGGCCAGGAAGGCCGCGCCCCTGGCCGTCGTGTCGACGATCTTCGGCCTCAGCACGTTGACGCCGAGCAGGTCGGACTGGAACTGCAGGATGAAATTGTTCATCGCCGCGCCGCCATCCACCTTAAGCTCCGTGTTGCGGATGCCCGAATCGGCCTCCATGCAGCCGATGACGTCGCGGATCTGGTAGGCCATCGATTCCAGCGCGGCACGGATCAGGTGGTCGCGGTTGGCGCCGCGGGTGATGCCTACGATGGTTCCGCGCGCATACTGGTCCCAATAAGGCGCCGAGAGGCCGGTAAAGGCCGGCACCACATAGACGCCGTTGGTGTCGGGCACCTGGCTGGCGCTGTGTTCGGATTCAGCCGCATCGTGGATGATCTGCAACTCGTCGCGCAGCCACTGGACAACCGACCCGACGGTGAACAGCAGGCCCTCCAGCGCGTATTCGATCTTGCCGTCGAGGCTCCACGCGATGGTCGTCAGCAGGCCGCTGGTCGAGGGCATCGGCCTGGGGCCGGTGTTCATCAGCAGCGACCCGCCAGTGCCGTAGGTCACTTTCACCATGCCGCCCTCGAAGCAGGACTGACCGAACAGCGCGCCCTGCTGGTCGCCGATCGCCGCCGCCACGAGAATCTTCACGCCGTCGAACAGATCGGGGTCGGTGACGCCATAAATCTCGCTGGAGTTCCTGATCTCCGGCAGCACCTGCCGGGGAACGTCGATCTCCCGGAGCAACCGGTCGTCCCAGGTGCCCGAGCGGATGTCGAGCAGCAGCGTGCGCGAGGCATTTGAGTGGTCGGTGACATGCGCCTTGCCGCCGGTCAGGTTCCAGATCAGCCAGGAATCGATGGTGCCGAAGGCTAGTTCGCCGCGCTCCGCCCGCTCGCGGGCGCCGGGCAAGTTGTCGAGTATCCACTTGATCTTGGTGCCGGAAAAATAGGCGTCGATGACCAGCCCGGTGGTTTCCCGGACATAGGTCTCCAGCCCCCTCGCCTTCAACTCGTCGCAGAAGCCGGCGGTGCGCCGGTCCTGCCAGACGATGGCGTTCATCAGCGGCTTGCCGGTGGCGCGGTCCCAGACCACCGTCGTCTCGCGCTGGTTGGTGATGCCGATCGCCGCGATCTCGTCGGGGCGAATATCGGCCTTCTTCAGCGCTTCGGCGGCGACCGAAAGCTGGGTGTGCCAGATGTCCATCGGGTTGTGCTCGACCCAACCCGGCCTGGGATAGATCTGCGGAAACTCGCGCTGCCCGATGGCCACGATGTCGCCCTGCCGGTCGAAAATGATCGCGCGGCTGCTCGACGTTCCCGCATCGAAGGCCATCACATATTTCTTCTGGGGCATCCGTCCCTCCCGTCCTGTCCGCCGGCCTGCGCGTGCAGGCTCCTCCCGGCAGCCGTCATTGCTTCAGTGCGTCCACGCCGTTCGGCGCGAACAGGATCTTTCCGTAGGGACCAAAACTGCGGTCCGCGAGCTTTCTGAACGTCTCCGGCGCTTCCGACAACGGCAGCACATGGGTGATCAATGGCGTGCTGGACAGGTCGCCCGCCGCGATAAAGTTGACGATGTCGAACCATTCCTTGCCTGGAAACGGCACGGAGTAAGAATTCCACGAACCCAGAACATGAATTTCGCGGCGCAGAATCTTCTCGAACAGTTCCGGCTTGAAGACGACGTCGTGATGCGCCGAGCCGTAGACCAGCACCATGCCCTGCTTCTTCACTGCTGCGATCGACAATTCGCGCCCGGCATTGTTGCCAGCCGTCTCCAGCGCCAAGTCGACGCCACGCCCGCCGGTTTCCTCGAAAATCCGGGCGACCGCATCCTCCCTGCCCGGATTGATGCAGACGTCGGCTCCTGCCTGTTTCGCCAGTTCCAGCTTGGCGTCATCTATGTCGATGGCGATCAGCGGTTTGGCGCCGGACAGTTTTGCGAAGCGCACGCCGAAATAACCGAGCGCGCCGACGCCGATCACCGCGACAGAATCCCCGGCCTTGAGGTCGATCTTGTGGATGCCGTGCAGGATGATGCCGGCCGGCTCGATGGTCGCCGCCTCCATGAAGCCGATATTGTCGGGAAACCTCATCACGTTGCTGGCAGGCGCCTTGACGAATTCGGCGAAGCCGCCATCGGTGCGCGAGCCGAGGAAGTTGTAGGTGTCGCAGAGCGAATAGTTGCCGCGCCGGCAGGAGTCGCATTCGAAGCACGGCATCAGCGGCGCGACGGCGACGCGGTCGCCCTTCTTCACCGAGGTCACGCCGCGGCCGATCTCCTCGGCGATACCAGAAAACTCGTGGCCTGGAATGGTCGGGAAACGGTAGGTGCCGGTGACCATGACGCGGGCGATGTCAGAGCCGCAGATGCCCGCCGCCATCACCCGCACCAGCACCTCGTCGTCACCAAGGTTCTTCGGCAGCGGAACCTGCTCGACGCGAAGATCGCCGGGCGCATGCAGTACCGCCGCCTGCATGAAGTCGCTGATCGTTGCGCTCATCGCGTCTGGGCCTCTCAGTGGTGGACGATCATCGACTTCATCACCGTCCCGGTCTGCGCCAGCGCGAAGGCAGCGCCGATGTCGTCGATGGGGAAGCGGTGGCTGACGATGTCGCGAACGTTGATCTGGCCGTTGGCGACCAGTTGCATCGAGCGGTAGTAATCCTCGTTCGACGAGCCGGTCGTGCCAGTCAGCGTCAGGCCGCGATAATGGACGCGGTTGGTGTCGATCTCGGCAAGCGAGCCCTTGGGCAGGCCGCCGAAAAAATTCACCCGTCCGTGCGTGGCGAGCAATTCAACGGCGAGCGGCTGCAGTTCCGGCGACGAAGCGGCGGTGATGACCACGTCGACGCCGCGTCCGGCAGTGATCCTGTCGATCTCGGCCTTGAGGTCCTTGTCGCGCGAATTGACCGTAATGTCTGCGCCGAACCTCTCCATCTCGCGCAGACGTTCGTCGCGACGTCCGGCCACGATGATCTTGCGCGCGCCGGAGGCTTTCGCAAGTTGGACGAAACAGGCGCCGATCGGTCCGGGGCCGATGACGAGGACGGTGTCTTCCGGCGTCACTTTCAGCCCGGAAAAGGCGTTGTAGCAGCACGACAGCGGCTCGACGACCGCGGCTTCCTCGAATGACAGGTTTTCTGCAACCTCGAACACATTGCCGCCGCGGATCGCGATATTGGGCACGACCATGTATTCCTGGAAGCCGCCGTCGACACTGATGCCGAAAGCCTCGTAGTCGGGGCACATGTTGTTGTAGCCTTGCCGGCACATCTCGCAGCGGCCGCAGCCTATATTGGGTGTGAACGACACCCGCATGCCTTCGCGAAAGCCACGCACCAGGCTGCCAACCCTAGCGATCTCGCCCGACACCTCATGGCCGAGCACGCGGCTCGACCCGCCAGGTATCTTGAAATGACCGGCCTTGAATATCCTGAGGTCGGTGCCGCAGATCGAAGCCGCCCGTGTCCTCAAAAGCATCTCGTCGTCGAGGATGTCGTAGACATCGCGTTCCTCGACGGCGATGTCGGCCGGCTTGTGGTAGACTGCGGCTTTCATGGCTGATCCTCGAACCGTCCGGTGCCCTAAACTTCCATGCCGTAGCGGTGGGCCTTGTGGGTCGGATAGAGCGCGATTGTCGGAATCGTCACGTCAGGCGTGCGGGTGGCCACGAACAGCGCCAGCCAGGCGACGCTGTCGACCTCGATGCAAGAGGCGTGGATGCCCTCCTTCATCTCCTTTTCGTCGAGCCAACCGTCGACATAGGCCGGCAGGTCGCCGTCATAGAGGCCCTTGTCGATGATCTCGGTCATCGGCGTCTTGACATGTGACGGGTTCAGCACCGTGACCCCGATCTTCTTGTCCTTGCCTTCGAGCAGGATGTTCTTGGAAAAGCCCAGCATGCCGTGTTTCGAGGCGCGGTACGGGCTGTGGCCGGGGCCGGAAGCCACCCTGGTCGAGGACGAGCCCATGTTGATGATGCGGCCGCCATTCTCCTGCTTTTCCATGTAGCGGAAGGCCTCGCGGCAGCACAGGAACACCGCCGTCAGGTTCGGCCCGATGGTCTTGTTCCATTCTTCCAGCGTCACCTGGGTGACGGGCGGCGCCAGCGAGTCGCGACCGGCGCTGTTGACCAAGAGGTCGATGCTGCCCCAGAGGTCGTGCGCCTTTTTGAAGAACGCCATCACCGTTTCTTCGCCGGTCACGTCGGCGACGACAGGCACGAACTCGCCGCCGGCCGCCTGGATTTCCGCGGCGACGCGTTCGAGCCTCGCGGCGTCGATGTCGACCCCCAGCACCTTGCACTTGTTCTCGCAATAGATGCGCGCGACAGCCTCTCCGATACCTGAGGCGGCGCCGGTGATGATCGCAACCCTGCCGCTGAGTTCCTTGCCGCTGTTCATAATGTCCTGCTCCTGGAAGTGTTTCAGTATCCTGGGATGGAATTTCTGCCGTCAGCCGTGCGCTACGGTCGCGCCGCCTTGGCCAGCCCCACCGCTTCGCGCGTCAGCCGCGCGACGGCCGCAAAGTCTCCGGCGGCGGTCAGTGCAGGGTCGACCATCCATGAGCCGCCGCAGCCAATGACGGTCTTCACCGCGAGATAGTCCGAAAGGTTTTTCCTGCCGATCCCGCCGGTCGGGATAAAACGGATGCCGGGATATGGTCCGGCCAGGGCCGTGATGAAGGCCGGGCCGCCCGACGCTTCGGCGGGAAAGAATTTCAACAGGTCGACGTCAAACTCCATCGCCATCTCGACAAAGCCGGGCGCGTTGACGCCTGGCACCACCGGCATGCCGATCTCCAGGCAGCGGCCGACGATGCGCGGGTTGAAGCCGGGCGTCACCACAAAGGCAGCACCTGCCGCCACCGCTTCGTTGAGCTGGGCGAGCGAGGTCACCGTGCCGGCGCCGACCAGAATCTCGGGAACCGCCTCGCGGATCGCCGTGATGGATTTGGCGGCGGCAGCGGTGCGAAAGGTCACCTCGGCGGCCAGAAGCCCGCCTTCGACCAGCGCCCTGGCAAGCGGCACCGCGTCTTGCGACCGCTCCAGAACCACCACCGGCAACAGCCGGCCGGCGGCGATGACTGGCAGTATCCGATCGACGGGCCGTTCAGCGCTCGCAATCTCGGCCAAAGCGTCCTCCCTTCAGGCGATGACTCGATATAAAAGCAAATTTTATAACTTTCAAGTCACATAAAAATAATTTTCTTACGAAAGCTCCGCTTTTCGACGGCATGCAGGTCACGTTTCGAACGCAGGTTTCCGCGTTGCCGCTTCCCCGCGAGGATGTCATGAGTGCGCTCGAACCGCTGCAGACATTGCTCCTCTTCGGGGCTCTGTGACGCGAAGATTCCGTGGCGGTAAGCTGATTCTCGCCATACATCCGGGCCGGATGGCAGCGTCGATGGCGACGGTCGATTTTGGTGGGAGTCTGATCTCTAGAACGTCAAAAGCCCCGCGGCGGGGCTTTTTGCCGGTCGATGCCGACAGGTATAGCCAAGCCGACTGTCAGCAGCCGAATCTTGCGGCCCTTGCCTTCGTATGCGAGATGCTTCTGACCGTTTCCAGCAGATTGACTACCGCTTCCTCGCTTATGGCAATTTCCTGCCGCCCGACGCATTCGGCAAAGATGTTCAGGAAATCGTCGCCACGGCCCTCGAAGAAGGCGCGGTTCAGCATCAGACCGGTCTCGGTTTTGGGAATCATCACGATGCCTTCTGGCCAAGGCTAGACGTGATTCTTGTATAGACAAAACGAAGCATTGTCGATGGAATTGAACCAATGCTCAGTTTTTAATGCGGCCGCTGGATTGCGTTCCGACGTGGCGCAGGCCGTCGCTGGCCTCGATATATGCCATCTCGAGCAGATGAGCGAGAAACGTGCACCGTTCCGAATCGCAGATCGCCTTGAGGTCCAGCAGCATGGCCTGCACGTAGACCAGTCTGTCGGCCGCTTCGTGGCGAACTTCGTCGGTCATTGTTTTTCTCTGCGATCGGCGATCCGCCTGCGCATGAGCAGAACGGCGGCATTGGTATGAGATTATGATGCCTGCTGCGCGATGATGCGGCCAGCGCCGAAAGTGTAAGTTACACGGAGACACCTGTGGTGTGCGGGGCCATCTGTCTCCTCGGCGTTACGCCTGATGCGTGCACTGCCCCTGCCGCGTCCACCCGTCTCGCTCCTGGCGCGGCTAATTGCTTCGCGCGGGAAATCTCGATTGGCGATTTTACCGATAGCCGGGACCAGCAAGTACAAGTCGGCATTGAGAATAGCCCGCCACGGCCGGAGATTTGTCCTTGGCGGGTTGGCAGAAAGCCGGCGCGCGAGGCGCCGGCTTCCTTTGTCGAGATGATCTCAGACGACGATAAAGTCGGCCGCGGTCAGGCCGGGCGTACCGGTCAGGCTGGCGATCTTGATATTGCCGAATGCATCACCCGAACCATCGGCGTCGTAATAGAGATTGCCGTTGGCCGAATTGTAGATGATGCGGTCGTTTGCATCCTTGGCGCCGTCGGCGGTATCCTTGAACGACGCCGCCGCAAGACCACCCAGCGCGGTCAGCGCGGTATAGGCCGCGTTATCCAGCCAGATCGCGTCGTCGGCCGCATCGAAGTCGAGGATGCGGTCGACATTGGCGGGCTCGACGGGCACGGTATCGAACAGGAACGCATCCAACCCGGCGCCGCCGTGCAGCGTATCCTGGCCGAGCCCGCCGGCCAGGGTGTCGTTGCCGCCATTGCCCTTGAGGGCATCGTCGCCGGCGCCGCCGATGAGAATGTTGCGGCTGTCATTACCCTGCAGCGTGTCGTCGAAGCTCGACCCAGTCAGGTGCTCGATCGAGATGTAGCTGTCGCCCTTCGCATCGCCCGTATTGATCGCGGGGTTGACGAGGCTGGCGACCACGGCTGCCAGCGACCCGGCATAAGACGCGGTGTCCGCGCCGTTGCCGCCGTTCAGCACATCCGCACCGGCGCGGCCGAGCAGCGTGTCGTTGCCGTCGCCGCCAAACAGCGTGTCGTTACCAGCCGAGCCGACATTCGGCATGCCGACATCGGCGGGCGCCACCGAAACATTGATCTCGTAGGTCGATCCCACCGGCACCGTCGGCGAGAAGCCGCTCGGCGAAGCGCCGTCGACCCAGGCGCCGACCTGGATGTAGTAGGTGCCGGCCTGGGTGACCGTGTAGTTCAGCGCCGAATCGCGTCCTGAGACCGAGCCCGGATCGCCGCCATTGTCGTCATTGTTGGCGACAAGCACGCCGCCTGCGCCGTTGTCGCGGATAAGCAGAATCCAACTGTCGTGCACGTCGGGATCGGCGATGTGGTCGATGTCGACCGACAGCGTCGCGCCCTTCTCCAGCGTCAGCTTGTAGAAGCCCGACTGCCCATTGCCCGTGGCGTTCACGGTGGTGTGCGGAACCGTGTCGGAATCGAAGATGTCAGGATCGGCCGCTGCGGTGAAGTTGTTGGTGATGTCATAGGCGGTGGCAAGCGAGTTGTTCTTCGCTTTGCCATCGAGCGTGGCGTAGCCGCTGCCCATGCCGATGCCGGTGGGCGGGATCGGGGTGAAGTCGCCGTCGAGCACGTCATCGCCGTCGCCGCCGATCAACGTGTCGTTGCCACCTTGGCCAACCAGCGCGTTAGCGCCGGCGTCGCCGGTGAACTTGTCGTCGAAGGCCGAACCCGCAAATCCCTCGATCGAGACCAGCGTGTCCTCACCCGGCTGGGTGAGATCGGCGGTGACACCGACCGTGCTGTCGTAGAAGGCGACCATGTCCATGCCGTCGCCGCCGTCGAGCAGGTCCTTGCCGCCACCGCCGGAGAGCGAATCATTGCCGCCGGCGCCACGGATGATGTTGACGCCGTCGTCACCGGTCAGCACGTCCGCGAATTTCGAACCGGTCAGGTTCTCGATCGAGACGAGGAGGTCGCCCTGGACGCCCTTCGTGGTGTTGCCCTCTGCGTCGCCGCCGCTGGCCACGCCGGTGGCGAGGTTGACCGTCACGCCGGAGATCGCCTTGGAGTCCGAACCGGTCGTATAGTCTGCCGTATCCCTGCCGGCGCCGCCATTGATGTAGTCCTGGCCCGCTCCGCCGATGATCCGGTCATTGCCGGCATCGCCGTAAAGCACGTCGCCGTCGCGCGCGCCGTCCAGCACGTCGTTGCCGCCGCCGCCGTTGAAGACGTCGCCGCCGCCAAGGCCGCGGAAATAATTGGCGTCGCCAGTGCCAATGAAGCGGTCGATGCGGTCGTCCGAGCCGATCAGGTTCTCGATGCTGTAGAACGTATCGCCCGAAGCCGTGCCACCGCTGGCGATGTTGAGCTCGAGATTGACCAGCAACTGGAACGGGCTCTCGCGGCTGAAGTCGACAGTGTCGACACCGGCGCCGCCCTTGAACACGTCGACGCCGGCCATGCCACGCAGGATGTCGTTGCCGTCGCCGCCGTCCAGAATATCGTCGCCGGCGCCGGCGTCGATCGTGTCGTTACCTTCTTCGCCGTAGAGGCGGTCGTTGCCGTCCTTGGTTTCGGGACCGGTAACGGGCGGCAGCGTGTTGTTGCGGTCGCGGCTGTCCAGCGTGTCGAGGCCGCCGATGATGTAGTCGTCGCCGGTGCCGCCATAGATCACGTCGGTCTGGTTGCCACCATTGATCTTGTCGTTGCCGCCGAGGCCGGCGATCTTGTCGGCGCCGTCACCACCGACCAGGGCGTTGTCGCCGTCATTGCCGATGATGATATCGGCGAAGGCGCTGCCGATGCCTTTTTCGATGTAATATTCGGTCGCGTCGGCGTTGTGGCCGTCGAAGATGGTGACATTGTATTCATGGCCGTTGACGCTCGACCAGTGCCCCGCCCTGAGATCGAGCAGCGTGCCTGCGGTCGATCCGGAGAAGTCGATCGTATCCGTGCCGCCAGTGTCGTGGATGACGAAGCCGATATTGTGCCCGGGTCCATCCGCTGTCAGTTCGTAGCCCAGCTTGTTGCTGCCGAAGCCGTAGCGGTCATTGCCCGTGTTGAGCTGGATGTCCTGGTAGGTTCGGTCGCCGTTCGCGTCGACGGTGGCGAAATAATGGCGGATGACCGCCTCGATGTCGCCGACCGACGGGGTGGTCGACGTCCAGCGCGTGGTGCCGCCGACGTCGATGCCATCGAAATACGACATGATGCTGTAGCGCTGCTGGTCGTAGATCCAGGTCGCGCCGTTGAGAAAGTTGATCTGGTCGCCGCCGGGGCCGCCATAATTGTAGACACCCGGATGGTTCAGGCCCCATTCGTGGCCGAATTCATGGACGAAGGTGTTGAAGAGATAGCCGCCGGGTTCGCTGCTGTTCGGTTCGGTATCGTGAAAGCGCTGTCCGACACTGACATAGCGGCCGGCCGAAAAGGCGCTGCCGTCGTCCTCCTCGCCGAGTTCGGGGCTCACCACTTCCAGATAGTCCAGATCCGGGTCGAATGGCCGGTCGTCGACGATCTCGAATTGCAGCGGCGTCGTCTTGGACCATTGCTGCAGCGCTCCGATGGCGGCTGCCTTGTAGTCCGGATGGTCATTCAGTTCCGACACGTTCACACGGATCGGGCTCTGGGCCATTTCCGGCGTCAGATCGCGATTGAGGGCGCCGAGATAATCGAGAAACGCCTCATAATCGGTGCTCTTGCCGAACGGATTGTCCGGCGTCTGGTCGATATTCATCCATTCGAGATTTTCTACAGGCATTTGGGTGTCCCATTCTTTTGGTTGGACGTTTTTTTCGGCCACACCGAAGCCCGACACCCCATCGGAGTGGCACCCATTCAACTTCCGCGAGCCGGAGGCCGAATGTTCCCTCTGGCCAAATTTGTATAGACGAGCGGTTTGCATGACAAGCAAATTAGGTATGCAATTTCGCCAGCGTCCACCTGTGTCAAGATACGGAAAAAATCTTATGATTCCTGTATGTTCTGTAATCTTTTTGAGAGTCTGGTGGAGGCGTTTTTGCCGAACTCGCATGCGTGACAACGCACGTTTCTCAAGCTTCCCCAAGGTCAATTTGGGCGTCGCGAAAGGCCTGCCGGGCATCATAACGGAGGGATTCGGAAGCAACAGGCGGCGCTTAGCCACCAACAGAAACGCGAGTTGCACGGCGCACGATTTACCGCACCTGGGCGCCTTGCCTTGACGGCGAAGATTGTGACTCGATGCGATGCTGCAAGTCGTGTCTCAAGCTGTCGTGATGACCTCCCGCCATCATGGTCATGCACGGGCCGCTAACCTACGTTACGCGGATTGGCCACCGTCGCCTCAGCCATGCCGGCGGTTTCGGAAAGACGATGATTATATGGAATCGAACGGAGCCTGCCGGATGCGCACCACGTTCCTCGCCATGCTGGCCATCGTCTCGGCACTCTCCGGTTGCGTCACCGAACAGAGCGGAGAAGCCTATTCACCGCCTTGTGGCGACAGAGCCTATGACGCCGGGTTCTGCCCCTATCCCGGGTACCGCACGCCTGTCCCGCTGTGGTAACGCACCATTTCGAACTCCCAGCGGCGGCTGTCGATTGCTATCCCGCGATAGCTCCGTTCACTGATCCGGCCGCTACGACATCGGCCGAAAACCGCAGCTCGCGCAACGGTCTGACCTCGCGGGTCGTCTCGGCATAAAGCGGATGCGCCTTGTAGGCAGCGAGCGCCGCCTCGTCTTTGAACTCGGCATAGACAACGACGTCGACCGCATCACCAAGCGGGTCGACTTTCATGTTTCGGGAGACTTCGAACAGGCTTGAATGCGGAATGCGAGCCAGCTTGCGCAGGCCGGCTTCAACCGCAGCCACATCTTCCGGACGCCCGGCGCTGAAAAATACGATGTGTCGGATCAACCCGGCCTCCGTGATCGTCAATCGCGGCTTTTTGCTGCGCAGGACGAACGGGGTCAATGCAGCGGATCGTCGCTATCCTGCGCGGAGGCGCAGCGATGCGGAAGGTCAACCGACAACGGAGCGGATCAGCGAGCTTACGGAGCGCAGCGCGATATCGAGATAGCGGCCCTCATTGTTGAACCCATCCCAGATGATGAGACCGGTGAGAATGCAAATACCGATCACGTAACGCATATCCGTTCCCGACGAATCGACAGGGCCAAAGCAAGGCCAGCCGGATCATGCCATGCCAAGGGTAAAGCATCCGTCATCACCTGCCATTCGAAATAGAAACGCACCAAAACGTTCGTATTGGTGCCGCCAGACAGGACGGCATGAGGTTCGCATTCACAGACGCCGTAGGTAGTGAGCCATTCATTGGAAAGCGCTGAGACGCTGGCTGAAAGGCGCGAATTCCCCGCAGTCCGTCACCAGCCCTACGGCAAATTATCTTGACGACGAATCCATCGAAGCCGGCGAATGATTGAGACGCAAGACGAGGTTGCAGGAATCCTGGTCTCATACCATTGTGCGTCCGGAGAGGCATTCAGGCTACAAGTTCGGCGCAAGGGCAGACGATGGGCGGGGAACGCAACATACGCGGAATGGTCGGCGACGTGGTCGCCCTGACGGAACGCAATTTTTCGGAGATAGCCCGCAGCCTGCCGGGCAAGGCGCGCCGTGTTCTGGCGACGGCCCTGCATCTGCCGCAGGGATCGCTGGTCATCAACACGCCGGAGGGCCGGCGCTTCAAGATCGAAGGCAAGGTGGAAGGGCCGGCGGCCGAGGTGACCCTGCACAATTGGCGCCTTCCCGGCCGCGCCTTCACCGGCGGCACGATCGGCGTCGCCGAATCCTATTTCGACGGCGACTGGGACAGCCCGGACGTGACCAGTTTCCTTGAACTCTTCGTCGTCAACATGGATATGGGCGAAAAGGTCGCTGGCGGCGCCAGCCGGATACTTTCCACCCTTTATCGTTTCCGGCATTGGCTCAACGCCAACACGCGAAAAGGGTCGAAGCGCAATATTTCCGCCCACTACGATCTCGGCAACGCCTTCTACAGCGAGTGGCTCGATCCGACGATGACCTATTCGTCGGCCATCTACTCCGAGGGCGCCAACGATCTCGAAAGCGCGCAACGCGCGAAATACCGGGCGCTGGCGACCGACATCGGCATCACCGGCAAGGACCATGTGCTGGAGATCGGCTGCGGCTGGGGCGGCTTCGCCGAATACGCGGCTCGCGAGATTGGCTGCCGCGTCACCGGGCTGACCATCAGCCGCGAGCAGCACGACTTCGCGCAAAAGCGCATCGCCGACGCAGGGCTTTCCGACAAGGTGACCATCAAGCTTCAGGACTATCGCGACGAGACCGGAACCTATGACCGCATCGCCTCCATCGAGATGTTCGAGGCAGTCGGCGAAAAATACTGGCCGGTGTTCTTCTCGAAGGTGAAGCAGTGCCTGAAGGCTGGCGGCACCGCCGGCATGCAGATCATCACCATCAACGAGGCCGCCTATCCGATCTACCGCAGCCGCCCGGATTTCATCCAGCGTTATGTCTTTCCGGGCGGCATGCTGCCCACCCCGCGCATTCTCCAGTCGCTCGGCGCGGAGCAAGGCTTGCGGCTGGCGCGCGAGCGCATCTTTGCGCAGGACTATGCACGCACGCTCGCGGAATGGCGCGACCGGTTCCTGTCGTCCTGGGAACGCATCGTGCCGCTCGGCTTCGACGAGCGTTTCCGCCGCCTCTGGGAATTCTACCTGCACTATTGCGAGGCAGGCTTCCGCGCCGAATATATCGATGTCAGACAAGTGATCTACCGAAGCTGAGTTCGCCCGAAACCAAGCCTGCCCTGACGCGTTGCCTCCATAAGCGGTCCTTGGTGGCCATGTGAGAGCGTTAGGAGGCTCTGATGAAAACACTTTTTATGGCAACAGCCATGCTGATTGCCGGCGCCAGCGCGGGCTGGGCGCAAACGACAAGTGATAGCTGCGGCGACGTCATCAACAACCCAAAAGCCACGTGCCCGTCGGTGATGGATCCAGGCGCCGGAGGCTCATTCAACTCCGGGGCCGCACCGGGCTCCAGCAACGGCATCATCGACAACGAGACCACCGGATCGATCCAGAATCCATCGCCCGATACCGGCTTCGGCATAATCGAGCCCAACGCCACGCCGACGGTTACGGTGCCCATCGATCCGCTCGGACGCAATGTCGGACAGAACCCCTATGGCGGCGGCAACCAGATCGGAATTCCGACACCAGGCACCAACAATGCGATAGGCTCGCGCAGCAGCCTTGCCTCGCCGTCGATCCGGTAACTTCATCTGCGTCATGCGGGCATGACAGCAGGGCTACCTCGGCTGGAAAGCTTTTGCGGGCAGTGCGATTCACATCTCCAGAAGTTTCTGCTTGAAACGGTCGATCAACCATTGGGCGGCAGGGCCCGGCGGCTTGTCGGCCCGATGGAAGGCGTAGAGCGAATACGGCCTGACGGGATAAGGCTCGAGGTCGAGCACAATGAGGCGGCCTGCCGCCACGTCGTCTGCAATCATCCACGACGGCAAGCCACCCCACCCGAGGCCGGACAGGATCAGTTGGTACTTGGTGTTCATGTCGGTCATTCGCCACGTTCGATAGGCGAACACACCGAAGTCGCGGCCCTTGGTCATCTTGGTCGGATCCGAGACCACCAATTGGATATGCTCGCGCGCCGCCGACAGCGGCACCCGTCCGGGATAGACCGCCAGGGGATGACCGGGCGCCGCCACCGGCGACATCGAAGCGCTGCCGATCCGGATCGAGACCAGGCCCGGCGCCAGCACCACGGGCGGACCGCCGAAGGTGACGTCGCTTTGCCGCTCCAGAAGCTGATCCCACACGATGCCCAGCGCGCCGACGCTGAGAACCAGGGCGACGGTCGGGAACTGGGCTTCGAAGGCATTCAGGACATCGATCAGCGCCAGCGACGGCAATGTCACGTCGACGGCGATGGAAAGCTCGGCTTCCAGCCCTGCATTCAGTCCCTCTGCCAAGGCGCGGATATCCTGAAGGACGCCGATCATTCTGCGGGCATCGGGCAACATCGCCTCTCCAGCCGCCGTGAGCGTCGGTTCGCGGGTGCCGGCGCGGGAGAAGAGTTTCAGTTCCAGTTGCGCTTCGAGGTTGGCGATCGTGTAGCTGATCACCGACTGCGCCCGGTTCAGCCGCCGCCCCGCCGCTGAAAAACTGCCTGTTTCGGCGATGGTCAGAAATGTCAGCAACTGGTCGAGGGTCGGGTTGGCCTGCATGATGTATCCAGAAAATCGATATATCGGATAGAAATTTTCCCGATTTTTATAATGGATAGCGCCTCCTATCTCAATGCCCGGCGGCCCGAGACGTTGGCCGGTCATCATTGAAGGAAAAACGGCAATGTCCATTCTGGTTGTCACATCGAGCCCGCGCGGCGAAGCCTCCCTCTCCACGAAAGTTGCGACCGAACTCGCCGAAGAACTGCACAAGGCGCTGCCCGGCAGCACCGTTGTCACCCGCGATCTTGTGAAGAACCCGCTTCCGCACATTGAGCCGGCCTATGCTTCCGGCATCCATACGGCACCCGAGGCGCGCGACGCCCACCAGTCGGAGGTTGTCGGCGTCTCCGACCGCGCCATCGACGAATTGTTGTCGGCCGACCACATCATCCTGTCGACTGGCATGATCAATTTTGGCATTTCGTCGACGCTGAAATCGTGGATCGATCACATCGCCCGCTCCGGCAAGACGTTCTCCTATGGCGAGAGCGGCCCCAAAGGGCTCGTGACCGGCAAGAAGGTCTATATCGTGCTTGCCTCGGGCGGCATCTACTCCGAAGGCCCGTCGGCGGTATACGACTTCGCCATCCCTTATCTGAAGTCCGTCCTCGGCTTCATCGGCATCACCGAGGTCGAGGTCATCCGCATCGAAGGCGTCGGGATGGGCGAGGAGGCCGTAGCGCAAGCGCTGGAAAAGGCGACCGCCGCGGTCCGGGAACTGGCGGCAAGGCCCTTGGCAAAGGCGGCGTAGGGGAGAACCCACCTCGCCCCGCCTACGGATCACTCGCGCTTGGTGGAGGCCTTGTCAGGCTCCGCCGTCAAAGCGTGATGCGGTACTTCGCAAAACCATTCTCGCCGTCGCCGGCCGCCTCGATCTTCACCGCCTTCTGGCTGGCGATGAAATCCTTGGCCTTCGGGCCGGTTTCGAACAAAACGGACGTGCCCGCCAGCGGCGAGAACGTCCAGTTGGCGTCCGCCGAGGGGTTGATCGTACCTTCCGCGATGATGTAGCGCACGATCACGTCGCGGTTGGTGTCCGGCGCCTCGAAGATGATCTTCGAGGCGTTGATCTCGGGAAAATTGCCGCCGCCGCCGGCCCGGTAGTTGTTGGTAGCGACGACGAACTTCTGGACCGGATCAATGGGTTTTCCGTCGAACATCAAGTCCTTGATGCGCTCGGACGACGCATTGATCACCCCACCCTTCGGATCGTATTTCGGCGGCTGCGACAGATCGATCTTGTAGGTCACGCCGTCGATCACGTCGAAATTGTAGGACGGGAAGTCGAGGTTGATCAGAGCCTGGTCGGACTTGCCGGCCTCGACCGTATTGAAGATGCCGGCCGACATCTCCAGCCATTCCTTGACCTGCGCCCCCGTGATCTCCACCGCCCGAACTGTGTTCGGGTAGAGATAAAGGTCGGCGACATTCTTGATCGCGATGTCTCCGGCGGGAACATCCGTATAGTAGTCCGGACCGCCGCGCCCGCCCGACTTGAATGGCGCCGCAGCCGACAGGACGGGCAGATCCTTCCACTCAGTATCCTTCAGCAAGTCCTTGATATACCAGGTCTGCGCCTGGCTGACGATCTGCACCGACGGGTCGTCGGCGACCAGCGCGAAATAGGAATAGAGCGGCGCGGACGTCTTGCCGACCGGCCGCCTGACATAGGCGAGCGTCGCCTCGTGATCCTCCTTCAGCGCCTCGACGATGTGCTGGTCGTCGCCGACCGTCGCCTTGTTCTTGTTTTCGACGCGCTCATAGATCGGCCTGGCTTCCGAGGTCGCAGAAACGATCTTCCATTGCGAGCTGTCGCGTTCCAGCAAGAGGTCGATCAGGCCCATATGCGAGCCCCAGAAGCCGCCCATGACCGCCGGCTTGCCTTGCAGCGTACCCGCCGCCGTATCGACGCCCGCGAGTTCCTGAAAATCCTTTTTTCCAGGGAAGACAAGGTGTTGGTGACCGGTAAAGACCGCATCGATGCCCTCCACGCCCGCGACGAAGAAGGAAGCATTCTCCATCATGTCGCCCTGCTTGACGTCGATGCCGGAATGCGAGAGCGCAATGACGACGTCCGCGCCCTCCTCCCTGATCTGCGGTACCCAGGCCTTTGCCGCCTCGACGATGTCGCGCGTCACCACATTGCCGGTCAGGTTCTTGGCGTCCCACAGCATGATCTGCGGCGGCACGAAACCGATGATTCCGATCCTGATCGGCTGCTCGGCGCCCGAGCCGTCCTTGATCTTTTTTTCAAGGATCACGTAGGGCTTGAGGTAAAGCTTGTCGTCGCGCGGGTTCGCGGCGAGTTCGGTGCCCTTGATCAGGTTGGCGCAAACGAAGGGGAAATTCGCTCCGGCCAGCACCTTATCGAGGAATGACAGGCCGTAGTTGAACTCATGGTTGCCGAGCGTGGAGCATTCGTAGCCGAGCAGGTTCATGCCCTTCATGACGGGATGGAGATCGCCCTCCTTTATGCCCTTCTCATAGGCGATGTAGTCGCCCATCGGATTGCCTTGCAAGAGGTCGCCATTGTCGATCAGCATTGCATTGGTAGCTTCCTTGCGAACCGCGTCGATCAGCGAGGCCGTGCGCGAGAGGCCCATCGTGTCGTTTGGTTTGTCGGCGTAGTAATCATAGGGCAGCACGTTCACATGGATGTCTGTGGTCTCCATGATGCGCAGATGCGCCTGGTTGGCCTGAGCGCGCGCGGAAAAAGGATGCAGCACGATCAGCGCGCCAACAGCGGCGCCGCCGGCGAGGAAAGAGCGGCGGGATATCGGGTGAAGCATCTCGGACATGGATTCTCCTGGTGAAACTGGAAAGCGAAAGATCGACCCCGAAACCAAAACTTTCGCGCCAAAATTTAGCCGAGTCCAGCAAGAAGGAATGACATGTCGATGACATTTGCCGGCAAATGATCCATCGCACCCGGCGCCAACCCTGGCACCCGTCATTTCCTGTCGGCATCTCCCTGCGTGATCAACCGGGCGCTGCGCTGCCCGGTGACATAGATCCATAGCCAGCTCAACGACACGGTCAGCCGGTTCCGGAGGCCGATCAGGAAATAGATGTGGGCAAAGCCCCATATCCACCAGGCGATCCAGCCTTTCAGCTTTATCCAGCCAAAATCGATCGCCGCGGCGCGCTTGCCGATCGTGGCAAGGTCGCCGTCGTGCCTGTAGCGGAATGGCCGCGGCGCGGTGTCGCCAGCCAGACGCGCCTTGACGGTTGCCGCGACATGCTTGCCCTGCTGCTTGGCGGCGGGCGCTACGCCGGGGACCAGACGCCCCTCCTTCCATTCGACATGGGCGGTGTCGCCGACGGCGAAGATATCGGGGTGACCGGGTACGGTCAGGTCCGGCTCGACCATGATGCGGCCGACGCGATCGGCGGCAACGCCCAGCCATTCGGCCGCCGGCGAGGCGGCAACGCCGGCCGCCCAGATGATCGTTGCGGCCGGAAGGCGCTCGCCGCCGAACGCCACACCGTCGGCGGTGCATTCCGACACCGGACGGCCGAGTTCGACGGTGACGCCGAGCCGCTCCAGCGCTGCCTTCGCATAGGCCGACAATTCCGGCTTGAAACCTGGGAGCACGCGGTCGCCGGCCTCGATCAGGACGACGCGCGTTGTGCTTGTGTCGATGTTACGGAACTCACCGATAAGCGTGTCGCGTGTCAGTTCGGCGATCGTGCCGGCGAGTTCGACACCGGTCGGCCCACCGCCGATGATGACCAGCGTCATCAACGCCCGCCGCTTGTCCGGGTCACTCTCCTGTTCGGCCCGTTCGAAGGCAAGCAGGATGCGCCTGCGGATTGTGGTCGCGTCCTCCAGCGTCTTCAGGCCAGGCGCGAACGGCTCCCATTCGTCATGGCCGAAATAGGCGTGCCGCGCCCCGGTGGCGAGCACCAGCGTGTCGTAGGCGACTGCCGTGCCATCCTCCAGCAGCACACGCTTTCCAGTGGGATCGATCCCGACAACGGTGCCGAGCAGCGTCGTCACATCCTTGCGCTTTCGCAGAAGGTGCCGAACGGGCCAGGCGATCTCCGAAGTCGCCAGCGAGGTGGTCGCGACCTGATAGAGCAGCGGCTGGAACAGGTGATGGTTGCGCCGGTCGATGACGGTCACGCAAACAGGTGCGCCGGCAAGCGCGCGCGTGAATTCGAGGCCGCCGAAGCCGGCCCCGACAACGACGACGTGATGAGAGAAAGCGGTCATGTGTTTGCACTCGTCCCGTTCGATGGCGATCAGGCCATGCAAAGGATGGGGCGCGCGACCGCCTGAAACAAGCACCGTACCCTTTGGGGCGGCCGTTTCCGCACAGGCGTATGACCTTCCGGACATTCGGACGCCCGATGTCGCGAATGCGCATGCCGCCCTCGCCCGCCAAGTCTAGCCTCTTCATAAAAGCCGGACGAGCGAGGATATCCGATGGATCACGATCGCGACGACAAAGACCCGCCGCGCTACGCGTCGCCTCCCTGTTTCATGCACGAGATCGAGGTAGGTCTCGGCTCCGGCCGCCCATCCGATCAGGTCTTGTGGGCCGATGTCCGCCGATGGCGCAAGGCCGAGCGCGAACGGCTGATCGAGGCGCGGCTCGCCATACCCGCCGAAATACGCACGGAAATGGCGGGCCGCATCGCGCGAGGACTCGATGCCGTTATCGGCGACATCAGGGGCCATATGATCAGCCTCTACTGGCCGTTTCGCGGCGAGCCCGACCTGCGCCCGTGGATCGTCTCCGTGGCCGAGCGTGGCGGCCGCATCGCCCTGCCGGTCGTCGTCGAAAAGGGCCGGCCGCTGGTCTTTCGCGCCTATCGGCCCGGCGATCCGCTCGAAAAGGGAGTCTGGAACATTCCGGTCCCCGCCTCCGGCGGGCCGGTCATCCCCGACGTCGTCATCGCGCCGCTGGTCGGCTTCGATCCGCAAAACTATAGGCTGGGCTATGGCGGCGGGTTCTTCGACCGCACATTGGCGTCCCTGCCCGCGAAACCGCTGGTCGTCGGCGTCGGTTATACGATGCAGGCCATCCCGACGATCTATGCGCAGCCGCACGACATAGCGATGGAGCGGATCGTGACGGAGGCGACAATCCTCTGAAACCGCAAATTCGCGCACTCAACATGCGGCCAAGGCCAAGCAAGCTGAACCGAAGAACCTAAGCCATCTCCGGCTTCAGCCCCAGCGCGGTGCGGTCGACGATCTCGCGCAACGCGAAACTCGAGTTGATCTTCGTCACATGCGGCATGGCCGACAGCCATTCCTTGTGGATGCGCTCGTAGTCGGCGAGGTCTTTTGCGGCTATGCGCAGGATGTAGTCGTATTCGCCCGACATCAGGTGGCAGGACAGCACGTTGGGGCAACGCTTGATCGCCGCCTCGAAGTCGGACAGCGTCTTTTCGAACTGGCCCGACAGCGAGATGTGGACGATCGCCGTCATCTGGTGGCCGAGCGCGGCGTTCGACAAACGCGCGTGATAGCCCCGGATGACGCCGTTCTTCTCCAGATTGTCCAGACGTCTCGAACAGGCCGATTGCGACAGCCCGACCTTCTCCGCCAGGGCGGCATTGGGGATGCGGCCATCCTTCTGCAGCGTATCCAATATCGCGATATCGATCCTGTCGAGCGGCATCGTTCGAACTTTCTTCGATGATCGGTGAGTTTCACGCAACGAATAGCGGCGTATCCCGGTGGAAGCAATTCACTTCGCAAACTCTTTCGGCCGCAAGGCGCGTATCCTTGCAGGATACAGGGAACAAGCCGTCAAGGCGTCAAACGAGGAACAGAGCCATGCGAGTCGGTTGTCCGAAGGAAATCAAGAATCACGAATATCGCGTCGGCCTGACCCCCGGTTCGGTGCGCGAATATGCGGCCCACGGCCATGAGGTGCTGGTCGAGACCGGCGCGGGCGCCGGCATCGGCGCCGACGATAATGCCTATCGCTCCGCCGGCGCCAGGATCGCCAAGACCGCCGAAGAGGTGTTCGCAAAATCCGATATGATCGTGAAGGTCAAGGAGCCGCAGCCAGCCGAATGGGTACAACTGCGCGGCGACCAGATCCTCTACACCTATCTGCACCTCGCGCCCGATCCGGAGCAGACCAAGGGCCTGCTGGCCTCCGGCGTGACCGCTGTCGCCTACGAGACGGTGACCGACGAGCGGGGCGGGCTTCCCCTGCTGGCGCCGATGTCGGAAGTCGCCGGCCGCCTGTCGATCCAGGCCGGCGCGACGGCACTGCAGAAGGCCAATGGCGGCCGCGGCGTGTTGCTCGGCGGCGTGCCGGGCGTGCTGCCGGGCAAGGTGACCGTGCTCGGCGGAGGCGTGGTCGGCCTGCATGCAGCCAAGATGGCCGCCGGCCTCGGCGCCGACGTCACCATCATCGACCGCTCCATCCCGCGCTTGCGCCAACTCGACGACATTTTTAATGGCCGCGTGCACACCCGCTACTCAACGGTGGAAGCGCTCGAGGAAGAGTGCTTCTCCGCCGACATCGTGGTCGGCGCGGTGCTGATCCCGGGTGCGGCGGCACCAAAACTGGTGACGCGCGAAATGCTGTCCGGCATGAAGAAGGGTGCGGTGCTGGTCGACGTCGCCATCGATCAGGGCGGTTGCTTCGAAACCTCGCATGCCACGACCCATGCGGAGCCGACCTACGAGGTCGACGGCATCATCCACTACTGCGTCGCCAACATGCCGGGCGCCGTGCCGGTCACCTCGGCGCATGCGCTTAACAACGCGACGCTGCATTACGGCCTGCAGCTTGCGGACAAGGGCCTGAAGGCGCTGGTCGACGACCACCACCTGCGCAACGGCCTCAACGTCCACAAGGGCCGCATCACCAACCGCGCCGTGGCGGAAGCACTCGGCTACGAGATGGCCGAGCCGAAGCAGGTGCTCGCCGCCTGAACGAACCTTTCATACAAGATAAATCCCGCCTTCGAGGCCGGATTTGTCATGGGAGTTCAACAAAAAAGCGGGGATAAACCCCGCTTTTTTCAATCGACTTTCCGCCAGTCCATCCGTGGTCGGAACCCGATCAGATGGCTGATGGTAGGCATCGGATCGTTAACAAAAGGTTAACGCCAAAACCCCGCCGCCCTCACGCCCGCTCGATCCGGCACTGGTAACAATTGTTCCTGGCCGAACGCACATGCACATAGGCGACGTCGTCACGCTCGAACAGTTCATGCGCCCGGCCGCAGATGCTTTGCGTCGGCGTGACCGCGCCGGTGCCGTAGACGATGCGGTCGTCAGCGCCATAGCCTCGCAAGATATAGTCGGGCGTCGAGCGGAAGATGTCGGGCAGCACGTCGGTTTCGGGAGCGCGGTCGCATTCCTCGGCGCACAGGAAGATCGGGCCAGTCTCGGCATAGGGCTGGAGCGCCGGAAACGGGCGGTAGGCGAGGATCAGGTAAGGCTTGCCGGCCGCGACAGTGCGTAGGCAATGCCGGCACGGCACGCCGTCGCCATCGGATATCTTCTGCTCGGGAACGAAGCCGTAGGCGTCTACACCGCCGCGCTGGAGAGCGCGAACGGCGTCGGTCGGCAAGGCTTTGAAGCGGATAAGCATCGGCTGGCTCCTCGATCTGGTGATGAGCCGAAAATTACAGCGCCGCCGCCCAACCCTCCACCCGAAACCTGCGCGCTCGGCGAAAACGGCGGGCGGGTTCGGACGGCAGCCTACTGGAGAAAATCGTCGATGCGGAGCAGGGTGACGCGGCGGTTCTGCCAGTTCTCGTTCTGCGTCGGCACGAGCAGGAATTCCTCGCCATAACCGACCGTCTCCAGTGCGCGGCGCGGAATGCCGAATTCGCGCACCAGCACCCGGCGCAGCGAGTCGGCGCGGTCTTCCGAGAGGATCTGGTTGGAAGCCGCCGAACCAACCGCATCGGTGTGGCCCTCGATGAGCACTTTCGTGCCTGGCCGGCGGCGCAGCAGGCGCTCCAGAGCGGTGGCGATGGTCTCGACCTTGCGATACTGCGAATCCGGAATCTCGGAGGAGCCGAAGGCAAAATTGATTGACTGGATATCGATCGACGGCGCGGCGCGGCGAAGGTCGGGGCGGCGCTTGAACTCGCGGACGGTGACGCGCTGGTTCGGCCGCACGGAGCGCGCAGCCGGCGCTTCCAGCTTGCGCTCGATTTGCGTGGCCGACGGCATCGCCGACTGGGCGGACACCATTGTGGGGAAAGCAAGCAAGGCGAGCGCGAAGGCTGCGATCTGGCGGCGGGTCGGCATGGGCATGTCCTCAGTGAAGCTTGTTGAGTGATGCCGGATTCTGGCTTTTCCAAGCTGAATTGACGCTGAACGCCGCGTTCAGCATCGGCTTGGGAGATCAGGGCCGGACGATTACCGCCGCGCGCTCTTCCATTGTCATGGGATGGACCATCTCCTGCGCCTGGCCGACGGGCGAGAAGCCGATCTTCTGGTAGAGCGGCAAGGCCGCAGGGTGGTCGAGCGTGCAGGTCTGCACGATCACCCTGTCCGGCTTGTACGACCACGCGGCCTCCACCGCAGCGCTCAGGAACCAGCGGCCCAGCCCCTGTCCCGTCGCATGCTCCATCATGCCGAAATAGGCCAGTTCGATCTCTCCGGGCGCATGCGGCTTGATGTCGAAGAAGCCGGCCGGCGCACCTTCGAGATAAAGCACGCGGATGTCGCGGTCCGGCTTGCCCAGGCCTTCGGCAATCTCTTCGTCGGAAAGGCGCAGCGCGTTCACCCAGTGCCATTTCCGGCCGACCCGGTCGATGAGGTAACGGTAATAATGAACCTGGATGTTGCGCACCCGCAGCAGCGCGATCTGCCTGTTGTAGGGAAGCGGCGCATAGTGCGCCGGCGGCCGCGCCATTTCGAGAAAGGTCACGGTTACCGGGATGGTTTCCGGCTTGGTCTTCTTCGCCATGTCAGTCCTTGCCTGTTACGACTTCAGTGTCGCCACGCCCGCCCCATTCGGTCCACGACCCGTCATAGAGCCGGTTGTCGCCATGGCCGACGCTCTGCAGCGCCAGCGTGATGACGGCGGCCGTGATGCCGGAACCGCAAGAGGTGATCACCGGCTTGTCGAGATCAAGCCCGGCATGTTCCAGCGTGCGGCGAAGCGCTTCCACCGGCAGCAGATAGCCGTTCTTGGACAGCGACAGCGCCGGCACGCTCTTCGCGCCCGGCATATGACCGCCCCGCACGCCCTTGCGCGGCTCTGGATCCTCTCCCGAGAAGCGGCGCGGCGGGCGGGCGTCGGCGATCTGGCTGCCACCGGTGGCAATTGCCTTGCGGACATCGTCGATGCCGGCGACGCGGCTCGCATCGAAGTCGGTGAAAAAAATATTCGGTGCGGTCTTTGTCGGCTCCGAGGTCACCGGACGGCCCGCGGCCTTCCAGTTGTCGAAGCCGCCATCGAGCACGAACACTTCCGGCGCGCCCATGATGCGAAACATCCACCAGACGCGCGGCGCGGTGAACATGCCGGGGCCGTCATAGACGACGATGGTATCGTCGGCCGAAATGCCCATCGAGCCCACATATTGGGCGAACAGCGATGGTTTTGGCAGCGTGTGGGGCAGATCGGAGTCGGGATCTACGACAAGGTCCTGGTCGAAGAAGATCGCGCCATGAATATGCGCGGCGTCGTATTCGGCCTTCGGATCGCGGTTCTGCGCCGGCAGATACCAGGAGGCGTCGACGATAGACAGGCCGGGCCGGCCCAACTGCCCCTGCAGCCAGTCGGCATCGACGACGAACGGGCTCTTTTCCGGCATACAATGAACTCCCTGTCGAACTCGGCGCCAAGCTTGTTACATATCGGTGCAGCGCAAAAAAGGGCCAGCCCCTGCAAACAAGAACGTCCATGGAGCAATGCCATGATCAAGCGAATCTGGAACGGCTATACAACCCGCGAAAACGCTGACGCCTATGAGCGCCTTCTCGACACTTTTGTCTTTCCGGGCATCGAGGCGAAAAAGATCGCCGGTTATCGCTCGATCGAACTGTTGCGGCGCGTGGCGGGCGACGAGATTCAATTCACGACGGTGATGAGTTTCGATTCGCTCGACAATGTCATCGCGTTCCAGGGTGCGGACTACGAGGCGGCCTATGTGCCGGAGGAAGCGCGAAAGATTCTCAAACGCTGGGACCAGCGCTCGACACATCACGAGGTGCTGCAGACGAGGATGTACGGCTGAATTTATTGCGCTGGAAGCGGCCCGAAGCGGATACGGAATCGGCGGTTCTCGCGGCCTTTCTTCTCGATCTTGCCGATATGAATATCGCCGACCTCGCCCGTCGCCGCCACATGCGTGCCGCCGCAGGGCTGGCTGTCGACACTGGCGCCATCGCCGATGCAGACGAGCCGGATGCGGCCGGTGCCGGATGGCGGGCGCACGTTCTTCGACTTCACCAGGGTCGGATTGGCGGCAAGATCCTCGTCGGTGATCCAGCGGATGAAGATGGGGTGGTTGGCCGTCACCAGTTCCATCAGCCGTGCAGTCACCAGTTCCTTGGTGTAGCTCGGGTCGGGAATGTCGAAATCGACACGGCTGTCGTCCTCGCTGACCGCGGCGCCGGTGATCGGAAAAGGACAGACGACGCTGAGCAGGTGGCAGGCGGTGTGCATGCGCATCAGCAGATGGCGGCGCGGCCAGTCGATTGCGAGCCCCACGCCCTCACCGATTGCCGGCACGCTTTGGCCTGGTGCGGGAACGTGGATGATCTCGTCCTTGGTCTCGCCGGTGACCGTCGCTGAAACCGCCAGGCGCGTGCCGTCGGCACGGATCAGGTGTCCGGTATCGCCGGGCTGGCCACCGGAAGTCGCGTAGAAGATCGTGCGGTCCAGAATGATGCCGCCGCGCTCATTGACCGCGACCACTGTCGCTGCGGTCTCGCTGAGACAGGCGTCGTCGCGAAACAGAGCCGCAGTCTGGAACGGCATCAAGCGACCTTCTCGTACGGCACGTCGATCTGTGGCGTGCGGTCCATCCAATGCGGGATCGGCAGGTTTTTTGTCCGCAGGAATTCCGGGTTGAACAGTTTCGACTGATAGCGCGTGCCGTAGTCGCAGAGCACGGTCACGATGGTGTGGCCCGGACCGAGGTCGCGCGCCAACCGGATCGCTCCGGCGATGTTGATGCCTGTCGAGCCGCCAAGACACAGTCCCTCTTCCTGCACGAGATCGAAGATGATCGGCAGCGCTTCCTCGTCGGGTATCTGATAGGAGAAATCCGGCGCAAACCCTTCGAGATTGGCGGTAATGCGGCCCTGGCCGATGCCCTCGGTGATCGAACTGCCCTCGGCCTTCAACTCGCCCGACGTGTAGTAGCTGAACAGCGCGGCGCCTAGCGGATCGGCTATAGCGATCTTCACCGCCTTGCTTTTCTCCTTCAGGCCCGCTGCTACCCCGGCCAGCGTGCCGCCGGTGCCGACCGCCGAGACAAAGCCGTCAACCTTGCTATTCGTCTGGTTCCAGATTTCCTGTGCCGTGGTGGCGATATGGCCATCGCGGTTGGCGACATTGTCGAACTGGTTCGCCCAGATCGCGCCGCTGCTCTCGCTGCGGGCGATCTGCTCGGCAAGACGGCCGGACACTTTTACGTAATTGTTCGGGTTCTTGTATGGCACGGCCGGTACCTCGATGAGTTCGGCGCCGAGCAGCCGCAGCGCGTCCTTCTTTTCCTGGCTCTGCGTGTCGGGAATGACGATGACCGTGCGGTAGCCCAGCGCCTTGGCGACCACCGTCAAGCCGATGCCGGTGTTGCCGGCGGTGCCCTCGACAATTACGCCGCCCGGCCTCAGCAGGCCGCGTTTCTCGGCGTCGCGGATGATGAACAGGCCGGCGCGGTCCTTCACCGACTGGCCGGGGTTCATGAATTCAGCCTTGCCGAGGATTTCGCAGCCGGTTTCCTCGGAGGCGCGGCGCAGCCGGATCAGCGGCGTGTTGCCGATCGCATCGATGACCGAACCCATCATCACGAACTTCCCGTCATACTGGCGGAGCCCAGTGCAGGGCCGCCGCAATTGCAACCGATGCCGCGACCAAGACCGGCCGTGACGTTGTCCGACTTCCTGCCAGAGACGGGCAGCACATTCAACAACAGCGTTTCCGACGAAAATGCTTGGCCCATGCGAATTTTCGCGTTAGCCGACATCGGCAAATGCGCCGAAAACCAAAAGCGTAGCAATCCAGACCGGTAAATCCCGCGTAGACTTGGCAATTCCGCCGCCATCAGGCGGCCCCTGCGATGGACAAATGGCTCCCGAAATATCCGAACCGCTGGACGTGCTGCTCGCCCGCTATGTCGCGGGCGGTCTTCCTGCGCCGGTTCGCGTGCTCGTCGAAAGCCACCTGGCGATCAAGCCCGCGAGCCGTGCCTTGGTGGCGCGACTGGAGTTACTGGCCGGCGCCGCGCTGACCGGCGCCGAGCCGGTCGGGCTCGGAAACCGACAGGGCCGGCTCGATGCGATCTTCGCCAGTCCGTCGCCGGCCATCAAAAACCGGCAGCGCGAATCCGGCGACGTGTTGCCTCAGCCGCTGATCGACTTCATCGGCTTCGGCGTCGCCGATGTGCCGTGGCGCAGCAAGCTGCCAGGTTTTCGGGAATACAATCTCGGCGAGATCGACGGATGCAGCGCCAGCCTGTTCTGGCTGCGGCCGGGCCGGGCGATACCGGACCATACGCATGAAGGATCTGAACTGTTCCTGGTGCTGGACGGCGCCTTCAACGATCAGCGCGGCCGCTTTCAGCGCGGCGACATCTCGATCGCAGACGAGACGGTCGACCATCGGCCGGTTGCCGAGACCGATCGGCCCTGCATCGGTTTTCTCGTCAGCGACGGCAGCCTGCATCTCACCGGGCCGCTGCATCGCAGGCTGGCCGATATCATCGGTTTCTAGGCTACGTGGTTCGGCTTGGCGTCGCGTGAAAACAGGTAGATCACAAGGGCAACGGCCAGCACCAGCGTGATGAACAGGAAAAGCGCTGAATAGGCGGCGGCCGGGTCTCCCGGTACGATGCTGCGGGTAACCACAGCACCGGTCGCGAACTGCATGACGCCTGCTCCGCCGATCGAGAAGAAGTTCATCAGCGTCACGCCGCGGCCGATCAGATGCGGCGGCAGGAAGGCGCGCGAATGCGCCATCAGCAAGCCGTAGTTGCCGCCGGCCAGACCAACCAGGATGAGTAGCGCGGTGGAAACGCCGACCGATGTCTGTGGAAAAAAGCCGAGGCCGGCAACCGCCAGCAGGCACATGCTGGTTCCGCCGACAGCCACCCATTTGCGCGTGCCGAACAACTGGTCGAGCGGCCCGTAGACGAAGGCGCCGACCACCATGGCGAGCGCCATGAAGAACGTCACGTCGCCGATCAGGAAGATGTCGGCCTGGAAAACGTCGGCGAGATAGGGGCCGGCCCAGAGGCCGCGAATGCCGATGGACGGCGCGTAGGCCACGGCGCTGAGAGGGATGATCGGCCAGAGCACGCGCAAGCGGAAAAGCTCGGCAAAACCGGAAAAGCCGGCTTCGCGTTTCCGCGCGGCTTCCGGGTGCTCGGGGTCGCGAACAAGCAGATACAGCGCGGCGGCGACAAGCAAGGAAATCAGGCAAAGGCCGACCATAACCGCGCGCCAACCGAAGGTCGCTTCGGCATAGGCCAGCGGCGCCGAGCCGATGACATTGCCCGCGGTGCCGAAGGCCACCAGCCAGGAGGTCAGCATGGCGAACCTCGCCGGCCGATAGAGGCGGGCGAAGATATAGAGCGAGGCCATCAGCACCGGCGCGCAGCCGATGCCCAAAAACCCGGTCGCGGCGATGATCATCCATGGCGCCGTGGCGAAGGAAAACAGCAGAGCGCCGCCTCCCGCGCCGGCGGCGAGCAGGACGGCCGCGGTGCGGCGCGGTCCGATCCGGTCGAGCGCCACGCCGATCGGAAACTGCGACAGGGCGAAGGTCAGGAAAAAGACGCCCGAGGCCAGGGAGAAGTCGCCCTTGGTGACGCCGAGCTCTGTGCCCAGAACGGGCGTCAGCACCGCCAGGAAGGCTCGGTAGAATTGCGAGAGCACATAGGCGATCGCCAGTGCCGCTATGCCGGCCATCCCCTGCCCTCTCCTCCCGGCCTGAAAAACAACGGCGGCCGAAGCTTTCGCCTCAACCGCCGTATGTCATGCATTGGATGGAGGCAATTGGACCAAACGAGGGTTCGGTCGGTGCAAGGAGAGGCAATCGGGAATGGGCATTCGGCAGTCGGCAGTCGAAAAAGGTCAAGGCGTGAGGAGGAGCTGATTCTACTCCGAATGCTCCACCTACTGCCTACTGCCTACTGCCTACTGCCACATCAAGCAGCCCGTGGGGCATTTCCGCGGCCGCGAAACGGCCGCTTCTTGCCGGAGAAACGCTTTTCACCGGCCGGCTGACCGGCAGGACGGCCCTCGCCGTTGGCCTGGCCGCCGAAGCGCTTCTCGCCATTCGGCTTTCCGGAAAACGGCTTCTTGCCGAAACCCTGGCGCGGCCTGTCGCCTCCGGGACGGCCGGCACGATGGTGCTCGCGCGGCGCTGCGTCCCGGTCCTGGCGCGGCTCATGGCTGCGCGGCTCGCCTTGCGGGTCCGGCTCGCCGAGGTGGTCGGCCAGTACCGGCAGCTTCATGCGGATGATGCGCTCGACCGAACGCAGCTTTGCGTTCTCGTTCGGATCGCAGAGCGTGATGGCGATGCCGTCGGCGCCGTTGCGGCCCGTGCGGCCGATGCGGTGGACGTAGCTCTCCGCCTCGTCAGGCAGGTCGAAATTGATGACATGCGAAATGCCGGGCACGTCGATGCCGCGCGCCGCAATATCGGTAGCGACGAGGATGCGCACCGAGCCATCGCGAAAGCCGTTGAGCGCCTTCTGGCGGGCATTCTGCGACTTGTTGCCGTGGATCACGGCGGCCTGGATGCCGTCGCGCTCGAGATCGCGCACGACGCGGTCGGCGCCGTGCTTTGTGCGGGCGAACACCAGCGCCGAGCTGATCGCCGGGTCCGCGAGCATGGTCGACAGCACCTTGCGCTTCTGCTTGAGGCGGGCAAGCACGACGCTCTGCTTGATCTCGGCGGCCGTCGTGCCTTGCGGGGCTACCTCGACATGAACCGGATCCTTCAGGATGCCGCGCGCCAGTTGCTCGATCTCGGAAGGCATGGTGGCGGAAAACAGCGCCGTCTGGCGGTCGGCATGCGTCGCCTTGGCGATGCGCTTGACGTCGTTGATGAAACCCATGTCCAACATGCGGTCGGCCTCGTCGAGCACCAGCCAGCGGGTTTCGTTGAGTTTCACCTCGCCCTCGCGCACCAGGTCGGTCAGGCGGCCCGGCGTGGCGATGAGGATGTCGACGCCCTGCGCCATGCGCTTGACCTGGCTGTGGCGGGAGACGCCGCCGAGCACCAGCGCGGTCGAGATATGCATGCCCTTGGCGAGCACGCGGATCGTCTCCTCGATCTGCACGGCAAGCTCGCGCGTCGGGGCGAGGATGAGGGCGCGGGCGGTGCGCGGCAGCCGCTTGGTGCCGAGCGCGGTGATTTTTGCCAGGATCGGCAGGCTGAAGGCAGCCGTCTTGCCCGAACCGGTCTGGGCGACGCCCAGAATGTCGCGACCGGCAAGCTGCGGCGGAATCGCCTGCGTTTGGATCGGCTTCGGCGTGTCGAAGCCGGCGTTTTCGGTGGCTTTCAGCAGCGCGCCGGTTATTCCGAGGGATGCGAAACCATCGAGGTTCGCGGAAATTTCGATATCCAAGTTCTTCTTCTTTCGCGCGGCTCAACGGCCGCGAATAATCCATCCCGGCGGGGCGCAACCCGCCGTCGACGATGATTTCATGAAACGACAAGGCGGCGGGCTTTTTTGCCCGCGCGGCTGCGCTGTCGTGCCCGCGCTTCAGAAATCGCGGGGCTTCGTCTCCGGACCGATTTTTCGGGAAGGAGAACTACAGACGCAACCAGTCCCATCCGATGAGGAAAGCCGCAAATCGCGCGGCCCAAGCGCCTTATGGCTGCGCATATGGCCCATGTGGGTAAGAATTGCAAGCCGCGCTTGTGCATCGCAGCAATGCGGGATGGCAAACGGCCTTCCGGAACCGACCGCTCGCGTACCTTGCCCAAACTTTCCGCCAAAGAAAAAGCCGCCCCGAAACGGAGCGGCTTGATCGTATGCACGATGGCAAGCGCCTTATTCGGCGTCGGCTTCCTTGGCGGCCTTCTTCTTGGCCGGAGCCTTCTTCTTCGGCTCCTCGGCGGCCTCGTCCGATGCAGCCTCGGCCTTCTTCGCAGCCTTCTTGGCCTTGCCGGCCGACTTGGTCGCCGTCTCGGCGTCCTCGTCCTCGGCCATCAGTTCTTCCTTGCTGACCTTCTGGTCGGTGACCGAAATCTGGCCGAGCAGGTGGTCGACCACCTTCTCCTCGAAGATCGGCGCGCGCAACGTCGTCAGCGCGGCGGCATTGTTGCGGTAATATTCGTAGATGCCCTGCTGCTGGTCGGCGGGGAAGCGGCGGATGAACTCGAACAGCGCGCGCTGCAGCTCTTCATCGGAAACCTGCACACCTGCCTTCTCGCCGATCTCGGCCAGCACGAGGCCGAGGCGCACACGGCGCTCCGCAAGCTTCGTATAGTCGGCGCGGGCGGCTTCCTCGGTGGTCTCCTCGTCGGCGAAGGTCCGGCCGGCGGCTTCGAGGTCGCGGTTGACCTGCGTCCAGATGTTGTTGAACTCGGCCTCGACCAGCTTTGACGGGGCCTCGAACGAATAGGAAGCGTCGAGCTGGTCGAGCAACTGGCGCTTCACCTTCTGGCGGGTCATCGAACCGAACTGGCTCTCGATCTGGCCCTTCACGATCTCACGCAGGCGTTCCAGCGATTCGAGACCCAGGCTTTTGGCGGTCTCGTCATTGACCTCGAGAGGGCCGGGAGCGGCAACTTCCTTGACCGACACGTCGAAGGTGGCTTCCTTGCCGGCCAGATTGGCGGCCTGGTAGTTTTCCGGGAAGGTCACGGTGACCTGCTTCTCGTCGCCCGCCTTGGCGCCGACAAGCTGATCCTCGAAGCCGGGGATGAATTCCTTGGAGCCGAGCACCAGCGGCTGGCCGGTGCCGGCGCCGCCCGCAAAAGCCTCGCCGCCGATCTTGCCGACATAGTCGATGGTGACGCGATCGCCTTCGGCGGCCGCGCCGTCCTTGGTCTCGTAGCTGCGCGCCGATTCGGCGACACGCTTGACCTGCTCGTCGATCTCCTCTTCCGGCACGTCATAGACCGGGCGGGTCACAGCGATGCTGGTGAAATCCTTGATGTCGAAGGCCGGGATGATCTCGTAGGCGAGCTTGAACTCGAAATCGGCGCCGCCGGACAGGATCTTGTCGGCTTCCTTCTCGTCCTCGGTCATGGTGACCTCGGGCTGCATGGCGGCCTTCTCGCCGCGCTCGGAGACGATGTTGCGCGGGGTGTCGGACAGGATCTCGTTGACCACCTCGGCCATGAACGACTTGCCGTACATTTTTCGCAGATGCTGGAGCGGCACCTTGCCGGGGCGGAAGCCGTTGATCCGCGCCTTGCCGCGGGCGTTCTCCAGCCGCACCAGCAGCTTCGATTCCATGTCGCCGGCGGGCACCTTCACGGTGATCTCGCGCTTCAGGCCGGAATTCAGTGTCTCGGTAACCTGCATCATAAAACCTTTGTTATCTCGAAAGGACCGCGGCGGCGAAACCGTCCGCGTCCCTGATCTCTTTGCCCGGCGACGATCTGGCGTTAGGAAAAACGAGACCCAGCTTCCCTCGGGAATCCAGGAAGAGATGTTCTCACCTGCGCTCCAGATATTCCGGTAAGTCTTTGTTCTTCCTGCTTCTTACCGCGAATTTCCGAAGCGGACCGTCACATCCCGTCACTTTTGTGACGCCTTTTGTCACAGGAGTGTGGCTTTTTCAACTCTCTTCGCGACTTTCAGGGCCGTGAGGGACCGGCAGCGCCTGCCGTTCGCCGAAAGACGTCAGGCATTCCGCAACGGCACCGAAAGGGCCAGCGCCTACCAAGGCCGGGATCCTGTCGCCTCAGAAAAGATAGGGCATGCGCCGGACGCCCCCATAGAGCGCAAAACGCTCCGCTCCCGGCCTGCCGTCGCCGCGACGGTGAAAGCCATAGGTGTCGGCTATGACAAGCGTGTTGCCCCGCACCGCAAAAGTTCGGGGCTCGGCGAAACCCAGCGCATTCAACTCTTCCTCGTCAATGCGAAAGGCGCCGCCTTTCCTGGCGGTCCGCGCCGAAACCTCGACGCTGCGCCGGTGCTCCCAGGAAAGCCGCGCGGAGGACGTCCGATTCGAGCCGGGAACATAGATGAACGGCCCGTCCTCGGCCGAAACGTCTTCGACGAAATACCAGAATTTCAAGGTCGGATGGAACGTGTCGCGGTGGAAATCCTTCTGGCTGTCGTGGTTCGCTTCGCTGCCGAAACGCGTGTAATAAAGCTGCAGCGCGCCGGGGTTGAAGCCGAAGCCGAGCGCCGTCTTGTACAGGCGGCGAAACCGCTTCGAGCGGACCAGCGCAAAGCTTGCCGGTGTCCGGTTCCGGTCGAGCGACAGGAAGCGGTTGAGCGTGCCGCCATCAAAGCGGTCGAAGCCGATTTCGCCGAGGTTCTTGCGCTGACCAAAACCCGTTTCCGTGTTTTCCTGGAAGGGGAAGCGCTCGAAGCTGTCACGGATCGTGCCGACGATCTCGTCCCGCATTCTTGCGAACTCGTCGGAGGGCAGGAAGTCCGGTATGGCGACCACACCGTCCCGCCGCAATTGCTGGATCCATACGCGATCGTCACGATGCGGAATGTTGCGAAGCCGGCGGAAGCGGTCGAAGGCCGTGGCGAGCAGGATGCGTCCGACATGCAGTCCCATGCGGTTGGCAAGCGGGTTGCCGATCCACGGGTGGGCAAAATTCTTCTCGGCCGTGAGGATGGCAATCGGCCCAGGCAACATCTTCTTAGGCGCCGCCTTCTTTTTGCCGACTGTGTTGACCTTCTGCATCCGTCCTTCTCAATTTTTTGCGCGCTGCAAAAGTCGGCGCGTCCGCAAAAGCGCGGCCATTTTCTAGCACATCGATGTACCGTGGGCCAATTGCTGGAGGCGCGCGGGCTGGATCGGGAAGGAAGAATGAAGTCCGCCGCTCCGATAGTCTGGCCGTTCCCGTCAGCAACCGCCAAAAAGGGAAATTTGGTGCGGATGAAGGGACTCGAACCCCCACGCCTTTCGGCACTGGAACCTAAATCCAGGGCGTCTACCAATTCCGCCACATCCGCACTGACCCGGCATTCCCATGCCCTTCGGCTTCTGTCAACGGCGCAGCCGCGCGCGACAAGCCGAGCGTTCAGTAGAGCGGCTCCTCGAAGAGCTTTGTGTCGCCGTCCATCAGCGCCTTGATCTGCACCGCGCCGTGGGCGCCGACCGCGGCGAGGATACCGAAGCTGCGCACCCGCATATCGCGCTCGATCGGCTTGCCTTCGCCTTCGGGAAGATAAAAACGCTCGATGCCGTAGTCGACGCGGATCGGATCGTCGGGACCGGAATAGGCGAGCTTGCCGTGCAAATCGACCTCGCCATCCGGCGGCGGGCTCGCTGGTGGCGCATCGACGTAAGCGGAAGCCACGCCCCAAAATCCGTCAGGCTGCCGTTTGAGGCGCACGTAGACATCGGCGCCGCGCTCGGTTTCGATTGGCGGACCGAAGGTAACGAGGTCGCGCGGAATGGTGGAGATATCATAGCCCAGCCGCACATAGTCCCCGCGCAAGAGATCACGCGGGTCGACCGGCTCGACTTTCAGCAGCACCTCGCGGCCGTCGCGCAGCAGCGCGGCACGAGCCGCGATGATCCACGACAGGAAGCCGATCTGGAGGACGGCCAGCGCCAGAGCGGCAACAAGCAGGCAGTAGCGGCGCATCATGCGGGTTCCATCTTCATGCGACGTTCGATGCGGATGATGAGGAAGGCGGCAACCGCAAGCACCAAGCCGACCGCCAGCAGCAGCCCCGCCGTGCCGAGCATGGTGCCGATCGTCGCCATATAGAGAAAACAGAGTTCGAAGGCGAAACCGAGATAGGCGAGCCAGCGCAGGCCCCGGCTGTCGCGCCCGAGCAGGTAGATTGTGCCGGCGATGACGGCGAAGACCACCAGCGCCGCCGCGACCAGCACCGCCGCATTCTCCGTGTGCTCGAATTGCAGCATGGCGGCGCCTGTCAGGAAACCCAGCAGCGCATGCAGCGGCAGCCGGCCGTCGAGTTGCACAATGCGCTCCACCGCCGGGCCGACAAGCACCGACAGGGTGAGCAGGACGAGCGAAAGCCCGGCAAGCAACGAGCCGAAGAGCGTGACGTCGCGGTCGGCGGCAAGCAGGACTGCATAAGCAATCAGCGACAGGACGATCAGATGGCGGGTCGCGGCGCTTCGGGTCCAAAGCGACATCAGCCAGATCGCAGCAGCGACCAGCGGATAAGAAACCGGGACAATACTCCTGCCCCAGATGTCGAAGCCCTCGGTGAACAGCCATGACGCTGCAATCGCCGCTGTGCCGATCGTCAGCGGGCCGGAGCGCAACAGGATGGCGGCGAGGCCCGTCCCTGCGCACCAGGTCAGGATCGCCGTCTCCTCGTCACCGGACAGATGATACATCTGGCCGATCAGGGCGATGCCGCCGCCGAAGGCCGCCGCGGCCACCAGCCACGCCGCCTGGGCGAAGGCGTCGTGGCCGCGCATCTTGAGCAACGCGCCGCCGACGTAACCCGCAAGGATGAGCGCAAACACGGCAAGCACGCGGGTCAAACGTGGGATCGCGTCCCAGTTGGAGGCGATGACCAGCAGAAGTGCTGCGCACAGCAGTAGTGCCGCCATCATCATGAGAATGAAGCCGAAACTGAAGGAGCGCCGATCATTAGCCTGGGCGTCGCGCAGCAGCGTTTCACCGGTCTCGCGGTCGATCAGGCCGTTGCCGATCCAGCGCTCGATGTCGCGTGCCAGTCGCTTCGAATAACCGCTCATCCCACCCCTCGCACTCCAGGCGCCTCCGACTTTAGTTTGAGAGCGCAACCCTCTGGCGCCACGATATAAATCCGAATCAACCGCAATTGCGCCGCACTCCCTAAAATCGTTTAATGCTGCAATGCACAAACTGCATTGCTGCTATGCGGGATAGACACTTTTCATACGGGCCGCGCGTGCTTATTTTCGGATCGTGAAAAAAAGAAAAGAACGAAAGACGAAGTGAGTACGACCATGAACCTGATCCGCAACTATCGCAACTGGCGCCGCTACCGGGAAACCGTTTCCGAGCTGAGCCGCCTGTCGAACCGCGAGCTTTCCGATCTCGGCTTCAGCCGCAGCGACATCCCTTACGTCGCGCGCAAGGCCATCTAAGGAATTTCGCCGGAACCGACCTCCTCCCCGGTTCCGACGGATACGGCCAGTCTCTCCTCCTCCCGATGACTGGCCACCAAAACGGCACCCGCCGGACCTCCTCCCCCGGCGGGTGCTGTTGAAATCGGGTTTCGCACCCACCATATGCGAAAAGAACATCGCTGGCCCATCCTCCTCCCAGGGTCCGGCGACTACGGGCAGCCTTCTCCTCCTCCCGAACGCTGCCCGGCCTATGCGACACCCGCCGGACCTCCTCCCCCGGCGGGTGTTGTGTTTTTGGGGCCTGGCTTTAATTCAGTTCCGCTCGCTCACCCGGCTCCAGTCCTCGCGACCGTTGCTTTAGGCCGGCGAGGGGCTTATTTGCCGTGCGATGACAAATCCCATCCACATCATCGGCGGCGGGCTGGCCGGCTCCGAGGCAGCTTGGCAGGCGGCAGAGGCCGGCGTGCCTGTAATCCTGCACGAAATGCGGCCGGTTCGCGGCACCGACGCGCACAAGACCGACGGGCTGGCTGAACTGGTCTGCTCCAATTCCTTTCGCTCCGACGATGCCCAGACCAACGCGGTCGGCCTGCTGCATGCCGAGATGCGGCTGGCGAATTCGCTGATCATGGCATGCGGCGACGCGCACCAGGTGCCGGCCGGCGGCGCGCTGGCGGTCGACCGCGACGGATTTTCCGCAGCGGTGACCGCGAAAATCGAGGCACATCCGCTGATCAGCATTGTGCGCGAGGAAATGACCGGCCTGCCTCCTGAGGACTGGGACCAGGCGATCGTCGCCACCGGCCCGCTGACGGCGCCGGCGCTTGCCGAAGCAATCGCCAAAAAGACCGGCGCCGATGCGCTGGCCTTCTTCGATGCGATTGCGCCGATCGTGCATTTCGACACGATCGACATGAATGTCTGCTGGTTCCAGTCGCGCTACGACAAGGTCGGGCCGGGCGGGACCGGCAAGGATTACATCAACTGCCCGATGGACAAGGCGCAATACGACGCTTTCGTCAGAGCACTGGTCGACGGCCAGAAGACCGAATTCAAGCAGTGGGAAGGCACGCCCTATTTTGACGGCTGCCTGCCGATCGAGGTGATGGCCGAGCGCGGCGTGGAAACGCTGCGGCACGGGCCGATGAAGCCGATGGGGCTGACCAATGCGCATAATCCGACGGTGAAGGCCTATGCGGTGGTGCAGCTTCGCCAGGACAACGCGCTGGGCACACTCTACAACATGGTCGGTTTCCAGACAAAACTGAAGCATGGTGAGCAGGTGCGCGTCTTCAAGACAATCCCCGGACTGGAGAACGCCGAGTTCGCGCGGCTCGGCGGGCTGCACCGCAACACCTACATCAACTCGCCAACCCTGCTCGACCCAACCTTGCAGTTGAAGGACCGGCCGGGCCTGCGTTTCGCCGGCCAGATCACCGGCTGCGAGGGTTATGTCGAGAGCGCGGCGATCGGCCTGCTGGCTGGACGCTTTGCAGCGGCCGAGCGGCTCGGCCGGCGGGTCTCGGCGCCGCCGGCCACCGCCGCCTTCGGCGCGCTGCTCAATCACATCACCGGCGGGCATATCGTTTCCGACGACGAACCCGGAAAACGCTCGTTCCAGCCGATGAACGTCAATTTTGGCTTGTTCCCGCCGCTGGAGCCCGGCACAAAACTCAAGCCGGACGATTTCGAGGGACGCTTCCGCGGCAAGGACAAGACGATCGCCAAGAAGAAGGCAACGACGGCACGGGCGCTGGCCGATTGCCGGGCGTGGCTGGGTATTGCGCCGGAGGTGCGAGCGGCGGAGTAGTCGATCCGGTCCTCGTTGGACAGAATTTTGCGAGTAGGATAATATCCTACTCGCAAAATTCTTCTGGAGCGAACCGATGGAATCCGCTGAAAAACTTTCGGTCACTGTTACCCCGGCTATGGCCCGCATGATCCGCGAAAAGGTGGAGGACGGATCTTACGGCTCGGCCAGCGAGGTAGTCCGCGCGGCGCTACGCGCCTTGCGGCGCGATGACGAAGAACATGAAGAGCGCATGGCGTCCATCAGGGCACGGATCAAGGCCTCGATCGAAGACAAGGGGCCTGGATATACCGGTGAGGAGGTGATCGATAACATCCGCCGCCGATACGAGGCCCGGGCGGGAGGATTGCATGAAGATTCTGCCGGTCCGTTGGAGTAAGCGGGGAGAACACGATCTCGTTGATATTGCGGACGCCATCGAGGCAGCGACATCCTCAGCCGTCTGGCAATCGGTTATGCAGCGCGCATCGAGGAGCGATGCAGGCGGATCGGCAACGCTCCCCGTTCTGGTCGGCCGCGTGATGACCTCGCAGCAGGTCTCAGAACCATCGCTTTCGAGAAGTCGGCGCTGATCTGCTACGTGATCGAAGAGGACACCGTCTGGATTACCAACATCTTCCGGCGCGGCCGCGATTACGAGGCGATCCTGCGCGGCGAACCGCTGGAACCGATCGACGATTGACTACTCCGCCGGCTCGTTTACGTCAAAAAAAGAGCTTGCTCACCAGCCCTGCGAGGCGGTGCGCAGAAGCGACCAGTGCCGTTTCCAGGCAGGGGTGTTTGCCGTGTGCGCAAGAGCCTGTTTCGGTTTCCGAGACAGGATCGCCAGATAGGCCGGGACCAGCGCGACGGGCAGGAAGGCGGGGCGTAGCGACTCCGGAAGCGTGCGCGCACCGGCAACGAAGGCGCTGAGATGGTCCTGCGCCAGTGCGACCATCGCCGCAACGGCACGTTCGGTCGGCTCGCCCGCGCCAGCGGAGACAAATTCTTCCGGCGTCGTCCCGGCGGCTGCAAGGATATCGCGCGGCACATAACATTGCCCACTCGCCCGGTGCAGCGGCAGCAGCCGCAGAATGCCGGCGACGGCTTGCGCGCAGCCGGCATGGCCGGCGAGTGCCGCAAAATCCGGCGCGGCTTTCGCGTCGAGCACCATCGCCGCCAATTGGATCAGCGCGCCCGCCGTCTCGCCGCAATAGCCTTCGAGGTCTGTGCGCGACGGCATCGGGTCGTCGTAGAGGTCGAAGACGCGGGCTTCGAGGTAATTGTCAAAGGCGTGTTCCGGGAGATGATATTCAGCAATCGTCCTGAGCAGCGCGTCGGCGACGGGATGGCCGGTCGCCTCGCCGGAGTTCCGGTTGGCGATCACGTCGCGCCACCATTGCAGCCGAACCTCGCCGGGCATCGGCTCGCGGATGCGGCCGCGAATGCCGGCGATCTCGGCATTGAAGGCGTAGAGCGAAAGCAGTGCGCCGCGCTTGACCTGCGGGGCGTAGAGCGCACTGAGATAGTGGTCGTAGTCCGCGGCGCGGACCTGATCGGCCACCAGCTTTTTTTCATCCACCACGGCTAAGTCTCGGATGCCTAGTCGACGGCGATCAGGGCGGCCGCGACAGCGCGGTCCTCGGCCAGCAGCACATTGTAGGTGCGCACGGCGGCGCCGGTCGACATCGGGTCGGCGGAGATGCGCACTTCCTTCAGTGCGGCCCGCAAGGCGGCTGGCAGCGGGCGCAAGTTCCGGCCGGTGCCGACCAAAAGGATTTCGACGCCTTCGGCCTCGGCGATCAGGCGTACAAAGTCGGCAGGCGTCAGCGCCGCCGGATCGGCCGGCTCCCAGCCATAGACGCCGGAAGGCAGGCAGAGCAGCGAGCCACGATGCGACATGTCGGCGAAGCGAAAGCCGCCATTGCCGTAGGCTTCTATCGGCGCCCTGCCCGGAAAATGTGCGTCCCTGATGACTATGCCGGCCGTCACGAAGCGGCCGGTCAGGTCTGCGAAGGCTGGGCAGTCGTCGGCAGCTTGGCGTCGTCCTTATTATCCGCCCCGGAACCTTCCGGCCGCAGCCGGAACAGGATCAGCAGCGGGCCGGCGACGAAGATCGACGAGTAGGTGCCGACAAGGATGCCGAAGATCATGGCGAAGGTGAAAGAGCGGATGACCTCGCCGCCGAACAGGTAGAGTGCAATCAGCGCCAGCAGGGTCGTGACGCCGGTCAGAACGGTGCGCGACAGCGTCTGGTTCATCGACAGGTCGAGCAGTTGCTCGATCGGCATCTTCTTGTATTTGCGCAGATTTTCACGCACGCGGTCATAGACCACAACGGTGTCGTTGATCGAATAGCCGACGATGGTCAGGATTGCCGCGATACTGGTCAGGTTGAACTCCAGTCCGGACACGACGTAGAGGCCGACCATCATGGTGACGTCGTGAACCGTGGCGATCACCGCTCCAAGGCCGAACTGCCACTCGAACCGGAACCAGATATAGATCAGCATCGCCACCAGCGAGGCGAGGATGCCCATCGTTCCGGCCCAGGCGAGTTCCGAAGAAACGGTCGGGCCTACGGATTCCACGCGGCGGAAGTCGTAGCTGTCCTCCAGCGACAGCCGGACCTTTTCGACGACACTCTGCTCGGCATTGTCGCCGGCCTGCTGGCCTTCGACGCGGATCAACAGGTCGCGATCAGACCCGAACTCCTGCACCTGCACGTCGCCCATATTGAGTTCGTTCAGCACCTCGCGCACGGCAGCCGAGTCAGCCGGGCCGTCCTTCGATTGAACCTCGATACTGGTGCCGCCGCGGAAGTCGATGCCGTAGTTCATCTCGACCGAGAAGAACAGGATCACTGCCGCCAGCGACGCAGTCGCCGAAAGGGTAAAAGCATAGCGGCGCCAGCTCATGAAGGGCAGCTTGGTGTCGTCCGGGATAAAGCGGATGAGGCCGTTCGGCAGTTCCTTCGGCTTATAGTGCTTCAGCCAGAAAGCAATCATCCAGCGGGTCAGCGTAAAGGCGGTGAAGACCGTCGTCACGATGCCGATGGCGAGCGTGACCGCGAAACCCTTCACCGGGCCGGTGCCCATATAGAACAGGATGACCGCCGCGATGAAGGTGGTGAAGTTGGCATCGACGATAGTCGCCAGGGCGCGTGCAAAACCCTGATCGAGCGACTGGACCAGCGAGCGGCCCCATCGCCGCTCCTCGCGAACGCGCTCGTAGATGATGACGTTGGAGTCCACCGCCATGCCGACCGTCAGCACAATGCCGGCGATGCCGGGCATCGTCAGCGTCGCGCCGAGCACGGACAGGATGGCGATGATCAGGATGACGTTGGCTGCGAGCGCGACGTTGGCGATGATGCCCAGCGTGCCGTAGGCGACCAGCATGAAGGCGACCACGAGGATGCCGGCGATGATCGCCGCGAATTCACCAGCCGCGACGGAGTCGGCGCCGAGGCTCGGGCCGACGGTGCGCTCCTCGACAATGGTCAGGTCGGCCGGCAAGGCGCCGGCGCGCAGCAGCACGGCCAAGTCGTTCGCGGATTCAGGGGTAAAATTTCCGGAGATCTGGCCGCTGCCGCCGAGGATCGGCTCATTGATGCGCGGCGCCGAGATCACCTGGTTGTCGAGGATGATGGCGAAGAGTTTTCCGACATTCTGCTGGGTTGCCTGGCCGAAGCGAGCCGCGCCCTTGCCGTCGAAACGGAAGGAGACCACTGGCTCATTGGTGCGTTGGTCGAATGTCGCCTGGGCGTCAGTGAGGTTTTCGCCCGAAACGATGACGCGGTCCTCGATCAGGTAGGGGACCGGCGGATCGTCGGTCGAATAAAGCACGCTGGAGCCCGCCGGCGGGCGGCCCTGAATGGCTTCCTGCACCGGCACGGACTGATCAACCATCTGGAAGGTCAGCTTGGCGGTCTGGCCCAAAATATCCTTCAGCCGCTGGGGGTCCTGGAGTCCGGGCACCTGGACCAGCACGCGGTCAGCGCCCTGGCGCTGGATGGTCGGCTCGGTGGTGCCGAGTTCGTTGACGCGCCGGCCGATGACTTCGATCGACTGCGTGACCGCCGAGGACATGCGATAGTTGATGCCCGCTTCCGTCAGCGTATAGCGCAGCAGCCCCTGCTCCGGCTCTTCCAGCGTCAGTTCCGAAATCGCACCCGTGCCGAACAGGCTGTTGGTCACCGGCTGGGTGAGCGTCGCCAGCGCCGTCTTGGCCTTCTCGACCTCGTTGGCCTCGCGGATGCGCACCTGCACCGACGTGCCGGTGCCGGACAGGCCGGTGTAGCCGATCTTGGCGTCACGCAGCAAAGTGCGGATATCGTCGCGCACGGTCTGCAGGCGTTCGTTGACGAGGTCGTTGCGGTCGACGGCGAGCAGGATGTGCGAGCCGCCCTGCAGGTCGAGGCCGAGCGTCATCGGGCGGTCGGGAACCCAGCCTGGCAAGCTGTTGCGGAAGGATTCCGAGAATAGATTAGGGATAGCAAAGATCACGCCCAGGAGCACGACACCCCAGATCGAAATCGTCTTCCAGCGTGAAAAATAGAGCATCTTGCCTCTGTCAGTCGGGCGACCAAACGGGAGTATAACCCCCGAAGACGCTTATTTCTTGACGTTCTGGTTGGCGACCGGCTCGCCGCGCACGCGCACGTCTGAAATCGTCGAGCGAAGCGCGGTGACCTTCGTGCCGCCGAGGTCGATTTCAAGCTCGTTGTCGTCGATCACCCTGGTGACCTTGCCGACGAAGCCGCCGCCGGTAACCACCGTATCGCCCTTGCGGACGCCCGCCAGCATCTCCTGGCGCTTCTTCAACTGCGTGCGCTGCGGCCGGATGATCAGGAAATACATGATCACGAAGATCAGCACGAAGGGCAGGATGCTGATGAACATGTCGGGGGACGCACCCACGCCTTGCGCGTATGCCGGGGTCACGATCATGCAGTCTGCTCCTGAAACGGAAAAAGGGCCCTGCGGGGCCCGCCAAAGTTGGCCGGAATATAGTCGGTCGAACTGCCAATGCAACTACACCTGTAGGCATTGCCAGCGGTTTTCAGCCCCGATTTCGGCCATTCTCGCGGTTTATCGCCGCAGACCGCAGGCCATCATGAGGCATAACTGCCTTTTGCCGCATCTGGACCACCGCCCTCCCCTTGGGCGAAGGCTGGGATTCGCGTATCGCTGGCAGTCAACAGACCCCATGCGAAACCTGACCGGACCGATTTCATGCCCAGCCCATCCCTGCAAGCCCTCCTCGACCGGATCGACCAACTGACCGCAGCCGTCGACCGCATCGCCCCTCCCCCGCCGCCGGAAGCCGACCTCGACGCGGCGGACTGCTTCGTCTGGTCGGCGGAACATGGCGTGCTCGAGCCGGTGCATCGAGTGAACCGGGTGGAGATCGGCCTGATCCGCGGCGTCGACCGGGTACGCGATATTCTCGTCGACAACACGCAGCGCTTCGCCGCCGGGCTCCCAGCCAACAACGTGCTGCTGTGGGGCGCGCGCGGCATGGGAAAATCGTCGCTGGTGAAGGCTGCCCATGCGACGATCAATCATCAAAGCGCCGATGGCACGCGGCTGAAACTGGTCGAGATCCATCGCGAGGATATCGACACGCTGCCGCGGCTGATGACGATCCTGAAAAAGGCGCCGTACCGCTTCATCCTGTTCTGCGACGACCTTTCCTTCGATCACGACGACACGTCGTACAAGTCGCTGAAGGCCGCGCTCGAAGGCGGGGTCGAGGGAAGGCCGGCCAATGTCATCTTCTATGCAACGTCGAACCGCCGGCACCTATTGCCGCGCGACATGATCGACAATGAGCGCTCGACGGCGATCAACCCGTCCGAGGCGGTCGAGGAAAAAGTGTCCCTGTCCGACCGCTTCGGCTTGTGGCTGGGCTTCCACAAATGTTCGCAGGACGAATATCTGGAAATGATCGACGGCTACGTCCGCTATCACGATCTCGATATGGACCCGGACGTGCTACGCGCCGAAGCGCTGGAATGGGCGACGACACGCGGCAGTCGTTCTGGCCGCGTTGCCTGGCAATTCGTGCAGGACCTGGCGGGGAGGCTGGGCAAGCCGCTGAAGGATTAGGGCGCCGTGCGTCCTTCGAGAGTTGCCTCGAAGGACGGGAGGGATATCGAGCCGCCTATTCCAGATAGGTCGTCGGATCGACCGGAGCGGAGTTCTTGCGGACTTCGAAGTGCAGTTTCGGCGCATTGGCGTTGCCGCTCATGCCCGAAACCGCGATCTCGTCACCGCGCTTCACCTTCTGGCCGCGCTGCACCTTGAGTTCGCTGGCGTGGCCGTAGACGGTGACCAGACCGTCCTCGTGGCGCACCAGCACGGTGTTGCCGAACTCCTTCAGGCCGTCGCCGGCATAGATGACCACGCCATTCTCGGCAGCCTTGACCGGCGTGCCCTCGGGAACCGCGATGTCGATGCCGTCCTTCTCGCCGCCCCCACCCTTGCTGTAGCCGGAGATGACCTTGCCGCGCACCGGCCAGCGCATGCGGTCGATGCCGGTGGAATTCGGGGCGGCCGCGTCGGATTTCTCAGCCTGCTCGATGACCTTTCCGTCATTCTTGGGCGGAGCAGCCGCCACGACCGTCTCTTCCTGCGCCACCTTCTTTGGTGCCGCCGGCACAGCGCTGGTCGAGACCGGATCGACGGCCGGAGCAGGAGCCGCCTTGGCGACGGTCGTCTCGCCGGGAGCCGGGACCTTCAGCGTCTGGCCAATCTTCAGGATGCCGTCCTGCATGCCGTTGGCGGCCTTGAGCGCGGTGACGCTGACGCCGGTCTTCCTGGCGATCTTCGACAGCGTGTCTCCCGATTCGACGGTATAGGCGCCCTTGGCGGCGGTCATCTTTGCCGGTTCAGCCTTCGCCGTCTTGACCGGCTCGGTCTTGGCCGTCTCAGCTTTTGCGACCTTTGCGGGCTGCTTGGCGTCGCTGGACGCGGCGGTATCCGCCACAGCCTGAGTCGGAGCCTTGTTGACCTTCGGCGGCTGCGGCAGGACCGCGAGCTTTTCCTGCGGCGCCTTGGACGGCACGGGCACCTTGTTTGCCGGAACGTCGAATTTCGTGCCGGTCGACGATTTCGCGTCGGCGACATTCGGATTGCTGTCGGGCGCGGAGACCGGCGCCTTGTTCGAATAGACGTAGGTCGGGATGACGACTTTCTGGCCGGCCTGCAAACCGCCTCCATTCGGAAGCCCGTTCACCTGCGAAATGACATGGGCAGGCACGCCGAAGCGGCGCGACAGATTGTAGACGGTCTCGCCTTCCTTGACGGTGACCTGCGTGCCGCCGGCGCGCGACCAGCCGGCTGGCTCCGTCGCCTCAACCGCCATCTTCGGCTCGGAAGGAGCAGTCGACGCGACCGCCGTTTCTTTCACCGGCTTGGGCCTGGGGGCAGCGGCAACCGGAACAGGCTCCCTCAGCGTATGCTCGGCAGGCGCGGCAGCAACCTTCGCAGGCGCCGGGGCGGACTTCGCGGCGGCGACCGGAGCGGGCAAGGGCTGCGATGACACAGGAGAGAGCGCGCCGCGATTGACGGAACCGGTCGAGACATTATCCACCGGAGCGGCCGCGATTGGAGCGCTGTCGCCGGGATAAGGCTGGCTCTCGCCGTTGATGATCTGGCGCTGGTTGGCGGTCGAGCCGGTGAAGACGTCGTCCGAGGAGTTGAAGCGCGAGAATTGCGAGCTGCAGCCCGCCGTCATTCCCGTAATCAAGAGCAGGGCCGCGCCGCACCAAAGCCTGCGCTTATCCGACCGCAACACACTTACCAGCATCGCAATGACCCGCTTACACCCGGTACAAACACTGGTATGATTAAAGCGCGTTAATGTTACTGGTCGGTTAAGAGGTCGGACGTTTCTGCCGCTTTTTTAAGCCTGTGCCAGCCCGGCCGGCCGGCGTCAGGTCGCGATCACAGAACGGCGGCAGCGCCCTTGAGGATCGGCTGGAAGCGGACCTCGCCGATATCCTCGCGCTCGAAGCGGCTGCCGACTTTCGTCAGCCGCACCAGGACTTGCTTCCCCTCCTCCGGGCCGATAGCGGCGACCATCGTGCCGCCGGTGGAAAGTTGGTCGACGAAGATGCGCGGATGGCTGTCGAAGGCGGCCCAGACGACGATGCGGTCGAACGGCCCTTCGCTGGCCAGCCCATTGGCACCGTCGGCCTGGCGCACGATCACGTTCTGGATGCCAAATTGCTCGAAGCGCTGCTTCGCCTGGTCGACCAGCGTCTTGTAGCGGTCGATGGTGGTGACGCGGCCGGCCAGCCGCGAGATGACGGCGGCGGTGTATCCCGAACCGGTGCCGATCTCCAGCACGCGGTTGCCGGGCTCGAAGGCGAGCGCTGAAATCACCTGCGCCTGCAGGTCGGCGCCCTCGATCGCCTCGCCGCAGGCGATGGGCAACATGCGGTCGGACCAGGCGAGATCGTGGAAATGCCCGGCCAGAAATGGCGCGCGCGGCGTCGCCTCGAAGGCGGCGATCACCGCGTTCGACACGCCGCCCCGGCCGCGCAGGCGCAGCATGAAGGCGGCAAAGCCCTCGCGGTCGGGACCGCCGATCATGCAAGCGCCCTGGTGAGCTGGTCGCGCAATTCGTGCGCGGTCAGATCCATCTTCAGCGGCGTCACCGCGATGCGGCGGCTGTCCAGCGCGTGCAGGTCGGTGCCCGCAAGCGGTTCCGTCGTGCCGCGGCCGAAGCGCAGCCAGTAATAGGGAAAGCCGCGGCCGTCGGCGCGCTCGTCGATCCACATGCCGTAGCCGAGTTTGCCCTGCCCAGTGACGCTCACGCCCTCGACCTCGTCCGGCGCGCAGTTCGGGAAATTCAGGTTCAGGAAGACGCCTGCCGGCAGCTCGGTCGCGAGCAGCTTGTCCAGCAGCGCCGGCGCATGCGCCTCTGTAGTCTCCCAGGGAACGTCGCGGCCGATATCCTGCTTCAGCACATAGGCCTGGCTGAGCGCGATCGAACGGATGCCGAGCAGCGTGCCTTCCATGGCGCCGGCCACCGTGCCGGAATAAGTGATGTCGTCGGCGACGTTGGAGCCGGAATTGACGCCCGACAGCACAAGATCGGGCGGTTCCGGCATCAGCTTCTTGACGCCCATGATGACGCAGTCGGTCGGCGTGCCGCGCACGGCAAAATGCCGATCGTCGAGTTTTCGCATGCGCAGCGGCTGCGACAGCGACAGCGAATGCGCGAAACCCGACTGGTCGTTCTCCGGTGCGACCACCCAGACGTCGTCGCTCAACTGCCGCGCAATGCGCTCCAGCACTTGCAGGCCCTCGGCGTGGATGCCGTCATCATTGGTCAGAAGAATGCGCATTTCAGGCCCCGATCTTCTCGAGCCCACCCATATAGGGGCGCAATGCTTCAGGAATGCTAACGGAACCATCCTGGTTCTGGTAATTCTCGATGACGGCGATCAGCGCGCGGCCAACGGCGACGCCGGAGCCGTTCAACGTGTGGACGAAACGCGTCGCCTTCTCGTCCTTCGGCCGATAGCGGGCGTCCATACGGCGCGCCTGGAAATCGCCGCAGACCGAGCAGGACGAGATTTCGCGATACGCGTTCTGGCCGGGTAGCCACACCTCGATGTCGTAAGTCTTTCGGGCGCCGAACCCCATGTCGCCGGTGCAGAGCGTTACGGTGCGGAACGGCAGGCCGAGGCGCTTCAGCACTTCCTCGGCGCATTGCGTCATGCGCTCGTGCTCGGTCAGCGAATTGTCCTGGTCGGTGATGGAGACCAGTTCGACCTTGTAGAACTGGTGCTGACGCAGCATGCCGCGCGTATCGCGTCCCGCCGATCCGGCCTCGGAACGGAAGCACGGCGTCAGCGCGGTGAAGCGCAGCGGCAATTGCTCATGCTTGAGGATTTCTTCGCGCACCAAGTTTGTCAGCGGAGGTTCGGAGGTGGGGATGAGGCCGAGACGGCCTTCGCCATGACGAACGAAGAACAGGTCTTCCTCGAACTTCGGCAGGCTACCGGTTCCATAGAGCACTTCATCGCGGACCAGCAGCGGTGGCTGCACCTCCATGTAGCCATGCTCGGTGGTGTGCAGGTCGAGCATGAACTGGCCGAGCGCGCGTTCGAGCCGCGCAAGCTGGCCCTTGAGCACGGTGAAGCGGGCGCCCGAGAGTTTCGCGGCGCGCTCGAAATCCATCAGGCCGAGCGCCTCGCCGATCTCGAAATGCTCCTTCACCCAATTCGGACGTGGTTTTACCTCGCCGACCTTGCGGACCTCGACATTGCCGTGCTCGTCGGCGCCGACCGGCACGTCTTCCAGCGGTACGTTGGGCAGCACGGCCAGCGCATCCTCCAGCGCCTTGTCGTTGCGGCGCTCGGTTTCCTGCGCCTCGGCCAGGAATGCCTTGATGCCGTTGACCTCTTCCTTCAGCGTCTCGGCGAGCGCCATGTCCTTGTTGCGCATCGCATTGCCGATCTCCTTGGAGGCGGCGTTGCGGCGCTCCTGCTTGACCTGCAACTCACCGAGATGGGCACGGCGCGATTCGTCCTTCAAAATGACGTCATCGACAGCCGACCGCGCGTCCTCCTCGGACCACTGGCGCTTCACCAGCGCGTCGATCAGGGCCTGCGGTTTTTCGCGAATCCATTTGATGTCGAGCATGGGCGGTATCGGACGATTTCGTTGCGGGGATTTTCGATGCCGCTCATGCCGGAGCGATGCGGCGGTGTCAAATCACGGACGTTGGTGCAGGTGCCGCACCGGGGACAGTTTCCTTTTATCCCCTCGCGCAACCCTTTCCAAAGCCGAGCCTTTCCGGGGATAAAAGGAAACTGTCCCTGCATACAACCTCCCTCGTTGCCACGCCCGCTTTCGCGTCTGGCCATTTCAAAGAACGCTCCCCGCCGCGGAGGGAGAAGTCGGGAAGCGGGCGCAAAATGCCTTGCCTCACTAGAATTAGATACGGCGCAGCTTCCCGCGCCCGCCGGCGATTTTTGGCCTCGTCCCGTTCCGCTTCGCCTTGCTCCGGCTCCGGCATTTCTAGCCTCGGCTGGCCCGGTCTTAAGCACTCGTCCAGTGCGCCCGGGTCGTAGTACCCGGGGAGGAACCTTCGGACGCGGCCTCCCCGGCCATGCCGCTTCGTCGGCAACATGGCGGAGGCGCCGGTTCCTCCCCACTTTCGAACGACTCCGGAAGCGTTCCCGGCGGGAGAAACTGCGGAGGATTATGAGGCAGGTTTTGGCGAGGGGGATGAGAATCGTATCCGCCGGCATTTTCGCGTGTCGGACGGAAAAGGCGGGTCGAGCGAAAACAACGACTTGGCTGTCCGCGCTCAAAAAACTTTCTTGTCGAGGCGAAAATTCCATCCCCGTTTTGGCACGGAAATTCGGGGCGAAATCCGGGGACAGTTTACTCAATTCGGGTTTCCGCGCTGCGGTTGCAGCAGTGCTCGACGCCGGAATGGAGTAAACTGTTCCCGGAATTTCACGTCGCCGCTGGCGTGCCCGATTCTTCCTTCTCGGCGGCGAGTTTTTCCTCCTCGCGCTTCTTCTCGACGAAGCGGGCGGCCCAGATCGAGACTTCGTAGAGGATGATGGTCGGCACGGCGAGGCCGATCTGGCTCATCGGGTCGGGCGGGGTCAACACCGCCGCGACGATGAAGGCAAGCACGATCGCCCATTTGCGCTTTTCCTTCAGGCCCTGCGAGGTCAGCAGGCCGACGCGCGCCATCAGCGTCGTCACCACCGGAAGCTGGAAGACGAGGCCGAAGGAGAAGATCAGCGTCATGATCAGGCTGAGATATTCCGAGACTTTCGGCAGCAGCGAGATCTGCACGTCATTGCCGGGGCCGACCTGCTGCATGGACAGGAAGAACCACATGACCATCGGCGTGAAGAAGAAATAAACCAGCGCGCCGCCCATGATGAACAGGATCGGCGAGGCGATGAGGAAGGGGAGGAAGGCGGAGCGCTCGTTCTTGTAGAGGCCGGGCGCCACGAATTTGTAGATCTGCGCGGCAATCAGCGGAAAGGCGATGACCAGTCCGCCGAACATCGCCAGCTTGACCTGCGTGAAGAAGAATTCCTGCGGCGCGGTGTAGATCAGCTCGACCTGCTGATGCTGCAGGCCCGCCCAGTTGACGGCCCATTTGAATGGCTGGACGAGGATGTTGAATAGCTGCTTGGCGAAATAGAAGCAGACGAGGAAGGCGACGAAGAAGCCGCCGATCGACCACATCAGCCGCGTGCGCAGCTCCATCAAATGCTCGATCAGCGGGGCCGACGAGGCCTCGATCTCGCTTTCGTCCCGGGCAGTGCTCACTTCGATTTTTCCGCGGATTTGCGGGCAGACGCCGCAGGTTTTGGCTTGGCTGCCTTTGTGGCAGCCGGCGCAGCCGCTGCCGCGCTCTTCGCCCTGGCCGGCACCTTCGGCTTGGTTTCGCTCGCGCTGGCCGCGGGTTTGGCGCTGCTTGCCTTCGGTTTCGCCACACGGGCGGGTGCCGGCTTCGGCGCGGCCGGGCTTTTCGTCCCGTTGACCTTTGCCGGCTGCGGATCGGGCATCCGCGCTGCTGCAGCCATCGGCTTGGCGGGTTCGGGCGAAGGCGCGGGAGTGGCCGTCGCAGCCGGGGCAGCGGGCGCAGCAGGCGGCGTGACGATCGGCGGCGCGGCTGGCATCGCCTCCGGACCGGCGGCGCCGGGCATTGCGGTCGCGCCGTTCTTCAGCGGCTCGGCCTCATGGGCGGCTGGGGCGGCAGGCTCGGCCGAGGGTTTCGGCGCCATCGCCGACTGAAGGCCGGCACGCACGTCGGCAGCCGCCTTCTCGAACGGATTGAGCTGCTTCTTGATCTCGTTGGCCGGGTTCATGCTGCGCAAGGCGTCGACCGACTGCTTGACGTCGTCGAGCTCGGCTTCCTTCAGCGCCTCGTTGAACTGCTTCTGGAAGTCGCCCGCCATCGAGCGCATTTTCGTGGTCATCTTGCCGAAGGTGCGCAGCATCTTCGGCAAATCCTTCGGACCCACGACCACGATCATGACGACCGCGATCACGAGCATCTCGGTCCAGCCGATGTCAAACATGGCTTTTCAATCCAGACTGACCCAAGAAGGGCTCAGCTCTTGGTGGCTTTTTCCCGGGCGGAGGCGACGGTCTCGTCCGCGCGATGCTCGACGGTCTTGGGGTCGGCTCCGTTCGCGGTCTCGGCGTCCTCGTCGGACATGCCCTTCTTGAAGCTCTTGATGCCCTTGGCCATGTCGCCCATCAGCTCAGGAATCTTGCCGCGGCCGAACAGCAGCAGCACGACCACCAGCACGATGAGCCAGTGCCATATCGAAAAGGAACCCATGTCAAACTCTCTCGAAGCGATTTCCTGAGACTGATCTATGCGCTTTCGCGCCGCGTTTCAAACAGAAGTACATCCGATTTGCGCAGGGAAAGCCAGATATCGCGTGCCCTGGCCGACAAAGCGCCGCAGCGCACCCGCGCCCGGACCGGCGATTCGGCGCCGGGAACCGCCAGTTCGAGCAGTTCGACGACGCCGAGATAGCGTCGTGACAGGATGCGCGCCTCCGTATTTCCCTGGTTTTCGCTGACGTCGAAGCCCGTTGTCCGCACCGCGACGGTGGCTTCGGCGCCGTCGGCGAGGCCGTTTGCATCGATGGCGCCCAGCGAGGTGTCGACCGTACCACCGCGCACGCGGCCCGAAAAAACATTCAATTCGGAAAAGAAGCCGGCAACAAAAAGGTCGGTGGGCCGGAGATAGAGGTCCTCCGCCCTGCCGGCCTGCACCAGGCGTCCGTCCTTCAGCAGGGCGATGCGGTCACCCATGCGCATCGCCTCCTCGGCGTCGTGGGTCACCACGATCGCCGTGGCGCGGCTCTCGCGCAGGATGGCCAGCGTCTCGGCGCGCACCGAATCCTTCAGACGCGAATCGAGGCCGGAGAACGGCTCGTCCATCAAAAGCACCGCCGGGCGCGGAGCGAGCGCGCGGGCCAGCGCCACGCGCTGCTGCTCGCCGCCGGACAGCACGTGCGGATAGGAGGCGGCGTAGGTTTCCAGCCCGACGCGCGACAGCGCGATCATCGCCGCATCGCGCGCCTCGTCGCGCGACAGCGCGGTCAGCCCGAAGCGGACATTGTCCAGAATCGTCATGTGCGGGAACAGCGCGAAATCCTGGAAGACCAGACCGATCGAGCGCTTTTCCGGCGGCAGGAATATGGACGGCCCAGCGATCTCGCGGCCGTTGAGCAGCACGCGGCCTGTGGTCTGCGGCTCGATGCCGGCGGCGATGCGCAACAGCGTGGTCTTGCCGGAGCCGGAAGGACCGAGCAGGCAGAGCACTTCTCCGGGCTCAGCCGCCAGCGACACATCGCGCAACGTCTCGGAACCCAGCGCGAAGGAATGGCAGATGTCTTCGAAGACAAGGCGCGCGGCAAAAGTGACACCCGCCGTCCTGCGATTGACCTTGCCCGCCTCTTCGATCGTCAACGCGACTGACCCTTTCCCGATGGGAAACGGTCAATCATCCGTGGCGCGGGGTGTCAACAGGCCGAGTTCCTCGAGGTCGATGTCGGTCAGCGGATCCTCGTCCTCGGTCAGTTCCTCCGGATCGGCGGGCGGCAGCGGCACGGAGAAGTTGGCGGGCATGCGGGCGGCAAGCAAGCCGGCGCCCTTCAATTCTTCGATACCGGGCAGATCGCGAATCTCCGCCAGCCCGAAATGGTCGAGGAACCCGTCGGTCGTGCCATAGGTGACCGGGCGGCCCGGCGTGCGGCGGCGGCCACGCATGCGCACCCATTCGGTCTCCAGCAGTGTGTCCAGCGTGCCCTTCGAGGTCTCGACACCGCGTATGTCCTCGATCTCGGCACGCGTCACCGGCTGGTGGTAGGCGATGATCGCCAGCACCTCGAGGGCCGCGCGCGACAGCTTGCGCTGCTGGACCTGGTCGCGGGTCATCATGAAGGCGAGGTCGGGCGCCGTGCGGAAGGCCCAGGCCGGGCCGACCTTCACGAGGTTGACGCCGCGCTTCGAATAGACCTGCTGCAGTTCCGCCATGATGAGCGGCACGGCGATGCCGTCCGGCAGGCGCTGGGCAAGCTGCGCCTCGCTGACCGGCTCGGCGCTGGCGAAGACGATGGCCTCCGCCATGCGCATCGCCTCGGACAGGTGCAGCCGCTCGGCGGGATTGAGGTTCTCATGCCCCTCCCCCGAAAACGGAATGATCTTTGCGTTGGCGCTTTCGCTCATGATGCCGTTCCCGCGACGATGGCTGCCGCCTGCCGGCCGCGCAGGTAGAGCGGCGCGAAGGCCGTCTCCTGGCGCACCTCGATCTGGCCCTCGCGCACCATTTCAAGAGTGGCGGCGAAAGAACTGGCGAGCGCGGTCGCCCGCTCCTCCGGCGTCGTCAGATAGTCGACGAGGTAGCGGTCGAGCGCCGTCCAGTCCTTAAAACTCCCGATCAGGCGGGTAAGGATGTCGCGGGCTTCCTTGAGCGACCAGACGCCGCGCTTGGCGATGCGCACATTGGTGACGGCCTGCCGCTGGCGCTGGATGGCGTAGGCGGTCAGCAGATCGTAGAGGCTGGCGGTGTACTGATTGCGTTTCTCGACGATGACGAGTTCCGGCTGGCCGCGCGCAAATACGTCGCGGCCAAGGCGGTTGCGATTGACCAGCCGCGCGGCCGCGTCGCGCATCGCCTCCAGCCGCTTGAGGCGGAACTGCAGCACGGCCGCGAGTTCCTCGCCGCTCTCGCCATTGTCATTGGCCTGCTTGGGGATCAGCAGCTTCGACTTGAGGAAGGCGAGCCACGCGGCCATGACGAGATAGTCGGCGGCGAGTTCCAGGCGGATCGTGCGCGCGTGGTCGATGAAGGCGAGATATTGTTCCGCCAGCGCCAGCACGGAGATGCGCGACAGGTCGACCTTCTGGTTGCGCGCGAGATGCAGCAAGAGGTCGAGCGGCCCCTCGAAGCCGGCGACGTCGACCACCAAGGCCGGGTCGCCGGTGGCGCGGTCATCCGCCGGCTCCGCCCACAGGCGGTCCATCGGGATGGGTTTCGCGCCCTTCTGCTCTCCTGATGCGGCCAACGCCGTCCTTTCTGATGTCCTAGGCCACCGCCTCGAAATAGCGCGCGAACTCGGCGCGCACTTCTGTTTCGGCGACCTGGTCGCGATCCTTGACGTAGTTCAACGCCCGCTCGGCACGCTCCAGCGACTTGCTGGCGAGCGGTTGCGTGCGCGAGGCGATGCCGGACATTTCCTGCATGACGCCGTTGCAGTGAAGAACGATGTCGACGCCGGCCGCAAGGATCGCGGCGGCTTTCTCGGGGAAATCCCCAGAAAGCGCCTTCATCGAGGTATCGTCGCTGACGAGCAGGCCGTCGAAGCCGATCTCGCCGCGGATGATCCGGCTTACGACTTTTTCCGACGTCGTCGCCGGAGCGCTCGGGTCGATCGCGGAATAGACGACATGCGCGGTCATGCCGATCGGCAGATGGTTCAGCGTCTTGAACGGCGCGAAATCGTGCCGGCGCAGGTCCTCGAGCGGCGTATCGACGGTCGGCAACTCGAAATGCGTGTCGGAAAAAGCCCGGCCATGACCGGGCATATGCTTCATGACCGGCAGCACACCGCCGGAGAGCAGGCCTTCTGCCGCGGCGCCGCCAAGAGCGGCGACCGTATCCGGGTCCTTGCCATAGGCCCGCGAACCGATGACGTCGCTGGCGCCCTCGATCGGCACGTCGAGCACCGGCAGGCAGTCGGCGGTGATGCCGAAACGCAGGAGATCGAAGGCGTGCAGCCGCGCCAACAGCCAGGCGGCACGCAGGCCAGCCTCTCGGTCTTCGCGATAGAGCGCGCCGACAGAGGCGCCTGCCGGATAATTGGGCGCGATCGGCGGACGCAGGCGTTGGACCCGCCCGCCTTCCTGGTCGATGAAAACCGGAGCCTCGGGCCGCCCAACCGTATCGCGCATCGACGCCACAAGGTCGGATATCTGCTGCGGCTCGCCGATGTTGCGGGCGAACAGGATAAAACCCCACGGCCGCTCGTCGCGATAAAACCGGATCTCGTCCTCGGTGAGGGATTTCCCGGCGCAGCCGAGGATCATGGCTTTCGATTCGGTCATGTCAGATTTCTACCCTGTATCGGTCTCGGGATGAATCAAAAAACCGGCGCGAGGCTTGCCGCACCGGTCTTTTGAGATCGATTTTCCGGCCGCGACGGCGGCCAGAACACTATTTGGAGACGAAGCAGCTTCCGCCGGCGGCCTTGTAGCTCTCGCACAGCTTGATCGCGTCGTTGCGGCTGCCGGCCGGCACGCGGACGCGCCAGAAGGTACCTTTTCCGGCGATCTCGGCCTTGACGATGGTGGCCTGCTTGCCGTTGAGCACCTTGCCGTAACGGCGCGCGAGGTCCTGATAGCTGGACTGCGCGGCAGCTTCGGTCGGCTGCGAGGCGATCTGCATGGCCCAGGAGCCGGCGGAGGCGGCCGGGCTGAGTGCAGCGACCTGCTGCGGCTTGACCTCGCCGACGATATCGACCGGCTGGTCGGAGGGACGCGTCGGCGCAATAGGAGCCTGGTTCGGCGTCGCGCCGGCAGCGCGCGGCTCGGCGGCGGCCGGCTCGGAAGCTGCGGGCTTGGCAGAGGCGGGCGCTGGCTGCGCCGGATCGGCCTCGGCAGCAGGCACCGTCGAAGTCGTGTCGGCACCCTCGCCTGCCGGCTTCGCCGTGGAGGCGACCGGATCTACGATGCCTTCCGACGCGGACGTCACCGGCTGATCGGCGGCGGGCGCCGGCTCCTCACGGGCGACCAACGTGCCGTCAGCCTTGACGATCATAGTGCGCACCTTGCGCGGCGCCACGGCGGCAACCTCGACACTTTTGTCGACGCCGGGGTCCTGCACCGCCTGCTCGACGCGATCCTCGCCCTTCGGCGCGGGAGTATCGGCGGCCGGCGTGGCGGCATCGGTAACGACCGGGCCGGCGGTCGGTGTGTTGTCGACCGCGGCAGGCTGTCCGTCCGACGCCTCTTCCATTGCCGACATCGGCGATTCCACCGGTTCATCCTCGGTGGTCGGCATGTCGACCGGTTCCTCGGCGCTGGAAAGCAGCTTCTCCTGCGTCGGCGCGGTCGGCGCATCGGCGCCGGCAACCGAATCATAGACCTTGCTGTCCTGGTTCGGGATCGTCGTGCCGCCGGGGTTCTCGGGCTTGACCTTGACCGGCGAAGGATCGGCCTTGACCAGTGCGACTTCCTCCGAGCCCTTGCCGTCGCCGAACGACAAGGCGAATGCCGCCACGCCACCCAGCAGAGCGACGCCGCCGACGATGGCCGCGACCATGAGGCCACGGCGCGGGCGTGGACGCTCGGGAAGCTGCGTATAGGCGGGGCCGGCGATCTCCTCGTCGAGGTCCGGATCGTAGGCGAATTCCATGTCGGTCAACTCGGGTTGCTGCCCGGCCCGAGCGCCCTGCCCGGCCACCGCTCTCGGCGCATCCGAATAGACTTCGTCATAGTCGCCGGCCAAAGCCGGCCGGGCCGCTGCGGTGGCCGCGACGGCTGCACCTGCCACGACAGCCGGACGATCATCGAAATAGTCGCTGTGATAGCTGGCAGCGCTGTAGTTGCTGGACTGAGCCTGTGCCACCGGGGCCGGTTCAGCACCGCGGACGTTCATGTCCTGAAGCAAATGCGAGAACTCGGCATCGATGTCGTCGTAGCGCGGGGCGAGCGTGGGCTCGTCCTCGAAGGCAAGCTCGGGGAGATCCAGATCGTCGGCCAGCGCGACGGCCTGCTCGGGAACGTCCACCGTCTCGATGTCGGGCATTTCCGGCCGCGCTACACCGGGCGCCGATGCGGCGGGGCGATAGCCGGCGAAGGCGACCTGCGGCGGGGTATAGGGATTGGCTTCGGCCGGCTTGACCGCCGCGTCCTGCCACGAACGGCCGGACTTGAGATCCGCCGAGAGGGCGGCCAGCGCCGCATATGGATCGTGTCCATCCCGAGGCATGGAATCCTCCGATTCCTCCATCCGCCGGGTAGCGGGTTCGCTCTGAAGCGACTCCACATCCGCCCGGGTGACCGCATTGGTTATCGCTGCTTCGAAGGCCTGATCGTCGAACAAACTGTCGAGATCGTCTTCCGTGGCTTGCGTCACGGGCTTGACAGAACTCGATTGCCAAACTTGCCCATGGTGATTCGCAAGGTCAATCGGTCTCGTGCCGTAGGCCTGATCGTCGCTGTGTTCCTCGGCCTCGTCATAGACTGGCAGCGCCTGAACCGACGCGGGAGCGTAATGATCGACGGCAGGCGCCACCTCGCCCTCATCATCAAACGAAGCTTCCGGCGACGCGAAGACTTCTTCCTCCGGCTCATAGGCCGGAAGAGCCTGGGCCGGTTCTTCGTAGCGGACATCAGCGGCAGCCCGAGCCGGCTGAGCCTCATTGCCGAGCAAGGCATTCAGTTCCTGCTCCAGGCTTGCTTCCAACCCGTGCTCGGGCGCGATTTCCTGAGCTTCGGCAACAGCCGCTTGGGGTGCTTCGTGCCCGACCGGTTCGAAATCGATCGGGTCGAAGTCTTGCGCATTTGCATGGGCCGGTTCCGGCTCGACTTCGGCCGCCTCGACGGAATGCGCCTCGTATTCGGCTCCTGGCTGTCGCTGCTCGGCCACGGCCGTGTCGAGGTGCTGGTCGAGATTCCATTCGGACGGCGACGCATCGGCAGCCATTTCCGGCGCTGCCTCGGCGTCCGTTTCAGCAGCGAACTCGATCGCCGCTTCCGGCTGCTCCAGAGCAGCCGCCTGTTCCGGCTCAACGTCTTCCGGGACTTCCGCACTCAAAGCCTGCGCGGTCTCGGGAAGCTCAACCTCGCCATTCGCCGGCATCTCGGGCTCGGCCGGGGCATACATCTCGGCCTCGGCAAGCGACATTTCGGCTTCATCGGCTTGCTCGGCCACCACTTCGACAGGAGCCGCATCGTCCTCGGCTTCAACCGAAGCTGCATTATCCTCGGCTTCCATCGGACGGAACCAAGGCTGCTCGGCAGGCGGCGCCTGCTGTGCAGCGCGCGCCGCATGGGCGGCCTCGGCTTCGGCGATCCTGGCATGCATTTCCGCGACTTCGTCATATTCCGGCTGCTCGGCAACCGGCGCGGATGGCTCTTCCGTGGAAGCCGCAGGCGCTTCCTCGGCAAACGCCTCGGGGATCTGGTCGGCAGCGACGGCGGGTGCCAGTGCCTCGTTGTCCGCAAGGTCGCCCATCAGCTCGCGCTCGAGGTCGAGACTGAGATCGGTCTCGCTGAAAACATCGTTGGCGGGCTCGACCGGCTTCGCCGGCTTTGCGATGGAGGCCGGCTTCACCGGCTGGCGCGGGTCGAAACCCATGATGCGGGTCAGTTCCGCGAAAGGATCGTCATCCGAGATTGCTGGCTGGGCGGCGATCTTCAGGTTTGCTTTGTCTGCCATTATAAATCCCGAACTTCGACACAACTCGACGCGAACGGCGCCACGCAATGCCGCGCAATACCAGCGTAATGTGGGCAAACGGTGGCCGGTATGCGGCCCCTTTTTGCTAGCGCATCTCGCTTGGCGCTTCGGCTCCGATCAGTCCCAGTCCGGATGTGATGACGTCCAAGACCGCCTGGACCAGTCCGAGCCTGGCATGCGTCAATTGTCGGTCGGTAACCTTAACAAACCGTAAGTCTATATTTTCGTTGCCGCGATTCCACTGTGCATGGAAGGCGCTGGCCAGATCGTAGAGGTAAAATGCCAGCCGATGCGGTTCCAATGACTGTGCAGCCGACTCGATCAGCCGCGGGTATTCGGCAAGCTTGCGGACCAGCGCGATCTCGCTCTCGTCGGACAGCATTGCCACGTCCTTCGTCAGCGCGGCCCGGCTGGCGTCGACCTCGCCAAGCTGCTCCGTCGCCTGCCGGAACACCGAGTGGCAGCGCGCAGAGGCGTATTGCACGTAGAATACCGGATTGTCCTTCGACTGCTCCGTCACCTTGGCGAAATCGAAATCCAGCGACGCGTCGTTCTTGCGGTAGAGCATCATGAAACGGATCGGGTCGCGGCCGACCTCCTCCACCACCTCGCGCAAGGTGACGAAATCGCCCGAGCGTTTCGACATGCGCACCGGCTCGCCGTTCCGGTAAAGTTTTACCAACTGGCAAAGCAGCACGGTGAGTTTCAGGCTGTTGCCGCCGACGGCGCGCGCCAGCGCCTCCATGCGCTTGACATAGCCGCCATGGTCGGCGCCGAGCACGAAGATGGTGTGGTCGAAGCCGCGCCGCACCTTGTCCTTGAGATAGGCGACGTCGGCGGCAAAATAGGTGAACTGCCCATCGGACTTCACCAGCGGGCGGTCGATGTCGTCGCCAACGGCGGTCGAGCGGAACAGGGTCTGCTCGCGGTCCTCCCAGTCGTCCGGCTTCTCGCCTTTGGGTGGCGGCAACTTGCCCTTGTAGATGTGGCCGGCCATCGTCAGCTCGGCAATCGCCGTGCGGATCGCCTTGGCGTTGTCGGCGTGCAGGGAACGCTCGGAGAAGAACACCTCGTGATGGACGTTCAGCAGCGCCAGGTCCTCGCGGATCATGTCCATCATGGCGTCGATCGACCGGTCCTTGACGATCGCCATCGCCTCGTCGTCCGGCATTTTCAGCAGGCCGTCACCATAGTCGGCGGCAAGCTGCTTGCCGAGCGGCACGAGATAGTCGCCGGGATAAAGGCCGGAGGGGATCTCGCCGATCTCCTCGCCGAGCGCCTCGCGGTAGCGCAAAAGCACCGAGCGCGCCAGCACGTCGATCTGCGCGCCGGCGTCGTTGATCAGATATTCCTTGGTGACGTCATGGCCGGTGAAGGCCAGCAGGTTCGCCAGCGTGTCGCCGACAACCGCGCCGCGGCAATGGCCGACATGCATCGGGCCGGTTGGGTTGGCCGAGACATATTCGACATTGACCTTGCTGCCCTTGCCCATCGTGGAACGACCGAAATCAACGCCGAGTTCGATCAGGCGGGCGAGATAGTTCTGCCAGTAGCCATCGTGCAGCCGCAGGTTGACAAAGCCGGGGCCGGCGACCGAGGCCTCGGCCACATCCGGGTCGGCGCGCAGGCCGGCGGCGATGGTTTCGGCCAGCGCGCGCGGGTTTTGCCCGGCTGCCTTGGCCAGCACCATGGCGGCGTTGGTCGCCAGGTCACCATGGCTGGCGTCGCGCGGCGGCTCGACAGCGACACGCGACAGGTCAAGCGGCGCACCGATAGTGCTTTTCAATTCAAGGTTTTCAACAACCCTCTTGATCCGATCGTTGAAGTCGGCAAAAACGTTCATCACTTTAGTCCTGGAAAATGCCGCACGCGGCGGGCTGTTGCCGGCCGGAAACGCGCCTGCCCTATCGCAAATCGGGCGCCTGGTCAAACAAGCGCTCGTACTCCTTGATGGCGTAGGTGTCGGTCATTCCAGCGAGAAAATCAGCGACATGGCGCGCCTTGACGCGCGGCTCGGCACGGTCGAGCCCCTCGCGCCACCCGTCGGGCATGGCGCGCGGATCGGCGTAGTAGGTATCGAAGAGTTTTCGAACGATGCGGTCGGCCTCGACGCGCACCCGCACCACTTCCGGATGCCGGTACATATGCTTGAACAGAAAGGCTTTCAGCTCCTTCTCCTCCGGCGCCATGTCCGGCGAGAAGGCGACGATGGCGCGGCCCGCGCCGCGCACCGCGTCGGCGCTGTCGGGTTTGATCTCGGCGAGGTTGCGGCTGGCGGTGGCGATCACGTCCTCGACCATCCGGGTGATCTGCCGGCGCATCAACTCGTGGCCGGTGCGGACCGCGTCGAGCGCCGGATAGAGATTTCGCACCTCATCCAGCAGACGGGCGGGCAGCGACACCTCGCTGAGCATGCCGAGCGTCAGCAGGCCAGCACGCAAGCCATCGTCGATATCATGGGTGTTGTAGGCGATGTCGTCGGCAATCGCCGCGCACTGGGCTTCCAGGCTGGCGTAGCGGCCGAGTTCAAGGTCGTGCAGCACGTTGTAGTCGAGGATGGTGCGCGGCACCGGGCCTTTCAGCCCTTGCCCGTCAGGACCGAGCAGCGGGCCGTTGTGCTTGACCAGCCCCTCCAGTGTCTCCCAGGTGAGGTTGAGCCCGTCGAACTCGGCGTAGCGGCGCTCCAGCCGCGTCACGACCCGCAGCGACTGGGCGTTGTGATCGAAACCGCCCCATTCCGCCATCTTGTCGTTGAGCGCATCCTCGCCGGTGTGGCCAAACGGCGTGTGGCCGAAATCGTGGACCAACGCCAACGCCTCTGCCAGATCCTCGTCGCAGCGCAGGGCACGCGCCAGCGCCCGGGCGATCTGCGCCACTTCGATCGTATGGGTGAGCCGCGTGCGAAAATGGTCGCCCTCGTGGGCGACAAACACCTGGGTCTTGTGCTTCAGGCGGCGGAAGGCGGTGGAGTGGATGATCCGGTCGCGGTCACGCTGGAATGGCGTGCGGGTCGGGCTTTCCACCTCGTCGAACAGCCGCCCCCGGCTTTGCGCGGGATCGCAGGCCCAGGGCGCGCGCGGCCGATAGCCGAAGCCGATATCGCCCAGTTCGCCCTGCTCCATGATGTGCCGCCGGTTGACTTGCCACCGCCCGCTTCATACCTATTGCGCATGAGCGAACGCAAGGTGACGCTATGAATGCCGACGCCAAGTCTGCGATGAAGGTCGAGATGACGGATGCCGCTGCCAAGCGCATCGCCGCCATCGTCGCCAAGGAACCCGGCAAGACCGCGTTGCGCGTCGCGGTCGAAGGCGGCGGTTGCTCAGGTTTTTCCTACAAATTCGACCTGACCGACGCGCGAAACCACGACGACGTAGCGATTGAGAAGAACGGTGCGACCGTGCTGATCGACGATCTGTCGCTTGTCTATATGGGGGGCTCTGTCATCGACTTCGTCGATGATTTGATGGGCCAGTCTTTCCAGATCAAGAACCCGAACGCGGTCGCTTCCTGCGGCTGCGGCACCAGTTTTTCGATCTGAGGGCCTACGCCCCGGCCTTTTCCGGCCCTGGAGCCGACGATAGCTGCCCCATCTTCGAATCGAGCGCTGCCAGCGCTGCCTGGAGTTTTCCACGCAATCTGGCGGCTTTTGCTGCATCCAGTCCTGAAACATCCAGCTTCAGCGACAGCCCGTCCTCGTTCTCGCTGATCACCGTTGCCGACGCCTCGGCGCCGGCAAGCGTGCGGTCGACCTTGTAGGGGGTGATCGCGCGGCTGATGCCCTTGATGCTGATCTGCTCCATCGGGCGGGCGTCGACCATGTCCTTCCCATGCGCGAAGGTTTCGTAAGAGAGTACGATGCCGCCAGCCGGCGCGATCGCCTGGAGGCGGGCCGCCAGGTTGGCCTCGGCGCCGATAATCGTATAGTCCATGCGGTCCTCGCTGCCGAAATTGCCGACGTTGCAGAAGCCGGTGTTGATGCCCATGCGCACCTGGAACGGCTTTTCGATGCCCTGGTCGCGCCACTTCACCTGCAATTCGCGCAGCCTGTCCTGCATGGCGATTGCCATGCGCATGCAGGCGCGGGCGTCCTCACGCGGCCCCAGCGTGTTCGGGTCGCCGAAGAAGGCGAGGATCGCGTCGCCGATGAACTTGTCCACCGTCGCGCCATGCGCCAGCGCGATGCGCGACATTTCCGTCAGGTAGTCATTGAGCAGCGCCGTCAGCTCTTCCGGCTGCATGCGCTCGGTCGTGGCGGTGAAGTCGACGATATCCGAGAAGAAGATCGTCAGCTTCTTGCGTTCCGCCGTGACCTTCACATCGCGTTCGCCGCTGAACACGCTTTTGTAGATCTCCGGCGACAAGTATTTGGCGATCTTCAAGGAGACCGTGGCGAGGAAATTGTTGGCGTCCTTGAGCTCGTTGTTGACGAGGCTGAGCTGCCGCGCCTGCCGCCATTGCAGGACGATGAAGGCGATGCCGGTGGCGACAGCCACGGCGAAATAGACAAAGAGGTAGCGGAAGCCGAGAGAGCCGACGGTCAGCGGCTGGGTCACCGAGACCGCCTGGATGCCGCGCACGTCACCGACCTTCCAGTCGTGCTTGGGGCTGGCGGGATGCGCGTTGTGGCAGGTGACGCAAGGTTGTGTCATGCGGATGGGCGCCGCAACCCGCACCGTCGGGCTCCAGCCACCCTCGACATCCTCCAGCGTCTGGATCGACGGATCATGCCGGAACGTCGCCAGCGACTGCTTCTGGAACGGATCAAGGATATGGGGCTCGCGCCCGGCGAAGGGATAGTCCGAGAGAAAGTCGTAGCGCACGGTGTTGTCGCGTGAACTGGTCAGCTTGCCGATCTCCAGCGAGAAAGTCGCGGGGATCGGGATGGCGCCGGGCGTGACCCGGTAATTGTCGGTAGCCGTGACCTTGGTATCGCCGGCCTGCAGAACCCGCGCCACCACGTCGTTGGCGTAGAAACCGCGGATGTCATTGATAATCTTGCTGATGTCGTTGGCCTGGCGGCGCGACAGTTGCTCGGTCAGGTCGCGCAGATCGAACAGCACCGCGACCGGCAATGCGACCAGCAGCAGGATAACAGCCACCACCGCCGGCCAGACGCGGCGGTACGTTCCCGGTTCCTCCCGGCTTTCCGTTTCGCTCATGATCTACCCCCGGGTGTGGCGAAGACAGGCAGTTCCCTTGGACCAGTCCTTGCCAATCGTCGAAGCTAGCGCGTTGCCGACCCGCAAGCTACGAGATTGTCATCGTCGTGCGACGATCGGGGCGCGATTGTGGAAAGTTGATCGCCTTCCTCCGACAGTTCGGCCACGATCGAAACATCCCGGCAGCGCGCCGCGATAGAAGTCTTCGAAGGACAACATCGGAACGCCTGATATCATGCCCACGACACCGAAGACCTCCATCGAACTCGCCCTGCTGCTTGCCCTCGCGACGCTGTGGGGCGCTTCCTACACATTCATCAAGATCGGTGTGGAGACGATCCCGCCGATCACGCTGATTGCCGCACGGACGTTGATCGCCGGCTTGATTCTGCTCGCCGTGCTTTGGTGGCGTGGGCTGCGCCTGCCGAGGGACACCGCGACATGGAGACGCTTCCTCGTGCAGGCCTGCCTGAACAGCGCCATACCGTTCACGCTGATCGCCTGGGCCGAGCGCACCGTCGACGCCGGACTTGCGACAATCCTCAACTCGACGACGCCGATCTTTGCCTTCCTGCTCACTGCGGCCATCACCCGGCACGAGCAGATAACGGCGCGAAAACTGTTCGGCGTCGCGGCCGGCATGGCCGGCATCTGCCTGATCATCGGCATGCAAGCGCTGAGCGGCCTCGGCAATGACTTATGGGCGCAGCTTGCCGTGGTCGCCGCGAGCATCTGCTACGGCGGAGCGGTGATCTTCGGCAAGAATTTCAAGGGTCTGGATCCGATGATGCCGGCGGCCGGCGCCATGATCTGCGGCGCGATCCTCCTGATCCCACTCAGCGTCGCAATTGACAGGCCATGGACGCTCAGTCCGTCTTCCGGATCGCTGCTTGCGCTGCTCGGCCTTTCGGTCTTCTCAACAGCACTGGCCTTCGCGATCTACTTCCGGCTGATCCACACCCTGGGTTCGGTCGGCACGACGGCGCAAGCCTATCTGCGGGTGCCGATCGGCGTCGGCATCGGCGTGATCTTCCTCGGCGAGACCGTCACCTCCACTGCCGGCATCGGTCTGGTCTGCGTCATCGCCGGCGTCATCGCCATGACGCTGCCCGGCCGCAAACAGAAGGCCGCAGCGGCAGCCTGACATTTGCACCGGGCCCAAGACCGCCGAGGCGGGTCGGATCGCGCGCCTCCGTCGGCTCAGGCTTGGGGCGGAACTGTCGGGAGTATTGCGTCGAGCGGCGGGTTGCGGATGACAGGACGCCGCTTCCCCAGTATCAAGTCGGAGCGGCATCGGACCTGCCGCATGGCCCGGTCCCGGTCGCACTGTCCGCCGATTCGGCCATCAAGACATGTCTCGTGAGGGATTCATGAAAATCGCCACCTGGAACATCAACGGCGTCAGGGCGCGCATCGGCAATCTCACCTCGTGGCTGAGGGACAGCGCGCCCGACATCGTCTGCCTCCAGGAGATCAAGTCGGTCGACGAGCAGTTCCCGCGCGCCGAGATCGAGACGCTCGGCTACCAGGTCGAGACGCACGGTCAGAAGGGGTTCAACGGCGTCGCGCTGCTGTCGAAGCTGAAGTTCGACGAGGTCAATCGCGGCCTGCCCGGCGACGACGCCGACGAACAGGCGCGTTTCATCGAGGGCGTGTTCTCGACGGAGAAGGGCGTACTGCGCGTCGTCTCGCTCTACCTGCCCAACGGCAATCCGATCGGCACGGAGAAATTTTCCTACAAGCTCGGTTGGATGGACCGGCTGGAGCGCTGGGCGAGCGACCGGCTGGCGCTGGAGGAGCCGCTGGTGCTGGCCGGCGACTACAACGTCATCCCCGAACCGGGCGACGCGAAAAACCCGGAAGCCTGGGTGAACGACGCGCTGTTCCAGCCGGAAAGCCGCCAGGCGCTGCGGCGGCTGGTCAATCTCGGCTTCACCGACGCCACGCGCGCCGTCACCGATTCGAACGATGTCTACACCTTCTGGGATTACCAGGCCGGCGCCTGGCAGAAGAACAACGGCATCCGCATCGATTTCCAGATGCTGTCTCCCGAAGCGGCGAACCTGCTCGCTTCAGCGTCTGTCGAAAAGCATGTACGGTCGTGGGAAAAGCCGTCGGACCACGTGCCGGTGGCGATTGAACTGGCGGCGTGACGCCGCCCGCCTACTGCGAGCCCTTGGTCAGATAATCTTCCGCAAGCGCGATCGCCGTGCGGCGGTCGGCTTCGGGGGCGAGCGCGAAAGCCTCCTCCTGCATGCCGCGGATCCAGCTCTTGTCCGTCGCCGGGGCTCGCTCGAGCGCGGCGGTCATCATCGCCAGCCCGCGCACCACCTTGCCGCTCTGGAACAGCAGATTGCCGAGCGTCGCCTGAGCGCCCGCATGGCCCTTCTCGGCGGCAAGCTGCAACCAGCGACCGGCCTGCTTGATGCTCTTCTTCACGCCGTCGCCGTTGAGGAACATCTTGCCCATCTCGAACTGGGCGTTGGGATTGCGGTAGTTCGCCGCCGCCCGCATGTAATATTGCTGCGCCGCCGCCGGATTGGCCTCGACAGGGCTGCCGGGAATGCCGCTCTGCCAGTAGCTGCCCAGCGCCACCAGCGCGTCGGACATGTAGCTTTCCTCGGGGCTGCCGGGCTCGACGTCCTGTTCGGCGATTTCGCTGAAGAACTTGAAGGCCTCGTAGTCGTCGCGGTCGACGCCGTCGCCCTCCGCATACATGCGCGCCAGCTTCCAGGTGGCGCCGAGCTGGCCCTTCTCGGCCGCGTAGCGGTAGGCCTCGACCGCCTGCTCCTTGTGGCCGCTCTTGTAAGCGCTGAAGCCGAACTGGAAGACCGCCCACGGGTTGGACTGCGCCTTGACCTCGCCCTTGTCGTCGAAAATGCGCTCGTCGAAGGCACGCGCCGGACCGGCGGCAAACACCGCCGCGGCCAAAAGCGCCGTCATCACACCCGATTTCACAACCGACGAACTACGCATTGCAGTCTTTTTCTGAACTCCCGGCGACAAAAGGCGCCATAACCATAGCGCTCGCCACCGACATTTTGTTCCAACGGGCAACAACCTGCTTATGCTGGTCGCTTGCCGTCCTGATCTTCCTTGCCCGCGCCCCGGTCCGACACGAAAGGGACCGCGCGACAGCCTTGCCGGCCCGGACGGTGAAACGCCCGAATGCCGCCGACTGCACTTCACAATCCCCTGAAATGTCGCGCCCGTTACCCGCGACATGCCTGCCGAAACGAAGTCGGCCCTGGACCACATCCGGGCCACACCGATCGACCATTTGATGATGGCGATCCAATTCGACCAAAGTGCGGCGACCGGCGCTGGCGACATGCGTCCCGCCTGCAATCCTCGCGTCGTCATAGCCAGCTATCGGGGATTTTCGGTCGGTGCCTTTTTGAATCGACTGAACCTGTTGCGCCGCGCTCGAAGCGCCATCGCCCAGACAGGACTTGAAAGGTACAAAACCGCGCATTCTCTTCCTGGCCGCATCACCGGCGGCTACGGGTCGTCCTAGGCCCCGCCTCAGACATGTTCCGGGTGCTCCGGGTTTATGGCGGGAAGTGGGCAATATTGCCTTGCCCGTTTCTACTCCAGTCCTTCTTGAGAAACTGTTGCTGAATCGTCACAAATCGCGCCGATTGTGTTGCTTGACAAGGGTTTGGCTGACTGACGGCGGCGTTACGATGCCGGAGCCTGCACAAAACAAAACCCCGCCGAAAACGACGGGGTTGTCAGTTTTCCGGAACCGGGGCGAGCCCGGCTCCGGCAAAAATCACTTCAAAGGCTCAGTTGACGGCGTCCTTGAGACCCTTGCCTGCCGTGAACTTCGGCACGGTACGCGCCGGAATCTTGACTTCCGCGCCGGTCTGCGGGTTGCGGCCGGTCGAAGCGGCACGCTTGGAAACGCTGAAATTACCGAAGCCGACGAGACGCACGTCACCACCCGTCTTCAACTCCCCGGTGATCACCGAGAACACTGCCTCGACCGCCGACTGCGCGTCGGTCTTGGAAAGCTTGGCCGACTCTGCAACCGCGGAAACCAGTTCGTTCTTGTTCATCAATAGTTCCTTCCATGAGAAATCCGGGACCAGGGACGCAACCGCCGGATAACGGACTTTTTCGGAGTTTCTTGTTCCAACTCTCCCTGCCGGGCCACCGCCAACGCGGCAGAAATCCCGGAGTTCCGCCGTTTGTCACATGAAAAAGCCGGGCGCAAGGCCCGGCTTATCAATAGTCACGCATTCCACCCAAGATTTAGTGGGCAAGCGCCTTACCCGCATCGTCACCAGCGTCCGGCTTGGCCGGAACGGCTTCCGCGGGCTCCGTCCACTCGATCGGCTCGGGCATGCGGACCAGCGCGTGGCGCAGGACCTCACCGACCCTCGAGACTGGCACGATCTCCATGCCGCTCTTCACATTGTCGGGGATCTCGGCCAGATCCTTGGCGTTCTCCTCGGGGATCAGCACCTTCTTGATGCCGCCGCGAAGTGCGGCAAGAAGCTTCTCCTTCAGACCACCGATCGGCAACACACGACCGCGCAGCGTGATCTCGCCGGTCATGGCGATGTCAGCCCGCACCGGGATGCCGGTGAGTACGGAGACGATTGCCGTCGCCATGGCGACGCCCGCCGACGGTCCGTCCTTCGGCGTAGCGCCTTCCGGAACGTGGACGTGGATGTCGCGCTTGTCGAACAGCGGCGGCTCGATGCCGAAGTCGATCGCCCTTGAGCGGACATAGGACGCCGCCGCCGAGATCGATTCCTTCATCACGTCCTTCAGGTTGCCGGTAACCGTCATCCTGCCCTTGCCGGGCATCATGACGCCTTCGATCGTCAGCAATTCGCCGCCGACCTCCGTCCACGCAAGACCGGTGACCACGCCGACCTGATCGTCCGATTCCGCCATACCGAACCGGAAGCGCGGAACGCCGAGATAGTCCTCGAGGTTCTTCGCCGTGATCTTCACCGACTTCTTCTTGGTCTTGATGATCTCCGTGACCGCCTTTCGCCCGAGCTTCATCAGCTCGCGCTCCAGGCTGCGCACGCCGGCTTCCCGCGTGTAGGTCTGGATGATGGCACGGATGGCCTCGTCGGCGACCGAGAACTCCTTCGGCTGAAGCGCATGGTCGCGCGCAACCTTCGGCATCAGGTGCCGCTTGGCGATCTCGACCTTCTCGTCCTCGGTGTAGCCGGCGATACGGATGATCTCCATGCGGTCCATCAAGGGTGCAGGGATATTCAGCGTATTGGCGGTCGTCACGAACATCACGCTCGACAGGTCGTATTCGACCTCGAGGTAATGGTCCATGAACGTCGAGTTCTGTTCCGGGTCGAGCACCTCCAGCAGCGCCGACGACGGATCGCCGCGGAAATCCTGGCCCATCTTGTCGATCTCATCGAGCAGGAAGAGCGGATTGGATTTTTTCGCCTTCTTCATCGACTGGATGACCTTGCCGGGCATCGAGCCGATATAGGTCCGCCGGTGGCCGCGTATCTCAGCCTCGTCACGCACGCCGCCCAGCGCCATCCGGATGAACTCGCGGCCGGTCGCCTTGGCGATCGACTTGCCGAGCGAGGTCTTGCCGACACCGGGAGGGCCGACAAGGCACAGGATCGGGCCCTTCAGCTTCTTCTGGCGGCTCTGCACGGCGAGGTATTCGACGATGCGGTCCTTGACCTTGTCGAGGCCGAAATGATCCGCGTCGAGCACTTCCTGCGCGTAGTTCAGGTCCTGCTTGACCTTCGAGTTCCTCTGCCACGGGATCGACAACAGCCAGTCGAGGTAGTTGCGCACCACCGTCGACTCGGCCGACATAGGCGACATCGAACGCAGCTTCTTCAATTCGGCTTCCGCCTTCTCGCGGGCCTCCTTGGAGAGTTTTGTCTTCTTGATGCGCGCCTCGATCTCGGCGGCCTCGTCGCGGCCGTCCTCGCCCTCGCCGAGCTCTTTCTGGATCGCCTTCATCTGCTCGTTGAGGTAATATTCGCGCTGCGTCTTCTCCATCTGGCGTTTTACACGCGAGCGGATTCTCTTCTCGACCTGCAGGACGGAAATCTCGGCTTCCATGAAGCCCATCGCCTTCTCCAGCCGCTCCTTGACGGAGAGGGTGGCGAGCATTTCCTGCTTCTCGGGGATCTTGATGGCGAGATGCGAAGCGACCGTGTCGGCAAGTTTCGAGAAATCGTCGATCTGGCTGGCAGCGCCGACCACTTCGGGCGAGATCTTCTTGTTCAGCTTCACATAGTTCTCGAAGTCGGAGATCACCGAACGCGACAGCGCCTCGATCTCGATCTCTTCCTCGGCCGGCTCCTCAAGCACATTGGCGCGTGCCTCGTGGAATTCGGTGCGCTCCGTGAAACTCGCGATCCTGGCACGCGACGTGCCTTCGACCAGCACCTTGACGGTGCCGTCGGGCAGCTTGAGCAACTGCAGGACGTTGGCCAATGTGCCGATGTCGTAGATCGCATCGGCCTCCGGATCGTCGTCGGCGGCGTTCATCTGGGTGGCGAGGAGAATCTGCTTCTCGGCGCCCATCACCTCTTCCAGCGCCTTGATCGATTTTTCACGCCCGACGAAGAGCGGCACGATCATGTGCGGGAACACCACGATGTCGCGCAGCGGGAGGACTGCGTAGACGCCATTGCCGGGTGTGCGGGGTAGTTTGGCCATTTTAAAACCTTTCTTCCGCGGCCGCGTTCAGCCAACCGCGAATCTTATTCTAGCGGGCGCAAGCCTTTCCGCCTATTGCCGAATGGTGCGGGCTTGTTAGCACGGAAGGATGCCCCTTGCTTCACCGTGTTAGTTGGCGTTGCGCCGACAAAAGATCAAGGGCGTGCACGCAGCCATCATGGCCGGCTCAAGCCTACAAGCTTTCGACTTGATCGCAACCGCGTCTTCCGCGACACTCCAGTCCGTCGAGGGTGGCAATCCAGAGTTTCAAGAGCATGTTCCTTCCCCGTGTTGAGCGCTGCGTTCCTCGCGCCGAAACGGTCGTCCTGTGAAAATCGATCGCCGTGGACTGCTGACTGGCGGCGCCCTGCTCGGCCTCGCCGCTGCTGCGCCGGCGACGGCGGCCGCGCCGGGTGCACCGAAGCCGGGCGGCGTCCCGCGCAGGCTCAAAAATGTCGCCGTCTATGTTCCGGGCTACTATCCTGAACATGCGCTCGCCAACGGAAAGCCGGTGTCTAGCAACCAGCGCTTCAACCGCGACCTTCCGGATACGGACGGCCTGCAGAAGATGCTGACGCGCATCGGCTTCGACGGCTCGATACGGCAAACGCTTCTGCCGGTTGCCGCTCATGATGTCGAAGTCGCGCCTGACCGATCGATCGGCGTTTTGTGCTCGATGGACGGGCGCAACCATACCGCGTTCGATCCCGAAACGCTGGAGATGGCTGCCCTTGCGCCGTCGTTCAAAGACGGCTGGAACGGCGGCGGCCATGCCGTCTTCCTCGACGGCGGCAGGACGGTGGTGATGTCCGAACGGGCGCCCACTGCTGTCTATCGCGGCAAGCCCGAGGCGCACTACGGACGCCTGAGCATCCGCGACCCCAGGACGCTCAAGATCGCCGAGAGCTATTCGACCCATGGCATCGACCCGCATGACATAAGACTGACCACGGACGGGAAATACATTGTCGCGGCCAACTACGGTTCCACTGTTTCGGCCAAGACGGGCGCCCATACAGTGCCACGCACCGTCGTCGAGGCATCGATCACGGTCGTCGAACTGTCGAGCGGCAAGCTGGTCGACAAGCGCAAGACCGGGCGCGGCAAGGTCGAATTGCGTCACCTTGCCGTTGGCAACCTCGACCGCATCTTCGCGATCCAGGCACTGTACGGCAGCGACCGGGAAGATGCGCGCATCCACGCGGAAGACAACGTCGCCTATGAGGCCGACATGACGACCGAACCCGGCCAGAACTACATGCCGGTGGCGACGCTGAAATATGACGCCTCCCGCAAGACGCTCGGTAAGATGGGCGACCGCGCCGCCAACAGGCTGATGCGCCACGGGCTGTCCATCCGCTACGACGAACGCCATGACCAGGTACTGGCGAGTTATCCCAGCACCCATCAGCTCATGGTCTTCGACGGCGCCACCGGCAACATCATAGAGCGCCTCGACACCCGCACCTTCGGCATGCGCTATCCCTGCGGAATCACGCTGCTGCCGGACGGCGCACACTATGCCGTCACCGGTCATTGGGAGAACATGTTCGTGTTCGAGCGCGGCTCGCACCGGCTGGTGCGAGAACTCTGCCGCTATCCGATGTTCTTCGGCCACAGCCACATCACATCGGCGTAGCCGGCTCTCAGATCACAACGAAATCTGCGTTGGTCAGGATCGCGTTGTTGGTGATCGTGGCAAGCTTGATCGCCGCGAAGCCCGTGCCGGAGCCGTCGGCGTCGTAGTAGAGGTTGCCGGTGCTCTGCTTGTAGATGATGCGGTCGTTCGCATCGATCGCCGCGGCATCCATGTTCTTGAAGGCCGAAGCTGACAGCGTGCCGAGCGTCGTCAGCGCGGTGAAGAACTGATTGTCGACGTGTATGGTGTCGTCCGCGACATTATAGTCGGTGATGGCGTCGACATTTGTGGTGGCGTTCAGCTTCGAGTTGAAGATGAAGATGTCCTGCCCGGCGCCGCCGCTTACCACATCCTTGCCGCCATAGCCCTTGATCATGTCGTTGCCCCCTCCCCCGGCTATGACATTTACGCTGTTGTCGCCGAAAAGCTGGTCGGCAAAGTTGCTGCCCGTCAGGTTCTCCACCCCGAAATAGGTGTCGCCCTTCGCCTCGCCGAGGTTGGCGGACGGATTGGCCAGACTGGCGCCGACACCAGCGGTCGCCTCGGCATAGGAGGCGGTGTCATTGCCGTCGCTGCCGTCCAGCTCATCGGCGCCGGTCCCGCCGATCAACACGTCATCGCCCGAACCGCCGGCGAGGCGGTCGTTGCCGGCAAGACCTTTCAACGTGTCGGAACCGAGATTGCCATCGATCCGGTTCGCCCCGGCATTGCCGAAGAGCGTGTCGTTCAGGGTCGAGCCGCGCAGATTCTCGATCGAATTGTAAGTGTCGCCGGCGGCATTGCCGGTGTTGAGCGTTGGATCGGTCAGGCTGACGGTGACGTCGGTTCCCGAATCCGAATAGTCCGCCACGTCGATGCCGAAACCACCGCTCAGATAGTCGGCACCAGAACCGCCTCCGCGCAGGAAATCGTCGCCGGCGCCGCCGAACAGCTTGTTGTTACCGCCCGCGCCGAACAGTTCATCGTTGCCGTCATTGCCAAAGATGGTGTCGGCCAGGTTCTTGCCGTGGAAGAAGTCGCCGTTGGCGCTGCCGTTATAGGTCCAGGGCAGCACGAAAAAGATGTTCTCGATCGGCACCGAATTGCCGGTCAGGAAGGCGGTGATGAACGAATTGCGGAAGGTGATGCCATCAATGGCAAGGCCGGTGATGTCGAACAGCGACGAGGAGGTGACGACATTCCCCTGGGCTGTCCCGTCTAGGATGACGCTGACCGACGTGATCGTGCCGCCGTTCGGCAATCCATCGGCGCCGTAGGTAATGTTGGTGCCCTTGACGACTATGCCGCCGGGGCGGATGTCGAATTCACCGGGCGAGCCGGTCGCGTCGGCGCGGCCCCAGACGAAGCCGGTCGCGGTCTTGAACAGGATGTTGCTGCCCGCTTCCTTCTGCGCAGCCTGGGTAAGTTGAAAGCTCAACATGCCGCCAAGCCCGAGGACATCGGAATCAGCGATCTGGTTGACGGTCGGCATGGTTTTCCTCCGGCTTAGATTGGACGAGACCACGCTGTCGCGGCCCGATACGTGGTTTCTGCAAAACTCCGACACAAAATTGGAAGGTCGGTCACACAGTATTGCAAACTTGCACGGCAATTGTATCGAGACGATGGCGACGCGTCAGGCGAATGTCACCGAACCGGGGCCGATTTGCCGCGGGCCTCTGTCGGCTTCGAAGAAGTGCTGCCGGGCGGACTTCGCGGCGGCAAAGTGTTGCGGCATATAAGCCGCATCCGCAAGGCAGCAGGCACTCCAAAGCAAAACGGCGCCCGAAGGCGCCGTCAAAAATTCGGAAAGCTCCAGTCCGTCAGGCGGTGGCGCCCTTCTTTTCCTTCTGCTCGGAATAGATGTAGAGCGGCCGGGCGCTGCCGGTCACCACTTCTTCCGAAATCACCACTTCCTGCACGCCTTCCAGCGCCGGAAGCTCGAACATCGTGTCGAGCAGGATCGCTTCCATGATGGAACGCAGACCGCGCGCACCGGTCTTGCGCTCGATGGCGCGCTTCGCGATTGCCGACAGTGCGTTCTCGTGGAACGTCAGTTCGACATTCTCCATCTCGAACAGCCGCTGGTACTGCTTGACCAGTGCATTCTTCGGCTCGGTCAGGATCTGGATGAGCGCAGGCTCGTCCAGGTCTTCGAGCGTTGCCAGCACCGGCAGGCGGCCGACGAATTCCGGGATCAGGCCGAATTTCAGCAGGTCTTCCGGCTCGACCAGGCGGAACACCGCGCCCGTGCGCCGGTCTTCCGGCGAAGCGACCGTTGCGCTGAAGCCGATCGAGGTTTTCCGGCCGCGATCCGAGATGATCTTGTCGAGGCCTGCAAAGGCGCCGCCGCAGATGAACAGGATGTTGGCGGTGTCGACTTGCAGGAACTCCTGCTGCGGATGCTTCCTGCCACCCTGGGGAGGAACCGAAGCGACTGTGCCTTCCATGATCTTCAGCAGCGCCTGCTGCACGCCCTCGCCCGACACGTCGCGGGTGATCGACGGGTTGTCGGACTTGCGCGAAATCTTGTCGATCTCGTCGATGTAGACAATGCCGCGCTGCGCCCGCTCGACATTGTAGTCGGCCGACTGCAGCAGCTTGAGGATGATGTTCTCGACATCCTCGCCGACATAGCCAGCTTCGGTCAGCGTCGTGGCATCGGCCATGGTGAAGGGCACGTCGATGATGCGGGCCAGCGTCTGGGCGAGCAGCGTCTTGCCGCAGCCGGTCGGGCCGATCAGAAGGATGTTCGACTTCGCCAATTCGACGTCATTGTTCTTGGTGGCATGCGCCAGCCGCTTGTAGTGGTTGTGGACGGCGACCGACAGCACGCGCTTAGCGTAGGGCTGGCCGATCACATAATCGTCAAGAACCTTCAATATCTCCTGCGGTGTAGGCACGCCCTCGCGCGACTTCACCATCGAGGTCTTGTTCTCCTCGCGGATGATGTCCATGCAGAGTTCGACGCATTCGTCGCATATGAAGACCGTCGGGCCGGCGATCAGCTTGCGCACCTCGTGCTGGCTTTTGCCGCAGAACGAGCAGTACAGCGTGTTCTTGGAGTCGCCGCCGCCGGAACTGACCTTGCTCATAATATCCAAGTCCTTTTAGTGCCGCCTCGCCGGCGAAGCAGCCAAGCGTCAGCATCGAGTATTAGCCGCGGAAACGCCCCAACGCCAGCGGTTTGGCGCATACGCGGCTTCCGCAAGAAACTCATCCCAGAAGGCGCGGCTGCCGTCCCGCTAATCCCATGCGAAGCTAAGCCGTCGAAACTCAACATAGGCTTAACGTAGGTCGCGCCTCCCGTCGAGGGAACAGCAAAATGTGTCCGAATTGCCGCAGCTCGCGTCAAAAAAGTGTCATTGGCCGCAAGCGTCGGATTTGTCGACATTATCCCTGCTGGAGCGCCTCTGCCGCTTCGCGGCTGGAAATGACCTTGTCGATCAGGCCGAAATCCCTGGCCTCGTCGGCGGTCATGAAGTGATCGCGGTCGAGCGTCTTCTCGATTTCCTCATAAGGCTTGCCGGTGTGCTTGACATACACCTCGTTGAGGCGACGCTTCAGCTTGATGATGTCCTGGGCGTGGCGCTCGATGTCGGAGGCCTGGCCCTGGAAGCCACCTGAAGGCTGGTGCACCATGATGCGGGCGTTCGGCGTTGCGAAGCGCATGTCCTTAGCGCCAGCGGTCAAGAGCAGCGAGCCCATCGAGGCCGCTTGGCCGATGCACAGCGTCGACACCGCCGGCTTGATGAACTGCATGGTGTCGTAGATCGCCATGCCGGAGGTCACCACGCCGCCAGGCGAGTTGATGTAGAGGTTGATCTCCTTCTTCGGGTTCTCGGCTTCCAGGAACAGCAGCTGCGCGCAGACCAGCGTCGCCATGCCGTCCTCGACCGGACCGGTGATGAAGATGATGCGTTCCTTGAGCAGCCGCGAGAAGATGTCATAGGCGCGCTCGCCGCGGTTGGTCTGCTCGACCACCATGGGGACGAGATTCATGTAGGTTTCGACGGGGTTCTTCATCGGGCGTCCGTTATCTGGCCGAATCGGCCTTCCCAGGCGGAATCGTGCGTTGTTTCGTTGTTCCGTAAATAGGATGCCGCCTCCGCCTTGCGCAAGGCCGACCATCGAACGCGAAAAAGTAACCCTGCCCGTTAACGAAACCTTAAAATTCCACTTTCCCGCGACGCAGCCTTCTCTAATGTAACAATCGGTTGCGGTATGGCGTGTCAGGGGTGGGTGATGGCTTTCAAGCCGGTTTTTTGCGCAGCGGTCGCGGGTTCGATGATGTTGGCCGCCGTTTCAGACTCTTTCGCCGGCGGCAAGGCTGTCGAATGCTACGAACAATACCGAACGGCTCCGGTATACGACACCGTCTATGAGAACGTGCAGGTAAATCCGGCGAGCCAGTATGTCGAGACCACGCCGGCGATCTACGGCACGCGCAAGCGCGCCGTGCTCATGCGGCCCGAGCAGATAAGTTATGAAGTGGTGCCGGCGGTGGTGCAGACGCGCTATCGCACGGTGAAGGTTGCCGATGGCGGCCATTCGTGGGAATGGCGCTGGATCAATGGCCGCAAGGTTCTGTGCAAGATCAAGCGCAAGGCACGCTACGAGCAGGTGGCGGAAACCGTCGTCGTGCAGCCGGAATACCAGCGCCGCGTCATCATTCCGGCCGTCTACGACTACGAGGTCGAGCAGGTGATGATCCAGCCTGAGCAGCGCCGCGTCGTCGACGTGCCGGCGACCTACCGGACCGTTGCTCGGCAGGTGCTGGTGAGCGAAGGCACAACCGGCTGGAAGCGCGTGAAAATCCGCAGACATTGTGGGTGATTGCCGACGGGCGGCAAGCACCTAGACCTCGGCCCGCAACCAGCGCTTCAGTCCATCCACATCATCGTCGCCAATCGCCGCGGCGACACGGCGTCCGACCGCCGCGCCGAACTTGTAGCCGTGGCCGGAGCAAGCAGAGACGACCAGCGCCTTGCCTTTTTCGGTCGCGAAAAATCGCTCATCTTTGGTGAAAGTGTAGGCGCAGGTCACCACCTCGGTCACCCTGTATTCCTCGATGCGGGCGATGGGCGGCGAGAACAGGTTGCGGATCGCCTCGCCCTCACCTGCCACCGGATCGCGGTTCCAATCGGCATCGCTGGTCGGCACCTTGTGCAGGCCCGAACCGAACTTCATGCCGGCGCCGCCGGAGGGCGGAATCATGTAGCCGTCGGTCTTGCCGCCTACGTCGAGGATCACCGGCGCGGCTTCCCACGCCGCCCGCAGGTCGGCCGGCGGTTCCACATAGGCCAGCGCCGTCCGATAGGTCTTCAGCGTGCCGCCTAGTTCCGGGAACAGTTTCAGCACCCAGGCACCCGCCGTTACCACCACACGATCGCCGGCGATCTCGCTGCCATCCTCCAGGCCGACCGAGCCGCGCTCGTCCCCGACCGAAACGACCTTGCTGTTCTCGTAAACGTTGGCGCCGTTGGCGCGCAGCCATTTCGCCAGGCCGGCCGCGATTTTCCGGCAATGCAGCGCGCCGCCTTCCGTCGAAAAATAGGCGTAGCGGAATGTTCCCGCCTCAAGGAACGGCCATATTTCCACCGCCTGTTCCGGTTGGAAAAGCTGGAAAGGATACCCGCCCGCCTCCAGCCCCTCGCGGTAGATCTCTGCTTCGTCGCCTTCCTCGCGGGAAATGCACAGAAAACCCCGTGGATCGAGGTGGTTTTCGCCGAGATCGGTCCACATCTCGTCCCAGGCCTCATACGCCTCGGTGATCAGCCGGCCGTATCCCGTCGCCTTGCCGTAGGCGCGACGGATGATGCGATGATGGTCGCCCGAGGCGGCAAGTGGATTGGGGATCGGTCCCTGCTCGACGAGGGTGACGCTATGCTCCGCCTTGACCAGCGACCAAGCGGTGGAAAGGCCGGCAATGCCGCCGCCGACGACGATGATGTTCATGCTTTTCTCCATGCTGATTGGAGATAGCGCTTGCCTGCGTGGCACTGCAAGTCCGCCATCTCCGACGCTTTCCCACCTTCGCGGATCGGGATAGACAACGACCAATGGAACCCGCGAAGCCTCCCCACCTCGCCTTCGACCTCGCCACCCGCCATATGCGGCTCGATCCGCACGAGCCGGTCTTCGTGCAAGACCCCTACGTTGCCTATCGCTGGATGCATGCCAATGCGCGCTGCGTTTTCTGGGAAAATTTCGGCTTCTGGTGCCTTTCCGGCTATGACGACGTCAACCGCCTGTTCCGCGACAAGCGCTTCGGGCGGGAGCGGCCCGGCGGCTACCGCGCCGCCGTGGGGGCGACCGGGGAGCGCGGCCATCTCGCCGATTTCGACTCGGTCGAGGCCGGATCGCTGCTCGAGCTGGAGCCGCCGGCGCATACCCGGCTTCGCACGCTGGTCAACCGCGCCTTCGTATCCCGGCAGGTCGAGAGGCTCAGACCGAAGATCGAAGCGCTGGCACACCGACTGATCGACGGCTTTGAGGACAGGGGCCGTGCCGAGCTGATCCGCGACTTCGCGACGCCGCTCCCCGCCGCCGTCATCGCCGAGATGATGGGCCTGCCGGCCGAGAGCGGGCTGCAGCTCGTTGCCTGGTCCAATCACATGGTGCGCATGTACATGCACAAGCCCGACCGCACTGAGGCCGAACGCGCCAACGCTTCGGCGCGTGCCTTCGCCGATTTCATCCGCCACCACGCCACCGGGAAGCGAAAGCACCCTGGCGACGACCTGCTCAGCCTGCTGACCGCCGCCCATGAGGACGGCCAGAAGCTGACAGAGGACGAATTGGTCTCCTCGGCGATCCTGCTGCTCAATGCCGGCCACGAGGCGACCGTGCACCAGACCGGCAACGCCGTCCGCACGATCCTGGCGCAGGGCGGCGATCCTCGTCGTTTCTTTGCAACGCCCGAGGCGACAGCCACGACGGTCGAGGAATGCCTGCGCTTCGACGCGCCGCTCCACATGTTCACCCGCTATGCCTATGAGAACATCGAATTCGCGGACGGCGTGACGGTGAGGGCCGGCGGCCAGATCGGCCTGCTGCTCGGCGCCGCGAACCGCGATCCCCTCGCCTTCTCCGCTCCGGACGAATTCCGGCCCGGCCGCCCGGACCAGAAAAACGTCTCCTTCGGAGCGGGCATCCATTTCTGCATCGGCGCACCGCTGGCGCGGCTCGAACTGCAGGTCTCGCTGAAGACGCTGTTCGACCGGCTGCCAGACTTGCGGCTGGCGGAAGAGCCGGCCTACCGGGACATCTACCATTTCCACGGGCTGGAAAGGCTCGCCGTTCAGTTCGATCGGCAGGCGGCGCAGCCTGCAGCAAGGCTTTGAAATGATCTTCGCCTTCCTCGAAGAACCGCCCTTCTGCTTCACGGAATCCTCCGGCGCTATCTCCGGCTGCGACGTCGAGCTTGCTCGCGCCGTGTGCGAGCGGCTTGGCTTGGACTTCCAACCGGTGGAGACCGAATTCGCCGAGCTTTTGCCCGGGCTGGCGGAGGGGCGCTGGACGATGACCACCGGCCTGTTCGTCTCGGATGAGCGCAAGAAGCTGGTCGACTTCAGCCGACCGATCTGGGCATTGGCCGATGGCCTGCTGACCGCCGAAGGCAATCCTCGCGGCCTCGCCGGCTATCGCTCGATCGCGGTGGACAGTGGTGCGCTGCTCGGCGTCATCACCGATCAGGTGCAGGGTCGCACCGCTGCGGAAAATGGCGTTCCTCCCGAGCGGATCCGGTTATTTTCTACCCAATCCGAAGCCGCCGAAGCGGTGGCCGCAGGCCATTTGCATGCCTATGCCAGTGTCGCCATGGCGCATCGCGGCTATCTGGCGCGAATACCCGAAGCGCCTCTGGCGGTCGTCGATGTCCCATCGCCCGAGAAGCAGCCGGCGTTCGGCGCCTTCGCACTCCGCAAAACCGATGCCGCACTACGGGAAGCGATCGACGCCTGCCTCGGTGACATTCTCGGCAGCCGGTGGCATCGCGACCTGATGGCGCGCTATGGCTTTTCCGAAAGCGACATCGATCGCGTGCTTCCAGGAATGCGCACGAAAGCCAGGGACGACGACACCATCGCCTTCTATGCGCGGGAGGCAGAAGCCTACACGACGCGCGGCACGGGGGCTGAGCATCGACACCTACAGAGATTCATGGCGACGCTGCCGGCGCGTGGCTCGGTGCTCGAACTCGGCTGCGGTGCAGGACAAGACAGCGAGGCGATGCTTGCAGCCGGCTTTGACGTCACGCCCACCGACGGCACGCCCGAGATTGCGCAGGCAGCGGAGAGACGGCTGGGCCGGCCGGTCAAGGTGCTGCTCTTCGACGAGACCGTCGAAGTGGAAGCGTTCGACGGCATCTGGGCCAATGCCTGTCTGCTGCATGTCCCGCGGGCCGAGCTTGCCGCCATAATCGGCCGCATCCATGCGGCACTGAAGCCCGGTGGGACCTTCTATGCAAGCTTCAAGACCGGCGCCGCCGAGGGCCGCGACAGGTTCGGGCGCTACTACAACTATCCGGATGCCGATTTTCTGCGCGCGGCGCTTCGGCCCGAGGGCTGGGCATCCATCGACATGGCAGTGGAAGCCGGCAGCGGCTACTACAATCTTCCGGCCGACTGGCTGCACCTGCTGGCGATCAAACGAGCCTAGGCGCGGGGACCGATCGTCGCCAGCCGGACAGTGGCCAGGAGGCGGTCAGAGCCGGATCACATATTCCTTTCGCGTGGTCTCGACCACCTCCCACGTGCCCTTGAAGCCCGGCTGCAGGACAAAACTGTCGCCGGCTGTCACGGTACGGGCCGCGCCACCCTCCTCGGCGATGATCGAGACGCCGGACAGGATGTGGCAGAACTCCCATTCGTCGTAATCAATCCGCCATTTTCCCGGCGTCGCTTCCCAGATGCCAGCATAGAGCCCGTTCGGCTGCTCGTCGATATTCCACGAGCGGAACTGCGGATCACCTGAGATGACACGGTCGGGCGCTGGCCCACCGTCTTCGGGCTGCACGCTGTTTAACGAGATGGAACGAAACCTTGCTGACATACGCTGACCTCGCTGGCGACCGGACGAGCACTATCGGTGCTGGCGCCCGCGACCGCAACACCGTCCCGGCGATCGCCCCGGATCGCCTGCCACGCAGGATTAGACGATGTCGGACAACAGGCGGCATGCGTGGCCAGAGCGGAATCCCGCCCCGGCCGCCATGAATTTCAGGCTTTTGCCAGCGCCTGGTCGAGGTCGGCGAGGATGTCGGCTACGTCCTCGATGCCGACAGACAGCCGCACCGTGTCCGGCCCGGCGCCGGCGGCGACCTTCTGCTCGTCCGAAAGCTGGCGGTGCGTGGTCGAGGCCGGGTGGATCACCAAAGACTTGGTGTCGCCGACATTGGCCAGATGCGAGAAAAGCTCCAGTGCCTCGACGAATTTCACGCCGGACTCGTAGCCGCCCTTCAGGCCGAAGGTGAAGACTGCGCCGGCGCCGCTCGGCGAGTATTTCGTCGCCAGCGCCGCGTTCGGGTCGTTCGGCAGGCCAGGATAGGAGACCCATGCCACCTTGGCGTGTTTCGACAGATGTTCGGCGACCTTTTGCGCGTTGTCGCAGTGGCGCTGCATGCGGAGCGGCAGCGTCTCCAGGCCGGTGAGGATCAGGAAGGCGTTGAAGGGCGAGATCGCCGGCCCCATGTCGCGCAGCCCGAGCACACGCGCCGCAATCGCGAAGGCAAAATTGCCGAAGGTTTCGTGCAGCACCATGCCGCCATATTCGGGGCGGGGCTCGGACAGCATCGGATAGTTGCCCGACTTCGACCAGTCGAAGGTGCCGCCGTCGACCAGCACGCCGCCGATCGAATTGCCATGGCCGCCGATGAATTTGGTCAGCGAATGCACGACGATGTCGGCGCCGTGCTCGATGGGCCGAACGAGATAGGGCGTCGCCAGCGTGTTGTCGACGATCAGCGGTATGCCGTGCTTGCGCGCGATGTTGCCGATGGCTTCCAGGTCGACGAACTCGCCATTCGGGTTGGCCAGGCTTTCGACGAAGATCGCGCGCGTCTTGCCGTCAATCTCTTTTTCAAAACTTGGCACGTCGCGCGGATCGGCCCAGCGCACCTCCCAGCCGAAATTCTTGAAGGCGTGGCCGAACTGGTTGATCGAGCCGCCATAGAGCCGGCGCGCCGCAACGAAATTGTCGCCCGGGCGCATGATGGTGTGGAACACCAGCATCTGCGCGGCATGACCCGACGCTACCGCCAGCGCCGCGGTGCCACCCTCCAGGGCTGCGACGCGCTCCTCCAGAACCGCCTGGGTCGGGTTCATGATGCGGGTGTAGATGTTGCCGAACGCCTTCAGGCCGAACAGAGAGGCGGCGTGGTCGGCGTCGTCGAACACGAAGGAGGTGGTCTGGTAGATCGGCGTGGCGCGCGCGCCGGTCGCCGGATCGGGTTTTGCGCCGGCATGGACGGCGAGCGTGTTGAACCCGGGTGTGCGCTGGGACATGTTTCCTCCAGATGATGCTTTCGTGAAAAACCGAACTATCTTGGTCGACCCGTCGGGGCGAATGCAAAGAAGAAAATTCCGCTGACGTCAATGGATAGCCGTTAAGCCAGCCAATTTCTCACGCTTCCCGGCAAATCTCTTGCGGCTTACCTATTTCTGGCGCACGCCAAAACTCTGAAAACCCTGGCGCATGATCGGCTTCTTCGATGAGAGCACGCGGCTGTTTACGCCGTTCCAGCCGATCTCGCCGGAAAGCCGGCCATATTCGATCTTCGGGCAACGGTTCATCACGACCTTGATGCCCGCGGCTTCAGCCTTCGCCGCCGCCTCGTCGTGACGCACGGTCAATTGCATCCAGATGACTTTCGGCAGCGGGTTGAGCGCCAGCGCCTCGTCGACGATGGGCGGCACGGCGGCGGAGGCGCGAAAAATGTCGACCATGTCGATCGCTTCCGGCACATCCGTCAGCTTCGCATAGGTCATGCGGCCAAGAATTTCCTTGCCGGCTTGGCCCGGGTTGATCGGAAACACCGTAAAACCCTTGTCGATCAGGTATTTGGTGACGAAGAAACTCGGCCGCACGTCATTGGCCGAAGCGCCGACGATGGCGACGCTCTTCACCGTGTTCAGGATTTCCGCGATGTAGTCGTTGGAATAGGAATCGTGGTTCATGCGGGCAACGAAATACGACCTTCCGCGTCGATCGGGAAGTCGGGATTGTGGGCGACTTCCCAAACATTGCCCTCCGTATCGGCGAAATAACCGTACCAGCCGCCCCAGAAGGCCTTCTGCGCCGGCTTGAGCACCGTGCCGCCGGCCGCCGCGGCAGCGTCGATCACTGCGTTCACCTCCTCGTCGGAGCGGGTGTTGTAGGCAAGCGCCGAGGCCGGGCGGGCGCTGCCGACATTCGACGGCGGCAGGCCGTCCATGCCGGCATCGACGGCAAGGTCTTTTCGCGTCCATAGTGCGAGGATCAAACCGCCCATCTGGAAGAAGGCGACGCCGTCGGTGACCCTCTCGTTCCGTTTCAGACCCATCGACTGGTAGAAACGCACGGCGCGTTCGAGATCGTCGACGCCCAGCGTGACGATCGAAATGCGTGGTTCCATGAGCTTGTCCTCCCGGCCGATGCCCACCGAAATGCCAATGGCGACGCCGGTTGCAATTATCCGCCGAATGCGGTCACATCGCGCCGGCACCGCATTCCGGGAGAAACTACATGCACAGGAAACTGTTGCAATACGCGTTGCCGCTTGCGTTTTTCGTCGCCATGTCATCTCCGCCGGCCTCTGCCGGCCTTGCCCAAGGCGCGCAGGCGTCGATGACCGAGGCGCTCGGCCGATTCGAGACGCTGCTCAAGGACGACGCTGCGAAAGCCTCGCCTCCCAGGCTCACCGACGCGCAGGCGAAGCCGGCCTTCGATGCGCTGTTCGACCGCTCGAAACTTTTGGGCGAACATCCCTACAAGGCGGCCGACGTCGAGCCGCTGCTGTGGATGTTCAGCGGCTATTTCAACCTCTCGAAAGTCTATCTCGGCTTCACGGGCACAAGCGGAACGGCGTCCACCGCCGACAACGAATTCACCTATCAGGACGAACTGACGCGGCTGGCCGAGGAGATGGTGGTCGGCGGCGGCGCGATTTCCGAAGCGCTCACCGACTACGTCAACACTACGCCGGCCGTGCCGGAGGACCGCAAGGCGGGGCTGGCCAAGATGCGGCTCGGGCTCAGCCAGATGTTTTCCGGCGTCATCGCGCTGCTGGACAATCCACGCTACAGCAAGGAGAACAAGATCATCCTGGCCGGCGCGCTCGCCGAGGCCGCGCCCTATTTCGCAGCCATCCTGCCACCCGCCGACCGCAAGAATTTTTCGCAGACCGCCATGCAGAGCATGCTCAACACGCCGCCCGAAACCGTCGAGCCGATCAACGCGTTCATGAACGCCATGAGCGGCGAGGATTGCGCCGCGCTGTGTGCATTGAAGTAGCGGCGGCAATCAGGCTGGTACGCCGGGACGTGCCGGAAAGTTCACTCCCCCGTCCATTTCGGGTCGCGCTTGCCGATGAAGGCGCTAATGCCTTCCTCGGCGTCGCGGGCCAGCATGTTCTCCACCATCACACGCGTCGTGTGGTCATAGGCTTCCGCCAGTCCCATCTCGGCCTGCGCGTAGAATGCTTCCTTGCCGATCTTCAACGTCAGGGGTGATTTGGAAACAATGGTTTGCGCGTATTTGCTCACGACCTGAGTCAGGTATTCGCGCGGCACGACGCGGTTCACCAGCCCGAACTCGCGCGCCGTCGCCGCATCGATGGTCTCGCCGGTCAACAGCATCTCCATCGCATGTTTTCGCGATACGTTGCGCGACAGCGCCACCATCGGCGTCGAGCAGAACAGGCCAATGTTCACGCCCGGCGTGGCGAATTTCGCCTGGTCGCTGACAATCGCCAGGTCGCAGGAGGCGACCAACTGGCAGCCCGCCGCCGTTGCGATGCCGTCCACTTCGGCGATCACCGGCTTGGGGCAGCGCACGATCGACTGCATCAGCGTGGCGCAAGCGGTCATCGTCTGCTCGAAGAACGCCCTGCCCCGGTCGGCATCGGCCCGGTGCGCCGTCAGTTCCTTGAGGTCATGTCCGGCCGAAAACACCTTTCCGGCAGCAGCGATCACCACGACGCGGACGAAAGCATCGTCGCGGGCGCGGTCGATCTGTGCCTGAAGTGCCGCCATGGTCGCAAGCGACAGCGGGTTGGCGGGCGGATTGGCGAGCGTGACCCGGAGCACCCCGGCGTCGAACTCCGCCGTTACCGGCCCCTCGGCGCCGGTCTGTCTGATCGCGACGATCTCGGCCATGTCGGTCTCCGTGGCTGGCTCCTGTCCCATGCGAAAATAGCGACCCGACGCATTGATTGACAGGGCCGTCCAGTATTTTCTGGCGCCCTTCGCTGTCAGCCTTGCCTACCCGCAGCGAACCCATGGCCCACCAATGGAGGCGACATGCCGGCACAGACAGCGCTCACCCCGGTGATGACAGCCGCCGAAATCAACGATCTGCTCGTAAAAGTCTATCCGCAGCTCAACGAAGGGCTTCGCTTCTACGAGGCGGTCGAGGTTTTCCCGGGCGGCTGCACGGTCAGGCTGAACGCCGACGCGCGGCATCTGCGCCCCGGCAATACGGTTTCCGGGCCATCTCTGTTCACGCTGGCCGACATAGGCGGTTATGTCTGCGTGCTCTCCCACGCCGGGCCGGACGCGCTGTCGGTGACCACGAACCTGAACATAAATTTCATGCGCAAGGCGCCGGCCGGACAAATCGACGGCCATTGCCGCATCCTCAAGCTGGGCAAAAGCCTGATGGTTTTCGACATCGACATCGTCGCCGACGGCGAGACCGTCGCCCACGCCACCGGAACCTACTCCATTCCGCCGAAGCGCTGACTGTCAGCTCCGTTGCAAGGCCAGATGGGTGCCTAGTCCGACCAGAATCGCGCCGCCGGCCCGCTGCATCAGTTTTTGCGCGCGGCTGGATTGCCGCATCTTCGCCATCACGGCGCTGGCCAGCAGGACGCTGACGATGTCGGCGAAGGAGAACATCAGGTTGACAATGGTGCCGAGCACCACGAACTGGATCCATACCGGTGCGCCCGAAGCGTCGATGAACTGCGGCAGGAACGCCATGAAGAAGATCGCGGTCTTCGGATTGAGCACCTCGACGGTCACGCTCTGAAGGAAGGCGCGGCGGGCTGATTTCGGCGCGGCGCCCGGCATGTCGGCCTCGCCCTGCACCTTGGCGCGGAACAGCGAGATGCCCAGCCAGATCAGATAGACCGCGCCCGCCAGCTTGACCGCCATGTAGAGCGTCGGCACGGCATGGAAGAGCACGGACAGGCCAGCCGCCGCCGCGAAGACATGCGCGTAGCCGCCGATATGGATGCCGAGTGACGCCATAAGACCCGACCAGCGCCCGCCCGCCAGCGTGCGCGCCGCCGCATAAAGCATCGCCGGGCCGGGAATAAAGGCGAAGATTGCCGTGGTCGCCAGGAAGGCGATGAGGATTTCGGTCGAAGGCATTTTCCTGTTCCCGTCGCGCGGCGATCCCGACGATGCGCCGGCCGCAGAGCCGCAAGCTCATAGCGCAAAATTGGATGCGCGTGTCGAATTCTTCAAGCCGTTGCCTGCGCGGGACAATTCCAGATTTCGTATTCGCGGTTCGCCACTGCATTCTTCACCGCTACGCCGAGGCAGAAACCGGGCATCTCGACGCAATCCATTGAACAGCCCCACCGGCATCCGTTAAAACCGGGCGACCGACACCGCGACCGAACATCCCATGCTCACACCCCTCTTTTCCCAAAACTGCGAACTGGTCGGCTGGATGCAGCCGCAAAAATTCCTGTTCGACACCGACATGGGTTACGTCGCCTTCGTTACCAACGGCCACGCCTGGTCGGCGCGCTCCGGCCGCTGGATCGGCCCTGTCGTCGCCTCGCATGTGTTCGACGTCGATGGCCGCCCAGTTGCATGGAACCCTTCCGCGCCGCTACGCGGCTCCGGCAGGCCGCTGAGGCCGGTCAACGTCGTGCGCGCCGTCAGCCCGGTGCGCCCCGCAAAACCAGTTGCGCCGCTGCGCCCGCTCAAAGCGCCCGACCTGCCAGGAGGGTGGTCGCAGTTCAGCTTCGCCGAATGGCTGGTCTCCAGCGATCCGAAACCCGTCGAAATCGTCGAAGAGATCGTCGCGGTGGAGACGGCCGATGAAGTGGCTCTCGTCGAGGTGGCGGAAGTCATCGACGGCGGCGAAGGAGGCGTTCAGGACGACAGCAAATCATCACCCGATACGGTAAAATAGTACCTCATTACTATCTATTTGATTTTCCTTTATATTTTCACATGACGACAAATCTCCGCCGCTTGACGCGGCAAATCTCCTCGCCTATAGACCGCATCGAAAGCAGCGGCCCTCCGGCCGCCGTTTTATTTTTGGCGGCCGGCCCAGCCGGCTCACCAAATTAAGCAACAAGAAACGCCTTTTTACGAAGGTCCGAAAGAAAGAGCCTCCATGAAAACCTTTTCGCAGAAGCCCGCGGAAGTGGTGAAGAAGTGGGTGCTGATCGACGCCGAAGGTCTCGTCGTCGGCCGCCTCGCCTCTATCGTCGCCAACCGCCTGCGCGGCAAGCACAAGCCCACTTTCACCCCCCATGTCGATGACGGCGACAACGTCATCATCGTCAACGCCGACAAGGTCGTCCTGACCGGCAAGAAGTTCACCGACAAGGTCTATTACTGGCACACCGGCCACCCCGGCGGCGTCAAGGAGCGCACCGCGCGCCAGCTTCTGGAAGGCCGCTTCCCCGAGCGCGTCCTGGAAAAGGCGATCGAGCGCATGATCCCGCGCGGACCGCTCGGCCGCCAGCAGATGAAGAACCTCCGCGTCTATAGCGGCGCCGAGCATCCGCACGCAGCACAGCAGCCCGTCACCCTTGACGTCGGTGCGCTGAACAGCAAGAACAAGAAGGTTTCCTGATCATGGCTGAGCTCAACTCGCTCGCAGACCTCGGCACGGTTGCCGCCACAGCGCAGCCCTCCGCCCCCGCCTATGTCCAGAAGCTGGACAAGCAGGGCCGCGCCTATGCCACCGGCAAGCGCAAGGACGCCATCGCCCGCGTCTGGGTCAAGCCGGGCTCCGGCAAGATCATCGTCAACGACAAGGAATTCGCGGCCTATTTCGCGCGTCCCGTGCTGCAGATGATCCTGCAGCAGCCGATCGTCGCCACCAACCGCGGCGGCCAGTTCGACGTCGTCGCCACCGTCACCGGCGGCGGCCTCTCCGGCCAGGCCGGCGCCGTGCGCCACGGCATCTCCAAGGCGCTGACCTATTACGAGCCCGGCCTGCGCGGCGTGCTCAAGAAGGGCGGCTTCCTGACCCGCGACAGCCGCACCGTCGAGCGCAAGAAGTACGGCAAGGCAAAGGCCCGCCGCAGCTTCCAGTTCTCGAAGCGCTGATCTTTCGCCGGGGCTCTCCGCTCCGGCTGTCGAAAAGTTGAAAGGGTCGCCCTCATCGGCGGCCCTTTTTGCTGTGCGCTCCATATTGACGGACGAGCGCTCCTCCTCGACCTATGTAATCGCAAGCGTCGGGAGGTTTGATGCGGTTTCTTTCAGGACTCTTTGCCGGGGTGCTCACCTTGGCGCTCTGGTTGTCTCCTGCCCTTTGCGATCCGGTCGTGAAAAATCCTGTGGCCGTTGGGCGGGCGATCAAGGAAATCGTAGACAAGAACTTTTATCGACCGGTCTCATCCCCAACGCTCGAAACCCCGAGTCTGAGCTCGGCGGCGATCGACGAAGCGCTCGCGGGGCTTGGAGCATCGCACACGCACCGCTTCCAACCCGACCAGATCGTTTATTATGAGATCCTCGACACCTCGAAAGATGGGCTTGTCGACCCGCCAACACGCCTGTTCGCCACAGACGGCTCGGTTGTCTATGCGGGGATCGGGATGATCACGCAAATCGTCGGCGGCAAACGCTTTGCGACCGACGTCTACGACGGGAGCCCAGCCGCCAAGGCCGGAATAAGGTTTGGCGATGAGATTATTGCGGTTGATGGCAAACCTTATGAAGAAATAACTTCGTTCGCGGGAGAGATCGGCAAGACGCTCCCAGTCACCGTCAGGCGAAGCGAAGACGAAGCGCCCTTCGACATCCCTGTCACCGTCGCCACAATCTGGCCGAATGAGGCTTTCGTCTCGGCTGTCTCGTCGAGTGTCCACACGATGCAGGATGGCGGCCGGACGATCGGCTACATTCGTCTTTGGTCGCTATCGACGCCGCAGATAGAAGATCTCCTTCGCCACGAGATCAGCAAGGGGCGGTTGAAAGATGCCGATGGACTTGTCGTGGATTTGCGCGGTCGCTTGGGTGGCCGCTTGGGAAAGGTACACGAACTGCTCGGCGACGGCATCGACGTCGAGTTGGTGAAGCGGGGTGGCGATACGTTCCGTGGCAAAGTGGTTTGGAACAAGCCGATCGTCGGCATTGTCGACGAGGGCACCAGAAGCGCGATGGAGATATTAGCCTATTCCATGAAGAAGGAGGGCGCCTTGTTGGTCGGAAAAACCACTGCGGGCGCGGTATTGTCAGGAAAGTCTTATATATTGTCGGACGATAGTCTTCTCCTCTTGGCGGTTGCCGACATCCTCGTTGACGGCAAACGGCTGGAGGGCGTCGGCGTCTCTCCCGACATCGAGGTCGAAAATCCGCTTCCTTATGCGGCCGGCGCCGATCCGCAACTGGAAGCGGCCATCAGCGCATTGCGGCAAAAATTATCGGGTCTTTAACGCCCGTCCATGATCCTTCATGGCCACAAGCGGAAACTGGGCGTTTGGCGTGGTTCTTGCTGAATACCCTGTCGACAAGCGATTGTCCCGATCCGGGACAGACGCGACGTGGTTTACCAAAGGAATAAGCGATGATCCTATCGCTTCAATATCTGCGCGGCATCGCGGCGATGATGGTGGTGGCCTTCCACGCCGTCGACGTGCTGTCGCGCATGAGCACGGACGGCCATGACGAACAGTTCCTGGTCGGGCTGGCCGGCGTCGACATTTTTTTCGTCATCAGCGGCTTCATCATGTGGATCATGGCCGAGAAGGCCTATCCGTCGCCGGGCGAGTTCATCCGCAAGCGGGTGATCCGCATCGTGCCGCTCTACTGGGCGCTCACTTTGTTCCTGGCGGCGGTCGCGGTGGCGAAGCCGGATCTGCTGTCGACCGCCGTGTTCGACCCGGCGCATTTCGTCGCCTCCATGCTGTTCATCCCGTGGCCGCATCCGAAACTCGGCGCCGCCGTGCCGCTGCTCATCCCCGGCTGGACGCTTAACTACGAGATGGCCTTCTACGTGATCTTCGCGCTCTGCCTGTTCTTGCCGAAACGCTGGCGGCTCGCCTCGCTGCTCAGCTCGCTGGCGCTGCTTGCCGCCATGGGTCCGTTCGTCCCGCAGGGCGGCGCGGCCGCCTTCTACACCGACACGCTGGTCCTGGAATTCGCGGCCGGAGCGCTGCTCGCCTGGCTGTGGCAACGCGGGGTGAAGCTCGCGCCCGGCCTGTCGCTGCTGCTGGTCATTGCCGGTTTCGCGCTGCTTTATCTCGGCGCCGGTTCGACGCTGCCGCGCATCGTCAGCCTCGGCCTCCCGGCGACGATGATCGTTGCCGGCGCGGTGTTCGCTGAAAACCTGCTGAAGGTGCGCCCGTTCAAGCCGCTGCTGTTGATCGGCGATGCGTCCTACTCGATCTACCTGTCGCATGGCATCGGGCTGGCGGTGTTGCTCAAGTTGTGGACTTATGCCGGGCTCGGCGGTGACGGCTGGCAGGGCATCGCTTTCGTGGCGCTTATCCTTGTCTCGTCGGCGATCGGCGGCATCGTGCTCTACTTCACGGTCGAGAAGCCGATGCTTTTGTGGATGAACGCCAGGACCGACCGGCGCGGGAAGGAAGCCGCCCGGCTGGGCGTGGCGTCGAAAGTACCCGGCTAGGTCCGCCCGCATACGCAGCGCCGCAGCCTCAAAAAAATGCTTTCGTAAATGTTTGGGATTACAGCGGCAGCGGGAACAGCCTTGCTCGGTGACCGGCAATGAACATCGCGATCGTCGGGACGGGTTTCGTCGCCGACTATTATATGACGACGCTGGGCAACTATCCCGGCCTGCGGCTCGCCGGCGTGTTCGACCGTTCGGCGGCGCGGCTGGACCAGTTCGCCGCCTTCCACAAGCTCCGAAAATACGACTCGCTGGCCGCCGTCATGGCCGACCCGCTGGTGAAGATCGTCGTCAATCTAACGACGCCGGAGAGCCATTTCGAGGTGTCGCGCGCAACGCTCGAGGCGGGAAAGCACGTCTATTGCGAAAAGCCGCTCGCCATGGATTTGTCCGACGCCGCGCGCATCGTCGACCTTGCCGAGGCAAAAAACCTGACGGTCGCCACCGCGCCGGCCAATGCGCTGAGCGAGGCCCACGGCCTGGCGGCGGCGGCACTGGCCGAGGGCCGCATCGGCACGCCGCGCCTCGTCTATGCCGAGATGGAAGACGGCCCGGTGTTCCGCGACAAGTGGCCGAGCTGGCGCTCGCGCTCCGGCGCGCCGTGGCCGGGCCTGCACGAATTCGAGATCGGCTGCACGCTGGAACATTCCGGCTATGCGCTGTCGTGGCTGGTGTCGCTGTTCGGCGCGGTCGACAGCCTGACGGCGTATTCGGCGGTGACCTTCCCCAACAAGGGACCGGGCACCGAAAATATTACCATGGCGCCGGACTTTTCCGTCGGCTGCCTGAATTTCCGTTCCGGCCTCGTCGCGCGCCTCACCTCGGGGCTGGCCGCGCCGAAGGACCGCTCGCTGACCATTTTGGGCGACAAGGGCTCGATCACCGTGCGCGACCTGTGGGATAACCGCTCGGCGGTGTTTGTCGAGGAAACCGCCGCGCCGCGCAGGCTGTCCACCCGCGTTGTCAACCGGCTGGAGGCAAAGCTCGGCCGCTTCATCCCGTGGAAGCCGACTCCCGGCCGGCGCATCGCCTATCCGGCGGCCACGCGCGAGACCTTGCCGAACTTCCCCTCGCAGATCGATTTTTGCCGGGGCATCGCCGCGCAGGCAATAGCCATCGAAGCCGGCGAGCAGCCGTTCTTCTCCGGCCGTCGGGCGCTGCATATCACCGAACTGGCGCTGGCACTGAACAATGCGCACGTGCTGCCCCAGCCCTACAAGGTATCGAGCGGGTTTTGAGGCTCAGGAGTTGCCCGCCGTAAGCTGCCAGGCCGGCGGGACAGCGCCTCAATCAGACTGCACGGATCGCACGCAACGGCCTCAGTTCGTCAGCCCATACGGCCTGCGAAATCCGTTCTGCTCCAGCCACTCGATCGCCGCCTTCGGCTCGTCGGTCTGGATGACGGTCGCGCCCTGCCCCGCCCAGAAGCCGAAAACCTCCTCCGGGAAACCCGCCTGCACGGCCAGTTCGTCACCGCGCCCGCGTCCCGTAAAACCGCTCGGCAGGTTGACGATCGGATAGGTATTCACCCACAGATGCCAGTCGCCGCGCGCCGCCACCGCGCGCATGCGCGCCGAAAACAGCGCGCCGCCGTCGTCGGGCAGCATTCTTCTTTCGCCGCGCCAAGTCACCATCTCCACCATGTCGGCGGCAAAGGCCCGCGTCACCGTCTCGACGAAGTACGGATCCTCGACAGCGTCATCGGCGATGATCGGCATGAAGCGGAAACCGGGCCCTGCATCCGCCACGGCCGCCTTCACCGCCGCCAGCCGCGCGGCCGAAAAGATGTTCTCCTTGAGGATGACCTTGCCTTCCATGCCGAGCCCGCGCGCCACCGCCACCATGCCGGCGATATGGTCGGGGCCGAGCTTGTTGTCGATGTTGACCAGCACGTTGCCTTTCGAGACCGTCAGCATCTCGGCCAGCGTCGGCACCACTTCGTCGGTGACCTCGCCGCTGCCCTCGACCACCAGATGGCACGTCCTAAGCTCGGCCAGCGTGCGGGCCGCCACCTCGCCCTTGCAGTCGGTGGTGCGCTCCAGCCCGCTGTCGTGCATCACGACAAATTCGCCATCGCCGGACATCCTGGCGTCGAGTTCGACAATCTCGACGCCGAGCCCGATCGAATGGCGCACGCCGGCTCGCGAGTTCTCGGCCCAGCGGATGACGCCGTTCTCCTTCCAGCCACCGCGATGCGCGACGATCATCACATGGTCGCGCCAGCGGTTGGCATTCTCGAAGCGGTCGAGGATTTGCTGCACCCGCCCTTCCTGGGCAAAAGCCGGCATCTCCATGGCGGCGGCGAGTAGCCCTAAGGCCAGGGTGGCGATGAAAGGGCGGCGCATACGACTCGCTCCCGGTTCACACGGTTGCGGCCAGATAGCGGGCAGGCGTGACAGGCCGGTGAATGCAGCCGGCGCAGTATCGCCGATGCGGCGCAGCAATTTTTCGGTTGCACCGCCGTCTTATTCCGCCAATACCTTGCAGCGCGAAACACGAGGGAGATTTGAAAGCATGACGGGATCCGGCATCGATCACGCCTTCACCGCCCGCTCCAACACCGGCCGCGCAACCGACCCGACCTATGCGGGGGCGCTCTCCTTCATGCGGCGGCACTACACAAAAAACCTGAAGGACGCCGACGCCGTGGTCTGGGGCATTCCGTTCGACGCCGCCGTCAGCAACCGGCCGGGTGCCCGTTTCGGGCCGCAGGCGATCCGCCGCGCCTCGGCGATCATGGACAACGACCCGCAATACCCCTTCCACCGCGACCTGTTCGAGCATCTGGCGGTGATCGACTATGGCGACTGCCGCCTCGACTACGGCAACCACCAGAAGACGCCGGCGACCATCGAGCGAGAGGCGGCAAAAATCCTCAAGTCCGGCGCGTTCCTGCTGACGCTCGGCGGCGACCACTACGTCACCTGGCCGCTGCTCAAGGCGCATGCCGCCATCCACGGGCCGATGGCACTCGTGCAGTTCGACGCGCACCAGGACACCTGGTTCGACGAGGACAGGCGCATCGACCACGGCTCGTTCGTGGCGCGCGCCGTGCGTGCCGGCATCATCGATCCCGACCGCTCGATCCAGATCGGTATCCGCACCCACGCACCGGACGATTTCGGCATAAAGATCCTTTACGGCCACGAGGTCGAGGAGATGCGCGCCTCCGACATCGCCTACGCCATCGTCGAGCGCACCGGCGGCCACAAAGTCTACGTCACCTTCGACATCGACTGCCTCGATCCCGCTTTCGCGCCGGGAACCGGCACGCCGGTGGCGGGCGGACCGTCCTCGGCAAAAATGCTGTCGGTGCTGCGCCAGCTCGGCCAGCTCGACATCGTCGGCGCCGACGTGGTCGAGGTTGCGCCGGCCTACGACCATGCCGATATTACGGCCATCGCCGGATCGACGGTGGCGCAGCACTATCTCGGCCTTCTGGCCGAGCGGAAGGCGAGGCTCGCCGACATGAACGGCAACGGCGCTGCCGGACTGAATCACGGAACCGGCATATAGGCCTGGATTCTCAGGCAATTTCGAACGGAACGACAGGCATGAAACCGAAAATCTTCATCGACGGCGAACACGGCACCACCGGCCTGCAGATCCGGACGCGGCTGGCCGGACGCGGCGACCTTGAAGTCATTTCGGTCCCGGTCGAGCGCCGCAAGGATATTTCCGCCCGCGCCGAATTCCTGAACGCAGCCGACGTCGCCATCCTCTGCCTGCCCGACGACGCGGCAAAAGAAAGCGTGTCGCTGATTAAGAACGACACCACGCGTGTCATCGACGCCTCGACCGCGCATCGCGTGGCCGAGGGCTGGACCTACGGTTTCGCCGAGATGGACAGGGAGCAGGCAAAAGCCATCGCCACCGGCAAGCGCATCGCCAATCCCGGCTGCTGGCCGCAGGGGCCGATCGCGACGCTGCGCCCGCTGGTCAAGGCTGGCCTGCTACCCGCCGATCTTGCGGTCTCGATGAACGGCATTTCCGGCTATTCCGGCGGCGGTCGTACGATGATCGAGGACTATGAGAAGCAGGGCGAGGACGCGCCGGAGTTCTTCCCTTACGGCCTCACCTTCCAGCACAAGCACGTGCCGGAACTCAAGAAATATGCTGGGCTTTCGCGCGACCCGCTGATGCAGCCGGTGGTTGGCAATTTCGCGCAAGGCATGATCACCATGGTGCCACTGCAGCTTGGTACGCTCGACCGCGTGCCGAAGGGCGCCGATCTGCACGCGGCCATCGCCGACCACTATGCCGGCCTTTCCGGTGGCGATGTCGAGGTAGCGCCCTTCGCGGCCACAGAGCGCCTGCCGGAGATCGATCCGGAGCGCTACAACGACACCAACACGATGAAGCTCTACGTCTTCGCCAACGACGCCAAGGCGCAAGCCGTGCTGCTCGCCGTGTACGACAATCTCGGCAAGGGTGCGTCGGGTGCCGCGGTGCAGAATCTCGATCTGATGATCGGGGCATAGGCGAGTCGCCTTTGGATGTAGCCTCCTTCCCTCTCTCCTGGCGCCTCTCCGACCCCGTCTTCATCGCCGAAACCTTTTCCAGCCGCATCTGGAAGGTTTTTCGCGAGGACGGCACGCCGGCGATCGTCAAGGCGCTGAAACCCTTCGACGATGTTGAGGACGAATTGCGCGGGGCGCACCTGCTCAAATGGTGCGACGGACATGGCGCGGTGAAACTGTTCGGCTTCGAGGGCTCGCAGATGCTGATCGAATATGCCGGCGAGCGGCATCTTTCAGCCGACATCGCCGAGGACGACGACAATGCCGCCACCGAAATCGCCGCCGAGGTCATGGCAAAACTGCACGCGCCGTCACGGGAACCGCCGCCGGCTGAACTCCAGCCGCTGCGCGAGCGCTTCGTCGCGCTGTTCGACAAGGCGAAGACCGACAACGCCGAGGTAGCGTCGGAGACAAGTGTGGAGAAGTCCCGCCTCTACGCCGAGGCTGCCGCGACGGCCGAACGCCTTCTATCGGACCCGAAGGACGTCCGCCCGCTGCATGGCGACCTGCACCACGACAACATTTTGCTGTCGCCGCGCGGCTGGCTGGCCATCGATCCGAAGGGCGTGCTCGGAGACCCCGGCTTCGACGCCGCCAATCTCTTCTACAATCCGCTCGACCGCGACGATCTCTGCCTCGACGAAAACCGCATCGCCTTCATGGCCACGACCTTTGCCAAGACGCTCGGGCTGGACGAGCGACACATCCTCGACCACGCCTTCGCCTATGGCTGCCTCTCCGCCGCCTGGCATGCGGGAGACAACAATGTGGTCGACGAGGAGCGCGAGCTTTCGGTGGCTCGCGCCATACGATCCGTCAGGCTTGGCCTCTGACGCCTTCCACCGGCAGCGGATACGCGCCCTTCGTCCCGCGCCAATGGGCTGCGGCGAAGCCGAGCACGATCAGCGCAAGGCCCTGATGCGTCAGCGCGGCGTGCAGATTGACCTGCGTCAGCAGCGTGGCGACGCCTACCGCCGCCTGCAGCAGGACCAGATGGAAAAGCACCAATGCCCGGCGGGCATGCGTGGTCCTGGGCAGCGCCCGTCGTGTGGCGATCATGTGCCACAGCGCCGCGGCAAGCACGACATAGGCGCCGAGCCGGTGGATAAACTGCACGGTCTTGGGGTTTTCGACGAGGTTGCGGCAGATCGGTTCGATGATGAACAGGTCGCCCGGGATGATGCTGCCATCCATCAGCGGCCAGGTGTTGTAGCTCAATCCCGCATCGAGCCCGGCGACCAGTCCGCCAAGAAATATCTGGAACAGCACCAAAAGCACCAGAATGCCGGCAAAACGCCGCGTCGCCCGGTCGGCGGGCGGGGCCGAATGCGGCGCCAGCCCGCGCGCCACCAGCATGGTCGCGGTGAAGATCATCGAGGCGACGGTCAAGTGTACGGCGAGCCAGGCCGGGTTGACGCTCGTGCGGCCGGTCAGCCCCGAGGCGACCATCAGCCAGCCGATGACGCCCTGAAGGCCGCCGAGCAGGAAGATTCCGATGAGTTTCGGCGGCAGCCCACGCTCCAGCCGCCGCGTCACCCAGAAAAAGGCGAAAGGCAGCGCGAAAAAGATCACACCGGCCCAGCGCGCCAGCAGCCGGTGCGCCCACTCCCACCAGAAGATGCGCTTGAAGCCCACAAGATCCATGTCGGCGTTCAGTTCCTTGAACTGCGGGATCTGCTGATACTTCAGGAACTCATCCTGCCATTCCGCCTCGCTGAGCGGCGGGATGACGCCGTGGATCGGCTTCCACTCGGTGATCGACAGGCCGGACTCGGTGAGCCTAGTGGCGCCGCCGACCACGATAACGGCGAAAATCACCACCAGCGCCACGTAGAGCCAGCCACGCACAAGAGCGCGGTTGCGCAGCAGCCGGGCGCGGTCGATGGCGGGGGTGTCAGTAAGAGGAATTGCGGTCATCGGCGGAAGATCCGGCCTCGATTTTTCGCTGGATTGGTGGACCAGCGGGCCGTGGCATGCAAGCCGGCTTCACGCGACACGCGGTCGCGTGCGCGGTCCGGCATCAGCCTTCTGTTGCGTCCGGCTGCCTGCCGGCCTATCGGAAAGCACAAGGAGCCGACATGCCGATCCGTCTCAAAAAACTCATCGGTGCGATCCTGCTGGTCGCCCTCGTCATCGTCTACGCGCTGGTCGCCACGATGATCGCGGTGGCGCAGCTTTCCGAATCCGGACCTCTGGTGCATCTCGCCTTCTTCCTGATCGGCGGGCTGGTGTGGATCCTGCCCGCCATGGGCATCATCAAATGGATGATGCTGCCGCCGAAACCCTGACGGCGGGTCGTTTTCACGCTGTCCTTCGTTTGAGCCGTCGGACAACATGTCCCGCCCGCATGCTCCTGATCAACGAAATCCCGGCGTCGAGCATTCCTTCACCTTTTCCGTCTAGGATCTGGCGGTCGTGGAGCGCCACGACGCGGAGCCAATCTTGCCATGCTTGCGCGCGAAGGATCGAAGGATGGCTGACGCCGTGATGGCGGCACAGGTTCCGCCAGGCGCCTCGCTTTTGGCGACGCGCAGCAGCGCGCCTGCGGCCGACATCCGGATTTCCAGCGCTTCAGCCGACGCGCTGGCGCAACACGAAACGCTTGCTTCCAAGGGCATTTGCGCGCCGGCCCAATCCTTTGCCTGGGTCAGCGCCTGGATCGCCACGGCCGCTCCGGATTGTGTCTTTGCGACCATCGTAGAAGCGGGCGAGCCCGTCTTATCGCTGGCCCTGGAAGTGGTCCGCAAGGGTCCGTGCCGCATCGCCCGCTTCATGGGCGGCACCCACGCCAACGGCAATTTCGCGCTCGCTTCGCCCGGCTGGCTGTCCGGCGAAAGGCCAACCGAGATCAATGCGCTCGTGGCGTCGATTGGCCGTGCCCGGCCGGACATCGACGTACTCGTGCTGGAGCGCCTGCTGCCGGATAGTAACGGCCTCGCCAACCCCTTGCTCGGCCTTCCGCACATCAACAGCCCGAACATCTCGCTTGCGGTCGATCTCGAAGGCGGCTTCTCCAAGCTGGTCGCGGGACCGAGCGGCAAGCGGAAACGCAAGAAACACCGCACCCAGGCGCGCAAATACGAGACCGCCGGCGGTTTCCGCCGCATCGAGGCGCGGTCGCCCGAAGAGGTCGACCGGCTGCTCGACGCCTTCTTCGCCATGAAGGCCGCGCGCTTCCGAAAAGCCGGCATTATCAATGTTTTCGCTGAGGGGGAGGTGCAAAAATTCTTCCGAAAACTGTTTCGCGACGCGCTGCCGCTCGTCCCAAAACCATTCGCCCTGCATGGGCTGGAAGTCGGCGGCAAGCTGCGTGCCGTCACCGGGTCCAGCCTTTCGGGGCAACGGCTGATCTGCGAATTCGGCTCCATCGCGGACGACGAGATGATGGTCGCCAGCCCCGGAGAGTTCCTGTTCTTTGAGAACATCCGGGAGGCCTGCGAGCAAGGTCTCACGATCTACGATTTCAGCGTCGGCGACGAACTCTACAAGCGGCTCTGGTGCGACATCGAAATCCAGCATCTCGACGTGCTGGCGCCGCTGACCGTCAAGGGGCGGCTGCTTGCCGGCTCGATGCGGCTGACCGCCGGGTTGAAGGCGTACATCAAGCACAACCCGACAATCTGGCGGGTCACCAAGGCGCTGCGCAGGCGCACGATCGGCAAGAAACCCGCCGGTCTTGTTTCCGACGACGATTGACCGTCAAGCGGCCGTGCGGTCCGGCTCGTGCGGATTGGCGTAGTCCGCCGGCGTAACCAGCGTCAGTCCCTCGTACCCCTTGGCGGCAAGGTCGTCACGAGCGGCGAGCACGCTTTCAGCCGGGTCGATGACGCTTACCAGAACCTCGGTGCCTTCCGAGACCAGCCGGCGGATGCTTTCCGCGCCCGCCGGGCCGCATTCGACGATGACCACGTCATAGGCGGCTGACAGCGTATCCATGATCGCCGGCAGCCGGTCCACCGAGCGCATGGCCTTGTGCTGGTCGGCGGTGCCGACAGGGATCACATGGCAATCGGAATAAAGGTCGGAATGGATGACGTCGACAAACTTTGCATCACCTGCCAGGAGATCGGTGATGCCGGAAAGCTCTTCGTCGCCCAGCATCGGACGCGACGCCGCGCCCATCGCGGTCAGGTCGACCAGCAGCACCCGCAGCCCGGCGTCCGCGACGTCGCGCGCCACCATGACGGCGCTGGCCGCCGCCTCGTCGCCTTCCGGCGAGACGAACAGTGCGCGGGAGGCGCCGCCGGCGATCAGCATCTCGGCCGCCTCATGCGCCGACAACTCGCCATGGCGCGGCCCTTCGTCGACCCCGTCGCTCTCCAATTCCGCGGCCGGCATCTCGGCCGGCGCCGGCTCCGGCATGTGAATCTGTTCGACGGGTTCGAAATACGCACCTTCGGCCGGCCGCATGGCGCGCCCGGAAAACAGCTCGCGCAGCAGGATGCCGATGGCCATCAGCAAGATCGAGGCGGCGAAAGCTGCGCCGACGATCGGCACGATCTTCGGGAAATAGGGATCGACCGGTACAACGGCGCGCGAGAAGATGCGCGCATCGGCCGGCAGATAATCGCCATCGCGCCGCGACGCCGCCTCGCGGTAGCGGGTCAGGTAGGATTCGAGCAATTCGCGCTGCGCTGCCGCCTCGCGCTCCAGCGCCCGCAATTCGACCTCCTTCTCGCCGACACGCGACGATTCGGCCTTGAGCCGGTTCAGATCGGCGACCAGTTGCTCTTCGCGCAACTTGGCGGCCTCGGCGGTGTTCGACAAGCCCCGGAGAATCTTCTCCGCTTCGGCGGTAACCTGACGATCGAGGTCCGCAAGCTGCGACCGCATCGCGCGGATGCGCGGGTGGTTGTCCAGAAGCGTGGTCGAGAGATCGGCAATATCCGCCCGCAACTGCACCTGCCGCTCGCGCAGGCGCTGGATCAGGTCGGACGAGATCACGTCCGGAAACGAATCGAGCGACACGCCGTTGCGCAGCGCGAGGCGCACGCTTTCGGCATTGGCCTCGGCGGCCGCGCGGTTGGCGCGCGTGCGCGACAGCTCCGTCGACAGTTCGGCGAGTTGCTGGGTGGCGAGCGCGGAGTTGTTCTGGCCGATCAGAAGGTCGGACTGCGAGCGATAGGCGGCGACCCGCGCCTCTGCTTCCTTGACCCGCGCCGTCAGCGCCTGGATTTCCGGCTCCAGCCACTCGGTCGCGGCAGTGTTGGACTGAAGTTTTGCATCGCGGCTGAACTGCAGATAGGCATCGGCGATGGCGTTCGGGACGGCGGCGGCGAGTTTCGGGTCTTCCGAGGAAAACTCGATCGCGATGACGCGCGAATTCTCGACGCGGTAGACCTTCAGCTTCTCGCGAAAAGCTTCCAGCACCCGCTCTTCGGCCGGGATCTCGCCGGGATCGCTCTTCAGGCCGGCAAGCACCAGTAGCCGCGTAAACATGGACTGCCCCGCCGCGGCGTCGAACTCCGGCAGGCTGGCGAAGTTGAACTTCTTCGCGACCTGCGCCAGCAGGTCGGTCGAGGTGATCACCTCGACCTGGCTGAGTACACCCTCCTGATCGAGCATCTGCCCGCTGCCGGCATCCTGCCCGTCGGGGCGGGTGAACACCGATTCGCGGGTCTCGATCAGCAACCTTGTCTCCGCCTTGTAATAAGGCGTGGCGAGCGAGGCGAGCACGAACGCCACGGCCGAGACCACGATGGCGACCAGCAGGATGCGCTTCCAGGCCTTCGCCATGCTGGCAAAAAGCCTACCGAGGTCGACATCGACATCCCTGGCGCTCGAATTCACGGCTGACATACGTCCACTCCGACTCCGCGTCAGGAAACGACCGTAAAGAAGTATGGTAACTCAGCCGTTAAGATATGGGATGGATGGCGCGTTGGCCACCGCCTGTCCGGGGCTCCTCGCATACGCAAAATGCCCCGCCCGGCTTGGTCTTCATGGACCGCCTTTACGCCGTGTTAACCCTAACCATTCGATAACGGCTGACATCCGAATGCGCCTGAAGGTTAAGGCGCTGACCGAGGGTAGTTCGTGTGGCCATGAAGACCTCCATCATCTCCGTGTTGGCGCTGGCACTGGCCATCGGCGGCTGCTCGGGCTACCGCCCTACCCCGTCGGGCTTTTATGCCGTGTTGAACCAGCCGTACCGGCTGGGCGCGGGCGACCGTGTCCGCGTCACCGTCTTCGAACAGGACAGCCTGACCAACACTTACAGCGTCAACTCCGCTGGCTACATTGCCTTTCCGCTGGTAGGCCCGGTGCCGGCGCGCGGGCGTTCGGTGGAGGAACTGGAAGGCGCGCTCGCCGCCAAGCTGCGCGAGGGATTCCTCCGCGACCCCGACGTGTCGGTGGAGGTCGACCAGTACCGCCCGGTCTTCGTCATGGGCGAGGTGGGCGCCGCCGGCCAATATTCCTACGTTCCCGGCCTCACCGTCCAGAAGGCCGTGGCAATGGCAGGCGGTTTCACGCCCCGCGCCAATCAGGGTACCGTCGACATCACCCGCGACATCAATGGAAAAGTCATGACCGGACGCGTCATCACCTCGGATCCGCTGATGCCGGGCGACACGGTCTATGTGCGTGAACGCCTGTTCTGACCGAGCGACGCGGCCCCGTGACCCCACCCCTACGGATCGTCCACTGTTTCCGGTCACCGGTCGGCGGAATCTTCCGGCATGTCCGGGACCTGACCGAGGCGCAGGTTGCCGCGGGGCACAAGGTCGGCATCGTGTGCGATTCCAAGACCGGCGGCGAATTCGAGGAAAAACTGTTCGCCGGGATGATGGACCAGTTGGCACTCGGCATTCATCGAACCCCGATACAGCGGCATATCGGCCCCGGCGACGTCGCCGGGGCGTGGAGAACATTCACGATCATCAAGGAATTGCAGCCGAACGTCATACACGGCCACGGCGCCAAGGGTGGCGTCTATGCCCGACTGTTCGGCTCACTGTTGCGGGTTTCCAGGTCTCGCGTAGCCCGCCTCTACTCACCGCATGGCGGCAGCCTGCATTACGACGAGAACACGGCGACGGGAAAGGTGTTCTTCCTGCTGGAGCGGCTGATGGGGAGTTTCACCGACCATCTGCTGTTCGTCTCGGACTATGAGAGGCGCGCCTATCGCAAGAAGGTCGGCGAGCCGCCGATCCCCAACACGCTGGTCTATAACGGTTTGCGCGCCCCGGAATTCATCCCGGTTGCCGCCGCGGACAATGCCGCCGATTTCCTCTACATCGGCATGATGCGCGACCTGAAAGGCCCCGATCTCTTCATCGACGCGCTCGCCCAGGTCGAGATGCGCACCGGGCGGACGGTGACGGCCGAGATGGTCGGCGACGGCGACGATCTGCCGAAATATCGCGAGCAGGTGGCGCGGCTGGGACTGTCGGAGCGCGTCCGCTTCCATCCGCCGATGACGGCCCGCGAGGCTTTTTCGCTGGCGCGGACCATCGTCGTGCCGTCGCGCGCCGAGGCGATGCCCTACATCGTGCTCGAAGCGCTGGCCGCCGGCAAGCCGATGGTGGCGACGGCGGTGGGCGGCATTCCGGAGATATTCGGCCCCGATTCGCCGGCGCTCGTCGCTCCCGACGCGGCCGAGATCGCCGGAAAAATGGTGCAGGCGCTGACTGAGCCCGAAGCCTTCGCCGCGCTGATGCCCTCTGGAGAAGAATTGCGCGCCCGCTTTGGCGCCGACGTGATGGCGGCGCGTATAGAACAAGCCTATCGCGAGACGCTCGCCGCGTAAGTCCTGTGCATGATCGCCATTGCCATTCGCGTTGCGGTTGCTCAAACTGTCGGAGCGACTTCAAGGGATTGTTAGGTCCGGACCGCTAAGGTCGGGCAAATCCTCGCGGACATTGCAATGGCAAAGATGGATCCCGCCGAGCGCTTCTCGCCGGACGCCGTACGTAAGGCTGACGGCGGCGAGAAGAAGCCGGCCAATGTGAAACTCGGCAAGATCGCGCAGCAGGTGGCCGCGCAGTACCGGCGCGATACCATGTCGCCGGTCATGGTCGCCGGCGTGCTGCGGTTGGTCGAGTTCGCGATCCTCTTCATCTCCGGCATGACGATCTTCGCCTATTATGTCGGCTTTTCCACCCCGCTCTACTGGCATTATCCGCTGATCATCGCCGGTGTCTCGCTGGCCACCGTCGTCGGTCTGGAGTTCTTCGACTGCTATCAGGTGCCGGCGTTGATGCGGCCGAGCCGCTATGTCGGCCGCATGGCTCTGGTATGGGCCGGCGCCTTCGCGGTCGTTGCCACCACCGGTTTCCTGTTCAAGATCTCCGAGGATTTTTCACGTTTGCTGTTCGGCCTGTGGTTCGTCGCCGGGCTTGGCCTCCTGGTGGTGGTGCGGATGATCATGGCGCGGATGATCCGGCGCTGGGCTCGCAACGGGCGCATGGAGCGCCGCGCGGTGATCGTCGGCGGCGGCAAGGCCGCCGAGGGCCTGATCCGCTCGATCGAGCAGCAGCCCTACAACGACATCCGCATCTGCGGCATCTTCGACGACCGCGACGACAAGCGCTCACCGCCGATCGTCGCCGGCTACCCGAAACTCGGCAACATCGCCGAACTGATCGAGTTCGCGCGCATCGCCCGCATCGACATGCTGATCGTGTCGCTGCCGCTCACCGCCGAAAGCCGGGTGCTGTCGCTGTTGAAGAAGCTGTGGGTGCTGCCGGTCGACATCCGCTTGTCCGCCCACAACAACCAGTTGCAGTTCCGGCCGCGCTCCTATTCCTTCATCGGCTCGGTGCCGCTGCTCGACATATTCGACAAGCCGATCAACGACTGGGATTCGGTCGCCAAGCGGGCGTTCGACATCGTCTTCTCGATCATCGGCATCATCGTGTTCTCGCCGGTCATGCTGGCGACGGCCATCGCCATAAAACTCGACAGCAAGGGGCCGGTGATCTTCAAGCAGAAGCGCCACGGCTTCAACAATGAGGAGGTCGAGGTCTTCAAGTTCCGCTCGATGTATGCCGAGCAGTCCGACCCGACGGCCAAGAAGACCGTGACCAAGAACGATCCGCGCGTCACCCGCGTCGGACGTTTCATCCGAAAGACCTCGATCGACGAGCTACCGCAGTTCTTCAACGCGCTGTTCGGCAGCCTGTCGCTAGTCGGCCCGCGTCCGCATGCCGTCGCCGCGCAGTCGCACAACCTGCTCTACACCGAGGTCGTCGACGGCTATTTCGCCCGCCACCGCGTCAAGCCGGGCGTCACCGGCTGGGCGCAGATCAACGGCTGGCGCGGCGAGATGGACACCGACGAGAAGATCAAGATGCGCACCGAATACGACCTCTTTTACATCGAGAACTGGTCGCTCTGGCTCGATCTGAAGATTCTCGTGCTGACGCCTGTCCGGCTGCTCAATACGGAAAACGCCTATTGAGCACGATCGTCCAGCCGGCTTCGCCCGGTGCGGTCAATGCCAAGCTGATCCAGCTCATCTCGGCCGGCGCGGTGGCGCTCGGCATCCTGCTCTCCGGTTTCGTTATCAACGAGCCGGCGCCGTACGAAATCTATATGGCCGGATTGATCGCGGTGTGGGCGCTGTTCGGCCTGCGCATTTCACGCACCGTCGCGCCGCTGCTGGTGCTGCTGATCACCTTCAACATTGGCGGCATGATCTCGATGACGCAGATGGACGATCTGGCATCGACGCCGCTCTATATCGCCGTCTCGCTGTTCCTGGCCTTCACCGCGGTGTTCTTCGCGGCGGTCACCGAAGCACAGCCAGGGCTTTACCGGGTGATCTTCGTGTCCTACGTGATCGCCGCCGTCGGAACGTCGATCCTCGGCGTGCTCGGCTATTTCGGCGCCTTCCCAGGCGCGGAGATCTTTACCAAATACGAGCGCGCCGCCGGTGCCTTCCAGGACCCGAACGTGTTCGGCCCGTTCCTGACACTGCCCGGCATCTGGCTGCTGCACCGGCTGATGACCGGCAGCGTGGCGAAGATGCCGATTTATGCCATGCCGCTGCTGGTGATCGTCGCCGGCATCTTCTTCTCGTTCTCGCGCGGCGCGTGGGGCCTGTTCGCGATCTCGTCGATCCTGCTGGTCGCCGGGCTCTTTCTGCAGACCAGCAACGGTTTGTTCCGGCTGCGGATCGTCGTCATGACCACCGCGGTCATCGCGCTGCTTATCCTGGCATTGCTGATCATCCTGCAGATTCCCAGCGTGTCGGAGCTGTTCACCACCCGCGCGCAGCTCGTCCAGGACTATGATTCGGCACGTCTCGGTCGCTTCGCCCGCCACCTCCTGGGTTTCGAAATGGCGATGGAGCATCCGCTCGGCATCGGGCCGCTGGCGTTCGGCCTGATCTATGGCGAGGACACGCATGACATCTGGCTGAAGGCGCTCCTCGACTATGGCTGGCTGGGCTTCGCCTCCTACCTGATCCTGATCGTCTGGACGCTGGCCGGAGGTTTCCGCATCCTGTTCCGCGACCGGCCGTGGCAGCCCTACCTGCTCTGCGCCTATGTCACGCTGATCGGCCATATCGGGCTCGGCACTGTGATCGACACCGACCACTGGCGGCATTTCTACCTGCTGCTCGGGCTGATCTGGGGGGCGATGGCGCTGGAAGCGCGGCATCAATATGCGCTTGCCCCGCGGCGTCCCTATTTGATGAAGTAAGCCTGCGCGAATTTCTGCAACTGCGCCTTGTGCATCAGCGAGCGGTCGCCGCCGCCGTCGAACATGAAATTCTGCTTGGCGCCTGCCTGGGAACTGGTGGTGAGATGGCCGAGGCCCGACGCGTGGCCGGTCTCATGCAGCATCGTCACCGAATCGCTGGTGGGGCCGACCATGCACCAGGGCAGCCAGGGGCCAGCGTCGACCGTCAGGCCATTGGCGGTGTATTTGAAGTTGCAGAAGATCACCGGCAGCCGCTGCTTGTGCGGCTCGACCGCCTGGTCGTCGAATTTTGCGGCGCAGCGGTTGCGCAATTCGTTGTAGCCGTCCGGATGCAGAAGCCCGTCCTCCTTGACGGGAACCTTCACCGCAAACTGATCGGTCATCTCGCCGTTCGCCGGGATCAGACTGAGCTTCATGCCGTGCTCTGCCAGCATCTTGCGCATCGTCGCGATGCAGTCCTTGTGGATGGCGCCGAAATAATTGTCGCCCCAGAACAGGGTAAGCCGCACCTCGAGCCCACCCGGCACGATGTAGTCCGTTTCCCAGCCTGAACTCCCCATGGTGTCCTCCCGCGGCACTCACCCGACTGAAGCCGGCAGGCTGCTCCGCAACATTACAACGCGCAAGGCATAGAGGGAATGGTGTGCAAGGCGCTGGCGCTTTCGCCTCGTTCTTTTCGGGCGTGCCGGAGCGCACGCCTGGCCCAAACGCCGATTTGACCTTGCGCGGGCGGCGCCGGTTGGCTATGGCTCCGCACGGTCCGGAGTGTAGCGCAGCCCGGTAGCGCACTTGACTGGGGGTCAAGGGGTCGTGGGTTCGAATCCCGCCACTCCGACCAATTTTCCTCAATTCGCAAATTGCGGTCGACAACGAACGCGCCTTCACGTGATAACGTGGTGCAAGGCGACGCTGGGCGGGAACCCTGCGCCTGTCTTCGCCGTTCTGCGGCCAGCAAAGGAGAGCACTCATGACGCAGGTGATCTATCGGGTGGTCGAGCATGATGGCGGCTGGGCCTACAAGGTCGGCGACGTGTTTTCCGAGACTTTTCCGACACACGCCGACGCCCTGGCCGCGGCGCGGATTGCCGCCTCCGAGCAGCAGGTTGGCGGCAGGACGGAGGGCATCGAATTCCAGGACGCGGCAGGCCAATGGCACGAGGAACTGGCCAGCGGCGGCGATCGTCCCGGCACGGAAGTCGAGGACAAAAATTGAAGTTCGACCACCCGGTCACGGTCGGGATCGACGGCAAACAGATCGTCGTCGATGACGCCGCCCATGCCCGGGACGTGCTCATCGAACGATGGCCGGGCAAACGCGGCCCGCGTCACCGCGATGCGCTGGAGACCAGCCTCAAGGTGATCGACGGCCATCGTTCGACCGTGGAAGCCGAGATTCGCTTCCGCGAGGCGGCACGGGAGGCCGGGATTCTGGCGGAACCCGCGCCTGCCTTACCGCATAGCCAGTAAGGCAACTTCGCCCTGCCTGTCCAGACGGCTGATGGCCTCCCGCCGTTGGTGGTCGGCCTCACGCACCATCAAGCTCAGACTTTCACCGTACCTGGTCGAGCAGGCGCTTGCATTCCAGCAGGTCAAACAGCGCTTCTTGCAGAAGCGCCCGGTTGTCGCGCGACAGTTTTCCAGAATCCGGCGAAACAGGCCCTTCTTCCTCCGCCTTGCCGAGGCCGAAGAACCGCCGGCTGGGTTTTGCCTTCGGTTCGCCCACCAGCAATTCGTCGTCGCCGCGCGGTTGGGCTGCCGGCGTCAGCGGGATCAAGGCCGCCTGCTTGCGCTGGGTTATCGCCTCGATCGCCGCCATGTCGCCGTTGCCCACAGACACCAGGAACTGGTTGCCGTTTTCGCGCAGCAGCTTTTGCACGCCCTTGATCGTATAACCCTGGTCGTAGAGCATATGCCTGATGCCCTTGATCAGGTCGACGTCCTGCGGCCGGTAGTAGCGCCGGCCGCCGCCGCGCTTCATCGGTTTGATCTGGTTGAAACGCGTCTCCCAGAAGCGCAGCACATGCTGCGGCAGGTCGAGATCCTCGGCCACCTCGGAAATCGTGCGGAATGCGTCGGGGCTCTTGTCCATGGTCACCATCCGGTCTGCCGTGAGGACGGTTTTCCGGAGCGCGTCGGCGGCGTCCGGCTAGCCGAACCGATTCGCGATTCATTTCAGTCCTTTATGGACGTGATTTCAAGACCCGCTGGAATCGCGCGGCCGGCCGTCAACCGCTATCGCGCCGACAGGCTACTTTCCGGACCGGGACTTCTGCTGATGGGAGCGCAGGATGCGGCTCTTCAGGACGTTCGACGCCTTGAAGGTCATGACGCGCCGGGGAAGGATCGGTACCTCCTCGCCGGTCTTGGGATTGCGGCCGATGCGCTCGTTCTTCCCCCGCACATGGAACGTCGCGAAGGACGACAGTTTCACCGTCTCGCCGCGCACGATCGCCTCGCAGATCTCATCCAGCACGGTCTCCACCAGTTCGGCGGATTCGGTGCGGGACAGCCCTACCTTCCGGTAGACGGCCTCAGATAGATCGGCACGCGTAAGTGTCTTTCCCGCCATGACTTTCCGGCCTCCTCCATCCGCTATCTCCGGAGCCGCTGGACGTTAGGAAATTGGCTAGATGAGGTCAAGAACCGAACCGGCCGGTTCGCGCAAATGAATTCAAATCGGTTCAATCATTTACCGATCTTATGATACCGAATCCGGATTCAGGCGCCGACGACGATCAGGAAGATTGCACTCGCCGGTTCAGCGTCGGCGCCCGGCTGAACAAGAGCCTACCAGCGAACCAGAACGGCGCCCCAGGTGAAGCCGCCGCCCATCGCTTCCAGCATCACCAGGTCGCCCTTGCGGATGCGGCCGTCCTTGACGGCAACGTCGAGCGCCAGCGGCACGGAGGCGGCGGAGGTGTTGCCGTGCAGGTCGACGGTGGTCACGACCTTCTCTTCGGCGATGCCGAGCTTTTTCGCCGATGCGTCGATGATGCGCTTGTTGGCCTGGTGCGGCACGAACCAGGTGAGGTCTTCGGCGGTGATGCCGGCCTGCGCGAACGTCGCCTCAATCACGTCGGTGATCATGCCGGCGGCGTGCTTGAAGACCTCCCTGCCCTCCATGCGCAGGTGGCCGACCGTTCCCGTCGTCGACGGGCCGCCGTCGACGTAAAGCTTGTCCTTGTGGGTGCCGTCGGAGCGCAGGCTTGCCGCCAGCACGCCGCGGTCGGCGACGCTGCCCTCGCCTTCATGGGCTTCCAGCACCAGCGCGCCGGCGCCGTCGCCGAACAGCACGCAGGTCGAGCGGTCGCTCCAGTCGAGGATGCGCGAAAAGGTTTCAGCGCCGATCACCAGCGCGCGTTTGGCCAGCCCGTTGCGGATATGGCCGTCGGCGGTGGCAACCGCATAGACGAAGCCACTGCAAACGGCCTGCAGGTCGAAGGCGAAGCCGTGGCGCATGCCAAGGCGATTCTGGACCTCGACAGCCGTCGCCGGAAAGGTGTTGTTCGGGGTCGAGGTGGCGAGCACGATCAGGTCGATGTCATCAGGCGTCAATCCGCCGTCGGCAAGGGCGGCGCGCGCCGCCGCCTCGCCCAGCGAGGCCGTGGTCTCCCCCTCGCCCGCGATGTAGCGCTGGCGGATGCCGGTGCGCTGCACGATCCATTCGTCGGACGTGTCGAGCGTCGCGGCGAATTCGCTGTTCTTCATGATACGGCGCGGGAGTGCGGAACCGACCCCGCGCACGACGGATCTGATCATATGGTGTCCTGTTACCTGGTCTCTTCCGGCGCAGGCGCCGGCGCACGTGGCGCCGATTGCGGATGCCGCGCATGGAAGAGATCGAGATCCGCCTCGATCCGGTCGAGCAGCCGGTTGCGGATCATGTCGTATGCCAGTTCGATCGCCGAGGCGAATCCTTCTTCGTCGGCGCCGCCATGGCTCTTCACGACAATGCCGTTGAGACCGAGGAACACGCCGCCATTGGCCTTGCGCACATCCATCTTCTCGCGCAGCCGGTCGAAGGCGCCCTTGGCGAAGAAATAACCGATCTTGGCCATCAGCGTCCGGCTCATCGCCGCGCGCAGATAGCCGGATATCTGCCGTGCCGTGCCTTCCGCCGTCTTCAGCGCGATATTGCCCGAAAAGCCCTCGGTGACGACCACGTCGACCGTGCCCTTGCCGATGTCGTCGCCCTCGACAAAACCGTGATACTTCATCGAGGAAAGGTTGGCGTCGCGCAGTAGCCTGCCCGCCTCCTTGACCTCTTCCTGGCCCTTGATCTCCTCGACGCCGACATTCAGCAGGCCGACGCTCGGGCGCTCGATACCGAACACGGCGCGCGCCATCGCCGCGCCGAGAATGCTGAAATCTATCAACTGGTGCGAATCGGCGCCGATGGTGGCGCCGACATCGAGCACGACGCTCTCGGCACGCAGGTTCGGCCAGATCGCGGCAATCGCCGGTCGCTCGATATTGGCCATGGTACGCAGGCAGAATTTCGACATGGCCATCAGCGCGCCGGTGTTGCCAGCCGAAACGCAGGCATCCGAATCGCCGCTCTTCACCGCCTCGATGGCCCGCCACATCGACGACTTCCAGCGGCCGTGGCGCAGCGCCTGGCTGGGCTTGTCGTCCATGCGCACGGCGACATCGCAGTGGATGAACTGGGTGACGGGGGCGAGCGCCGGGAACTTGTCGAGTTCGGCACGCACCACGTCGGTGCGGCCGTAGATCAGGAAGTTCACGTCGGGCCGCCGCTTGGCAACCTTGGCAAGGGCCGGAATGACCACCGATGGCCCGTGGTCGCCGCCCATGGCATCGATGGAAATCCTGATCACGCGGTGTTCGTCTCGCTTTCGTGGCAGATCGCCCGGCAAATCACCCGGCCGGATGCCGTGGGAAAATAGCGGTTTTGTGTCGTCATACAACGGAATTCGAGGATGACCACCCGCGAATTCAGGAATCCGGGAAGAGTTTCCTGAGCTTTTTCTGCAACTCGCCTTCCTCGGCTTCGTCCGCGCCGGAGGGTTCCGGAGACGGCGACTGCGCGCCCTGCTTGCGGGGATAAGGGTCGATGCCCAGGCCAAAGAACTCCTCCGCCAGCGCGCCGACATCGATGCGGTCACCGGAAAAGGTCTCGGGACTGTCGGGGCCGTCGACGTCGATCATGATCTCACCGCCGAGGCCGAACGATTCGCGGCCGAGCTTCGAATCCTCGGGCAGGAACACGGCCGACACCTGCTCGTCGACCCTAGCTTCGATCGGATCGAGCGTCACCACGCAGGACTGGACGATGTCGGCCTCGACCCGGCCCCTGACCTGGATGCCGTTGCGCTTCCACGACGTGACGACGAGATCGGCGCGAAGCCGTTCGACCGAGATCAGTCCGTGGACTTTTGCGAGCGCCTCGCGCTGGGCTTCGGTCGCCTCGATCGTCACCGGCATGCCCTTCTTCGGCAGGCGGGCGACATTGACCTCGAAGCTGATCGGGCTCTTTTCTACGGACTGTTTCATCGGATCAATGGACTGTGGTCGCTTGAGGGCGCGGAAACTCGATCGTTCCGGCGCATAGGGTCCCGACGCCCTGGCCGGCAAGCAGATCGCGCGCGGCAAAGACATAGTCGGCCAGATCTGCCGCGTGCGGCCACCCAGCGGCGTCCGGCCTTATGTTGCGGGCGAGTGCGGCGGCGAGCTCGCCGCGATTTCCGGCTTCGAGCGCCGCCTCGTAGGAAGCGGTGCGGCCATAGAACATGCGGGCGAGTTTTTTCATGCGCTTCGGCACGCCCATGTCGCCAATGCCGAGTTCACGCAGCGAATGCTCCACGTCGGTGAAAAAATCGTCGATCAGTTCCTGCGCGATGTCGCGCGCCATGCCGGTTTCTCCGCGCAAGCGGTGCTGGAAAAGGAACATGTGCAGCCCGATCATCTCGAATCGGCCGAGCGGCGTGTCCGGCACGTCCCAGTCGGAAAAAAATAACTCGCGCCGCGCCGCCGCCACGATTTTCTCATAGAGCGCGCTGACGATCTGGCGGTTGCGGACACGTTCGCCACCGAACAGACGTTGGAACATATTCTCTACTCCCCGGCGCGCCCCTTGGCGGGCTGGTGTTGTTGCATCGTCGCGCAAGCTGGTTTACCGCATCTGCGGTGCCGCGCAAGGCGCAGCCAGGGGGGCGCAGGCAGGATGGAGTTGTTGTTGAAGCCGATGGAATTCAAGAGGGGGCCGACCTTGCGCCATATTGGAATTGCCGGCGTGCTCGGCGCAGCCGCGGCTCTTTCAGCCTGCAACACACAGTCCTTGGGCAACATGTCACCCGGCGAGACGCTGACCCAAGGTTACGTCATCGACCAGCAGCAGATCGATTCGGTTCCGGTCGGCTCCAGCCGCGAGCAGGTGCTGCTGGCGCTGGGCAGCCCGTCGACCACGGCCACCTTCGACAACGAGGTCTTTTATTACATCTCGCAGAAACGCTATCGGGCGGCGGCCTTCGCCAAGCCGAAGCTGATCGAGCAGCGCGTGCTTGCCGTCTATTTCGGCGAGGACGGCCGCGTCACCAACATCGCCAATTACGGCATTCAGGACGGCAAGGTATTCGACTTCATCTCGCGCACGACCCCAACCGCCGGCAAGGACCAGAACTTCATTGGCCAGATCCTTGCGGGCGCCACCGGCGCGCCGCTGTCGCTGCCGGGCGCGAGCCCGACCCCATAATCGACCGCGACCGGCGCTGCCTGCTTTCGCAAGTGGCGCCGGCATGGTAGCGAAGGTTTCAGGCCTGCGTGGCTGATATCGATCGGGCAGCGTCAATTTCAAATTCGATGAATCAAAAAGGCCCGCGGGATCGCTCCCGCGGGCTTTTGCTTGACGTCGGCGGTTGCCGGGATCAGCCGTGCGCGAGCACGGCCAACAGCAGCAGCGCCACGATGTTGGTGATCTTGATCGCCGGGTTTACCGCCGGGCCGGCTGTATCCTTGTAGGGGTCTCCGACCGTGTCGCCGGTCACCGAGGCCTTGTGCGCCTCCGAGCCCTTGAGATGCTTGGTGCCGTCCTTGTCGACAAAACCATCCTCGAACGACTTCTTGGCATTGTCCCACGCGCCACCGCCGGAAGTCATCGAGATCGCCACGAACAGGCCGTTGACGATGACGCCGAGCAGCGAGGCGCCAAGCGCCGCGAAGGCCGAAGCCTTGGAGCCGGAGATAAGCAGCACGCCGAAATAGACGACGAGCGGCGCCAGCACCGGCAGCAGCGACGGGATGATCATCTCCTTGATCGCCGCCTTGGTCAGCAGGTCGACGGCGCGGGCGTAATTGGGCTTGGACGTGCCCTTCATGATGCCCGGATCCTCGCGGAACTGGCGGCGCACTTCCTCGACGATCGAACCCGCCGCGCGACCGACCGCAGTCATCGCGATGCCACCGAACAGGTACGGGATCAGGCCGCCGAAGATCAAGCCGGCCACGACATAGGGGTTCGACAGGTCGAACGACACCGCGCCCATATCCTTGAAATAAGGAAACAGCGTCGAACCCGCCTCGTTCGCCTTGGCCGCGAAATATTGCAAGTCGTAGCTGTAGGCCGCGAACAGCACCAGCGCGCCGAGACCGGCTGAGCCGATTGCGTAACCCTTGGTGACGGCCTTGGTGGTGTTGCCGACCGCGTCGAGCGCGTCGGTCGACTGGCGCACTTCCTTGGGCAGGCCGGACATTTCTGCGATGCCGCCGGCGTTGTCGGTAACTGGGCCGAAGGCGTCGAGCGCCACGATCATGCCGGCTAGGCCGAGCATAGTGGTGACCGCGATCGCCGTGCCGAACAGGCCGGCAAGCTGGAACGTCGCGATGATGCCGCCGACGATGACGATGGCCGGCAATGCCGTCGATTCCAGTGAGACCGCAAGACCCTGGATGACGTTGGTGCCGTGGCCGGTGACCGACGCCTGGGCGATCGAGACCACCGGGCGCTTGCCGGTGCCTGTATAATATTCGGTGATCACCACGATCAGCGCGGTGACCAGAAGACCGATCAGGCCGCAGGTGAACAGATTGGTGCCGGTGATCGCCATGCCGTTGGCGGTGCCGATGTCGCCCCAGCCGACGGTCAGCGAGGTCGCAGCGCCCAGGCCGACGACGGACAGGATGCCGGTGACGATCAGGCCCTTGTAGAGGGCGCCCATGATCGAGCCGTTGGCGCCGAGTTTTACGAAGAAGGTGCCGACGATCGAGGTGATGATGCAGGCGCCGCAGATGGCGAGCGGATAGAGCATGACCTCGCCGAGATTGGCGGCGGCGCCGAAGAAGATCGCGCCGAGCACCATGGTGGCGACGACGGTCACCGCATAGGTCTCGAACAGGTCGGCCGCCATTCCGGCGCAGTCGCCGACATTGTCGCCGACATTGTCGGCGATGGTCGCCGGGTTCCGCGGATCATCCTCGGGGATACCGGCTTCCACCTTGCCGACCAGATCGCCGCCGACGTCGGCGCCCTTGGTGAAGATGCCGCCGCCGAGACGGGCGAAGATCGAGATTAGCGAGGCGCCGAAGCCGAGCGCCACCAGCGAGTCGATTACGACGCGGTCGGCCGGAGCGTAGCCCAGCGGGCCGATGAGAATGAAATAGTAGACGGAGACGCCGAGCAGCGCGAGGCCGGCCACCAGCATGCCGGTGATGGCGCCGGACTTGAAGGCGATGTCGAGGCCGGCGGCCAGGCTATTGGACGCCGCCTGCGCGGTGCGCACATTGGCGCGGACCGAGACGTGCATGCCGATGAAGCCGGCGGCGCCCGACAGCACGGCGCCGATCAGGAAGCCGATCGCCGCCGTGCCCGACAGCAGCCACCAGGCGAGCAGGAAGACGACCACGCCGACGATCGCGATCGTCGTGTACTGGCGGGCGAGATAGGCCTGCGCACCCTCGCGGATGGCGCCGGCGATTTCCTGCATGCGCTGATTTCCCTGGTCGGATGCAAGCACCGACTGCGTCGCCCAGAAGGCGTAAAGCACGGAAAGCAGGCCGCAGGCGATGACGACGTAGAGCATGGTCATTGCCGATTTTCCCTGATGGCTGGCCCGGAAGAACCCCTCCCCGGACCGTTGAGATGAGACCGGCAGCCATATGACAAATCCGATCTTCCGTAGCGGCTTATGCGAAACCGGCTTGCGAGCGTCAAGATACCGATCGGACTTTGCCCGGCTTTCGCCTTGATGTTTTCGTGCTAACCGATTGAAATCGCCACTTCGTTGCCCGGGTCCGGAATGGGAAGGGCGACCTCATTGCTTGAAAGCGCTGAAGCTTCGGCGCCACCCATTCCGAGATGGCTTGGCGGACGGGAGGGAGCAAGCAAGGGCGAGCGCAGTGGCGCGGACGGCGACGGCTTCCATCCCAAATAACGCAAATATAAATACTTGTTGTTCTAGCGGATTGGATGTACATTCAAATTATACTCATCTGCGGGGGGCCGATTTTATCTTAAATCGGGTTGATGGCACTATGCGCAATCATATCGGAATAATCCTTCCTACAGCCTTTTCCTTGTGTCTCACTGCATATTTTCCTGGAACGCAGAAACAGGCCCATGCACAGCAGATCGTGAGCTGTCCGTTGACGATTCCCGATGTTCCCGCCACGACAGTTTCGGGAGAAATGCTCAACGACGTTTGCATACCGGAAGCATTTCCAAGCAACCCGATCGACTTCTTTGATGACTACTCGTGGCGGGCTTTCCTGGCGCTCGTCTGGCCGGCAAAGGACGGTGAGCGAGGCAAACCGGATCTTTCCGCACCAATCGGAAAAGCCGGTTCGCCTCTGGTCTTCGAAACATTCAAGTCCGAATGGGAAATTTTCCAGCGAGACGGCGCTGTGCCTGCCGGCTGGAACGAGATAGGATCTGAAAACCCTTGCGCGATGGCGGGGCTGACTTCGAAGGACCTGGTTCTCGCGGCCTTCTCGAAGTTCGCCAATGTCGGCCAGGCCGGAGCAGCCGGCGACCTGGTCGGTCCGCTGGTCGGCCAGAACAAGACTTATGTCCGGTTCCAGACCGCATTCAACCAGGTCGAATTCGACCATATCGTCGACCGCAAGCTCTATCGCCGCGAGAATGTCTCAAACGTCGTGTTCGAAAACGGCGCGGTCGACCTCAAGGCATCTTGGATCCTGATGGACGGGGTGGCAAACCCGGAGCGCTTCTACACCCGCCATGCATTCGTCATGAACCTGGAAACGGACAAATGCGAGGACCGGCTTGTGGGCCTTGTCGGACTTCATATCGTGCACAAGACGCCATCTCGCCCACAATGGATCTGGTCGACCTTCGAGCATGCGGACAACGTGCCTGAGAGCGGCGGCACCGGCCACGGCGCCAGTTTCAACGCGGGCGACGGGGTCAAGATGCCAGACAGCAACCCGTTCAATTTCCCGCCATCGCCCCAGGCTCCGGCCCCCTTCAACGTCGAACGGATCAAGCCGATACACAGCCAGACCGAAGCGACGAACGCCCGATACCGCGAGGCGCTGGCGGCAGGTGGATCGGTCTGGCAGAACTACAAGCTCGTGATGACTCAATGGCCCCTGACGCCGAACGCTCCCGAGATCGACGGAAAGCCGCCCAACACATTCCCAGGCAAGGGGACCGACACCACGAGCTTCGCCAATACGACGCTGGAAACCTTCGAACAGAAGAAGATCGTGACGGGCTGCATGAACTGTCACAACACGGTGCAAGGAAGCTCCGACTTCCTGTGGACGTTGTCGACGCGGTCCTGGCCATCCCTGCTCGCCATTGTCAATTCGCAACCACCCTCGCCGGGAACCCTCTTCGCGCAAAAGGTGGACCCGAAATTGTTCACCGAGTCCGCCGTACCCTTGACGCCATTGGAACTACCAAACGCCCAACTGAACGAGTTCCTCGAATTGAGGGAACTGCTGCAGTCCGCGCACGACTCGAACTGAACGGGGATCGATCATGGCAATCTCTTCCTTCGACCAGTTGAAGGCTTTCATCGCGCAGGTAATGACCGACCTTGGAGCAGACGCGGAGTTCGCGCCACACGAGGAATTCTGGTCCAACCTAAGCTACGACGAGTTCATCAACGGCAACGTGCCGGGCATTGGCGGACAGCCGGTCAAGATTCTGATTGTGGGCGACGCGTCGCAATCACAACTGATCCATTCGCTCAAGGGGGAAGGCATCTTTGCCGCGGGAGGCCGGTTTCGACGGATGCCAGCCGGTGGTCCGTTCATGTCGGATGAGCAAATAGCGGAGATCGCCGGGTGGATCGACGCCAATTGCCCCGAGCACGAGCAACCAGCCTCCGTGTGAGGTTCCGCATTAGCAGCTTGCTGTGCGGGAAGCCAGGATACGATGCGAGATCAGGGCAAGCATGCAGAACCCGGCGACAGGAAATATCACCCAGTTCAGCACCTCCCAGCCCCACGCATTGTAGACCGCGCCGGACATCAGCGAAGCGAGGGCGACCGAGCCGAACAGAATGAAATCGTGGAGGCCCTGCACCTTGCCCTTTTCCGACGGCCTGTAGGTTCCCGCAACCATGGCGGTGGCGCCGATGAAACCGAAATTCCAGCCCAGCCCGAGCAGGATCAGCGCCGACCAGAACTGCCAGAGCGCGATGCCGGACAGCGCGACGACGCCGCAGAGGATCAGCAGCAGCAAGCCGAAGGCGACGATGCGCTCGACGCCGAAACGATGGATGAGGCGACCGGTGAAGAAGCTCGGCCCGAACATCGCCATGACATGCCAGGAGATGCCGAGCGTCGCGTCGTCCGGCGAAAAGCCGCAGCCGACCATCGCCAGCGGTGCGCCGGTCATCACGAAGCTCATCAGCGCATAGGAGCCGACGGCGCAGCCCAGGCCAACGATAAAGCGCGGCTGGCCGACGATCTCGGTCAGCGGACGCGCCGGAGCCTCGCTCGTGCCGACGGCGGCAGTTGCGTGCGGCCTGACACGCAGGAAGGACAGGATGACCGCACCGACCGCAGCGAGGATGAGGATCGTCGCGAAGGATCCTGCGAACATCACAGGCGCGAACAGATCATGCGTAAAAATGACGATCTGTGGCCCGAGTATGGCAGTGATGATGCCGCCGGCCAGAACGAAGGAAATAGCGCGTGCCTTGAACTCGGGCGGTGCGTCGTCGGCCGCGGCAAAGCGGAACTGCTGCACGAAGGCACCGCCGAGCCCGATGATCAGCAGTCCGATGGCGAACAGCCAGAAGGAGGCCTGGAACAGCGCGAAGGTCGCCACCAGGCCGCCGAGCGCAGTAATGACCGTGCCGAGCTGAAAACCGTTCTTCTGGCCGACCGCCTTGATCAATGCGGCTGCCGGCAGCGCGCCCAGCGCCACGCCGACATTGAAGCCGGTGATTGGTGCGGTGGCGAGCGACTTGTCCGTGCCGAGCAGATACAGGCCGGCCAAACCTCCCAGCGAGATCGCAATGGGCGCTGCCGAGCCGACAATCGCCTGGGCCGATGCGAAGATGATCGCCGTGCGCCGCGCCTCGCGCTGGCGAGTCGCTTCACTCACTAGGCGTCCCTCCCCCGGCCCTCGCCGCGCACCCGGCGCGCCACGCGATCGAGCACGGCATTGACCAGCTTGGGCTCTTCTTCCTCGTAGAAGGCCTTGGCGATGTCGACATATTCGGAGACGATGACGGCGACCGGCACGTCCTTGCGTTCCATCAGTTCAAACACGCCGGCGCGCAGGATGGCACGCAACGTCGAGTCGAGCCGCGACAGCGGCCAGTCCTCGGTCAGCGCCTGGCGGATGACCGGGTCGATGGTCTTCTGGTTCTCTACGACGCCCGACAGGATCGCCCGGAACCACTGCGCGTCAGCCTCGCGGTAGGTTGCGCCGTCGACCTCCTTGCCGAGCCGGAAGGCCTCGTATTCGGCTGCGATTTCAAGCAAGCCTGCGCCAGCGACATCCATCTGGTACAGCGCCTGCACGGCGGCGAGCCTCGCTGCACCACGCTTGTTGGCCTGGCGGGCGGGAGGGGCGTCGCGTTCTGCAGGATTGGACACGATTCAGCGGGCTCCCAGCCGTTCGCGCAATGCGATCATGGTCAGCGCCGCACGCGCCGCGAAACCACCCTTGTCGCCCTCGCTGCGGCGGGCGCGAACCCAGGCCTGCTCCTCATTCTCGGTGGTGAGGATGCCGTTGCCGATGGCCAGCGATTCATCGACCGAGAGGTCCATGAGGGCACGTGAGGACTCGTTGGCGACGACGTCGAAATGATAGGTGTCGCCGCGGATGATCACGCCCAGCGCGACATAACCGTCATAGGCGGTGCCGCCCTCGTCGGCGCCGTCGAGCGCGAAGGAGACGATCGCCGGAATCTCCAGCGCGCCGGGCACCGTCACGACGTCATAGGTCGCGCCGGCTTCATCGAGGGCAGCCTTCGCTCCGTCGAGCAGCGCGTCGGCCAGCGCATCGTGATATCGCGCCTCGATGATCAGGACGTGGGCTTTCTCCGGTTGGATGAAAGCCTTGCCGTGTTCAGAAATGCCAGCCATGTCGGTCTCCAAGTCGCGGCTGACTTAGGCCGAACGGCAGTTCGCCGCAAGCAGCCACGAGGCGATTTCCGCTTGACCGTTAGGACGAGACGCAGTCAGGCGATCTCCAGCAGCAGCGCCCGGTGATCCGAGACTTCCGGTTCATCGACCACGTCGAATTCCAGCACCTCCATGTCCGGCGTCACCAGCATGTAGTCGGCGAAGCGGACGGCCTTGTCGTAATAGGAGGTCCTGGTGTCGGTATGGCCCTGCGTCACGACCAGATCGACCAGCCCTAGGCCGCCGAGAATTTCGAATGTCGAACTTCCGGGCAGCACGTTGAAGTCGCCGCAGACGATCAGGCGTTCGCCCGCCCGCGCAATTCGGCCAATCAGCCGCGCCAGCGCCTTCGCCTGTTTTTCACGTTCCGGCGTGTCGGCCTTCCCTGCCAGATCGCGCAGCCCATGCATGTGAGCCACGGTCAAGGCCGACCGATGATCGGGATCGAAGAGACGGACGCAATGGGCATTGCGCGCCCGCGGATGCTCGCCCCAGCCGTCGGCAGAGAAGTCGCGATGAACGAAATCCTGGGCCTGGCCGATAACCGGAAACGATTTGCGGACGAAGGTGGCGAGACCGAACTCCGACGGGACCGCCGTGTCGCCGTCGAAGAGATCGCCTCCCGCGACAGGGCAGAAGATGGCCTCATGCCCAGGCAGTGCCTCACATATCTCGTCGAACAGATTGGCCCTTTGCGGAAGTTCGAGCGTACCGTCCCGGTAAATCAGCCATTCCGACTGCGCCCCATGCGTCCGCATGACTTCCTGCAGGCAAAGCACATCCGGGTCGGCATCGGCGAGAAAGCGCATCAGCGGCCCGTGAAGCCGGCCGCCCCATGCATTCAGCGAGATGATGCGCATTGGCATCGTGATCGGCTCCGCAGACAATGCGGCAACGATAGCGCGAAATCCCCCCGGTTTGTCGAGATGGCGGGCTATCCCATCTCCCGGTAAACGGGTGTCAGAGTCCTTCCTTCGCGGCCTCCGCCAACCGCGCCGCATAACGCGCCATGGTGTCGACCTCCAGGTTGACGCGGTCGCCGGCCTTGCGTTCGCCCCATGTCGTGACCGCAAGCGAATGATGGATCAATAGCACGTCGAAACGGCGCCCCTCCACCTTGTTGACAGTCAGCGAGGTGCCGTCCAGCGCGACCGATCCCTTCGGCGCGATGAACTTCGCCAGTTCCGCCGGCGCTTCCAGCGTGAAACGCACCGCATCGCCTTCATCCTCGCGCACAACGATCTCGGCCATGCCGTCGACATGGCCGGAAACGATATGGCCACCGAGTTCGTCGCCGATCTTCAGCGCGCGCTCCAGGTTGACCCGCGTGCCTTCCTTCCAGGCCGACGCTGTCGTCAGCCGCAGCGCCTCCTCCCAGGCCTCGACCTCGAACCAGCGACCGTTCGCGCCCTGCTCCGGCAGTTCGACCACACTGAGGCACACCCCGCCGGTCGAGATCGATGCGCCGATGGCGATCGTCGCGGGATCGTAGTCGGTGCGCACACGCAGGCGCACGCCCTTGGGCAACGGCCTTGCAGCCTCGATGGTGCCGATGTCGGTGACGATGCCGGTGAACATCAGTCGATCCTTTCATATTCGATCAGCCGGTCGTCGCCGTATCGGCCGGTTCCGACGATCTCGAAGCCGGCCGGAACGGCGGTTTCAGTGACCGGAGACGCGACGCCGTTCTCTCCGACGGCGGACGCGCCGATAAAAAGCGAAATGCGATCGACCAGCCCGGCATCGACGAAACGCCGGGCGGTTTCCGCCCCGCCTTCAAGTAACACGCTCTTCAGTCCGATGATGCCAAGCACGCGGAGAATCTCGCGTGGGTCGAACCGGCCACGATAGTCGGATGCCACCGTCTGAACGACAGCGCCGCTATCGCGCAGCGCATCGGCCCGACGGCGCTGCGCCTTCTCGCTTGCAAGGATGAGCACGGGACGGCGAGCGGCTTCCGCAAACAACCGAGCCCTGGGGGGCGTCCGCGCGAACGGGTCGAGGACGATGCGCGCCGGCGAGCGCTGCTCCAGGCCGGCGAGACGCACCGTCAGAAGCGGATCGTCCTCGACGACCGTGTTGACGCCAACCATGATCGCCTCATGCTCGACCCGCATCATCTGCACGGCGCGCCGCGCGATGTCGCCGGTGATCGAAACCTGGCCCGCGCCCCTTCGGCCGATCATGCCGTCCGCGGAAACCGCGAGCTTCAGCGTAAGATACGGCCGTCCCCTGCCCTTCAGCGACAGGAAACCCGCCATCGCCCGGCGCGCCTCGGCCTCCAGGCAGCCGGTCACCACCTCTATGCCGGCCTTTTCCAGGATCGAAACGCCGCGACCCGCGACGCGCTTGTCGGGATCGAGCGTCGCGATGACGACACGCGCCACGCCGGCTGCGACCAGCGCATCGGCGCAAGGCGGCGCCTTGCCGATATGCGAACACGGCTCCAGCGTCGCGTAGACGGTCGCGCCGCGTGCCGCGTCGCCTGCCTCGTGCAGCGCCTGCAACTCGGCATGCGGCCGCCCCCCCAGCGCCGTGACGCCGCGGCCGACGATGGCACCGCCTTCCGCCTGCGGCCGCACCACCAGCGCACCGACGGACGGGTTTTCACCCGTCAGCCCCTGATGCCAGAGCGACAGCCGGATTGCCGCGGCCATGAAACGGCGATCGGCTTCCGCAGCCGGTGAAGCGGATTCGGCAAAGGCGGGCATCGTTCAGCCGGCGTCCTCATCGGCCTTGAGTTCGCCGAGCACGTCGTGAAAATCCTTGGCCTCGCGGAAATTGCGGTAGACCGAAGCGAAACGAACGTAAGCGACGTCGTCGAGCGACTTCAGCGCCTCCATGACGAGGCGGCCGATCTCGCCGGAGGGAATTTCCGTCTCGCCGCTGCTTTCAAGCTGTCGGACGATGCCCGTCACCGCCCGGTCGATGCGGTCGGGATCGACATTGCGCTTGCGCAGCGCGATCTCAACGGAACGCAGCAGCTTGTCACGGCTGAACGGCACCTTGCGGCCGGACTTCTTGACGACGACCAGGTCGCGAAGCTGCACGCGCTCGAACGTCGTGAAGCGGCCGCCGCAATCCGGGCAGACACGCCGGCGCCGGATCGCCGCGCCGTCCTCGGCCGGCCGCGAATCCTTCACCTGCGTGTCTTCGGACTGGCAATAGGGGCAGCGCATAAGGGACCTGGCGATTTGATTGCGTCAATCGGACGCTTAGAAGCTTTCGCCAACCAAAGCAAAGCCTGCCGCGCCGACCGATGATGTGACCCCGGCCTGCGCCAAAATCAATATCGCCAAGCCCGGTTCTTCACCCCAGATACGGATAAAGCGGAAACCGCTCGGTCAGCGCCACGACCTTCTGCTTCACCGCCGCCTCGACACCGGCGTTGCCCTCGTCCGAATTGGCGACCTTCAGCCCGTCGAGCACCTCGGTGATCAGATTGCCGATCTCGCGGAACTCGGCCGGACCGAAGCCGCGCGTCGTGCCGGCAGGGGTGCCGAGGCGCACGCCGGAGGTGACAAAGGGTTTTTCGGGATCGAAGGGGATGCCGTTCTTGTTGCAGGTGATGTTGGCGCGGCCGAGTGCTGCCTCGGCGCGCTTGCCGGTCGCGTTCTTCGGCCGGAGATCGACCAGCATCAAATGGTTGTCCGTGCCGTTCGAGACGATGTCCAGTCCGGAGGACTTCAGGCTGTCGGCCAGCGCCCTGGCATTGGCCACGACATTGTGGGCATAGGTCTTGAATTCGGGCTTGAGCGCCTCGCCGAAAGCCACCGCCTTGGCGGCGATGACGTGCATCAGCGGACCGCCTTGCAGGCCAGGGAACACCGCCGAATTCATCTTCTTGGCAATCTCCTCGTCGTTGCAGAGGATCATGCCGCCACGGGGGCCGCGCAGGGACTTGTGCGTGGTGGTCGTCACGACATGGGCGTGCGGCAGCGGCGAGGGATGCGCGCCGCCGGCGACGAGGCCAGCGATATGCGCCATATCGACCATCAGATACGCGCCGACCGCATCCGTGATCTCGCGGAACCGCTTCCAGTCCCAGACGCGCGAATAGGCGGTGCCGCCGGCCAGGATCAGTTTTGGCTTGGTTTCGTGCGCTTGTCTCTCGATCTCGTCCATGTCGAGCAGGTGGTCGTCCTTGCGCACGCCGTAGGACACGACCTTGAACCATTTTCCGCTCATGTTGACCGGCGAGCCGTGGGTCAGGTGCCCGCCCGAATTCAAATCGAGGCCCATGAAGGTATCGCCAGGCTGCAGCAGCGCCAAAAACACCGCCTGGTTCATCTGGCTGCCGGAATTCGGCTGGACGTTGGCGAAATTGCAGCCGAAAAGTTTTTTGGCGCGGTCGATCGCCAGTTGCTCGGCGACGTCGACGAACTGGCAGCCACCGTAGTAGCGCTTGCCCGGATAACCCTCGGCGTATTTGTTGGTCATGATCGAGCCCTGCGCCTCGAGAACGGCGCGCGACACGATATTTTCCGAGGCGATCAGCTCGATCTCGTGGCGCTGGCGGCCAAGCTCCGAGCGGATCGACCCGAAGATTTCCGGATCGGCGTCGGCGAGCGATGTCGAGAAGAAGGTGTCGAGGTGGTTTGAGGCGGCGGAGGCGGTGGCCATGATGGGCAAATCCTCGAAGGGCGCGGCAGCGCGAAAGACGGTAAGGATGTGCGGCCAATTACTATAGTCGAACGCCGACCGCTACACTCTTTGCGGCATATCCTGCCCTGCTTTGGCACAAGCCGGAAATGAAAAGGCCCGCCGGGGGCACAGCGGGCCTGGATCGACAAAAATCGGCATCAAGCTTCGCTCTCGGCCGAATGGATTTGCGCCCACCCGGTCCGCCGAAGCGACAATCAGTTCGCGGCCTTGGCCTTTTCCTGCTCTTCCTTGAGCTTCTTGGCGAAATCCTCGTTGTTCTTGGAAACGAAGTCCTGAAGCTTCTTCTGGCGGTCGGCAAGGTCCGACTGCTGCATCGGCGGGCCGTCATAGGCGCCGGTGAACCCCTGGAGCGAAACCTTCACGGGGTTCGGCTGGTTCTGGAAATTGATGGAGGTCAGCGTCAGGTCGTTGCCCTTCTTGAAGGAATTGACCAGCCCGTCCGAAAGCTGGATTTCGGCGACGCAGCGATCGGGGAAACAGATGACATAGTCGAGCTTCTGCGCCTTGCCGCCATTGACCTGCAAGCCGATGCCCGGAGGCACAAGGCGTCCGGTCGGCACCGTTACCTGGAAGACCTTGCGGTTAACCTTGCCCTTGATCTCGATGAGGCTCAGGCCAGTCACCAGTTGGCCATTGGAAGCGGTCACCATGTTCTGCACGTTGCAGATATCGACCTCCTCCTGCTTCGTGCATGCCTTGAACCAGCCCTGCGGAACCTGCTGCTGCTGCGCCGAGGCGGGCGCGAGGCCCGCGGCGAGCATACCGGCGACGCCTGCTGACAGCACCGAAAGACGGAAGCGGTCGGTCTTCGAGCTCGTCATCTTGTCCTTTTCCTCTCAAACAATCCGGAAAACGGCAGTTTTCGCCGTGTATTGCCGCTACCTGTTGCCCAAATACGGCAACAGCATGACTCGGGCACGCGTGTTACATCGGTCGCGGCCGTAAATCCAGCCCGTCCGCGGGAAACTGTCGACGCGCGGCACGCCCATATTGGCGACATCATGATAGGGTGAAAGACGAATCATAGCGATCCCGCCGGAACCCCGCACATGCGCCGCACAATCCTCGCGCTCTGCGCCCTTGCCGCAATTGTCGCGCCTGAAGCCGCAATGGCCGAGCCCCGGCACGCCATCGCCATGCAGGGCGAGCCGGCGCTGCCGGCCGATTTCACGCATTTCCCCTATGCGAATCCCGAAGCGCCGAAGGGCGGCGACGTCACCTACTGCGTCATCGGCAGCTTCGACAATCTCAACCCGTTCATCATCAAGAGCCTGCGCACCACGGCGCGAGGCATCATCGACACGATCTACGGCAATCTGGTGTTCGAACCGCTGATGCAGCGCAACGCCGCCGAGCCGTTTTCGCTCTACGGGCTGCTGGCGGAATCGATCGACATCAGCGAGGACAGACGCGTCGCCACCTTCAATCTCAATCCCAAGGCGAAATGGTCGGATGGCCAGCCGGTGACGCCCGAAGACGTGCTGTTCACATACGAGGTCTATACGGACAAGGGCCGGCCGCCCTACAGCGATCGCATGAAGCGGATCGAGAAGCTGGAGAAGACCGGGCCGCTGTCCGTACGCTTCACCTTCAACGACAAGGCCGACCGCGAGTTTCCGCTGATCATCGCGATGACGCCGATCCTGCCGAAACACGCCTTCAACAAGGACACGTTCGACCAGACCACGCTGAAGCCGCTGATCGGCAGCGGCCCCTACACGATCGACAAGGTCGTGCCGGGCGAGCGCATCATCTACAAGCGCAACCCGGATTATTGGGCGCGCGACCTGCCGTCCAAGCGCGGCTTCGACAATTTCGACCGCGTCGACATCGAGTATTTCCTGAACGACAACGCCCAGTTCGAGGCCTTCAAGAAGGGCATCTGCTCGGTCTATGCCGAGGCCGACCCGGTCAAACTCAAGCGCGACTTCGACTTTCCCGCGCTGAAGGACGGGCGCGTGTCCATCGGCGAGTTCAAGATGGGCATCCCGCCCGTTGTCACCGGCTTCCTGTTCAATACGAGGCTGCCGAAATTCTCCGACGCTCGCGTGCGCCGAGCACTCGGCATGCTCTACGATTTCGAATGGGTCAACCGGAACATGTTCGACGGGCAGTTCGAGAGGACCGCCAGCTACTGGCAGGATTCGGAACTGTCGGCGCTCGGCCATCCGGCCAGCGACAAGGAGAAGGCGCTGCTCGCGCCCTTCCCCGACGCCGTGCGGGCCGACATCATGGACGGCACCTGGCGGCCCCCTGTCACGGATGGCTCGGGCCGCGACCGTGCCGCGTTGAAGGCCGCGCTCGACCTGCTCAAATCGGCCGGCTATTCGCTCAACGGCGGAGCGCTGCTCGATCCCAACGGCCTGCCGTTTTCGTTCGAAATCCTGACGGCGTCGGACAGCGAGCAGCGGCTGGCGGCCGTCTACCAGCGGACGCTGGCCAAGATCGGCATCGGCGTGAGCATCCGCGCGCTGGAGGCGGACCAGATCCAGTCGCGCAAGCAGCGTTTCGATTTCGAAGCTCTGATCGGCGTCACCGGCTTCACCGGCACCCTGTCCCCGGGCATCGAGCAGACGTTCCGGTGGGGATCGGAATCGGCGAATGTCGAGGGTTCGTTCAATCTCGCCGGTGTCGCCAGCCCGGCGATCGACACCGTCATCGAGGCGATGCTGAACGCCCGCGACAAGGACGATTTCGTCGCCGCCGTGCGAGCGCTGGACCGGCTGCTGATCGCCGGCGCCTACATGGTGCCTATGCAGTACAATCCTAAGCAGTATCTTGCCTACTGGACCTATCTGGACCACCCTGCCGAGACCTCGCTTTACGGCTACCAGTTGCCGGTGTGGTGGCGCAAACCTAACTAAGGCGTGGGTTGCGCGCCATATGACGAAGGGCGCTGAGATGTCCCGAGCCTGATGCAGGAGATTTCGATGAACGAAAGGCAGACGGCCAGTGTCGACGTGGTATCGGATGTCGTCTGCCCCTGGTGTTATCTCGGCCAGAAGCGGCTGGAGAAGGCTGCCGCGAGCCTGTCCGACATAGATGTCATGATAAGTTGGCGCCCGTTCCAGCTCGATCCGACGATCCCGCCCGGCGGCCGCGACCGCAAGCAATACATGATGGCGAAGTTCGGCAGCGAAGAACGCATCCGCGAGATCCATGCCCGCATCGAGCCGCTGGGCGAGGCCGAAGGCATCGACTTCGCCTTCGACGCCATAAAAGTCTCGCCCAACACGATCGACGCGCACCGCGTCATCCGTTGGGCTGCCAGTGCCGAGCCTGGCGTGCAGAATGCCGTGGTGAAGCGGCTGTTTTCGCTCTATTTCGAGGAAGGCCGGAACATCGGCGACCCCGCGGTGCTAACCTCCGCCGCGCGCGACGCCGGCATGGACGCCGCCGTGGTCGAAACCATGCTGGCGACCGACGCCGACCGTGAGGCCGTCGAAACCGAGGTGGCGACCGCCTCACGGATGGGCATCACCGGCGTCCCCTGCTTCCTCTTGGAAAACCGTTACGCGGTGATGGGCGCGCAAGATACCGAAACGCTGGCTGACGCGATCCGCCAGGTGGCGGCGGAGAAGGCGAAGGCTTCCCCCAACCAATCCGTCGCGTCATAATGCATCCATGACACAGCTTTTCGACCGCGCAGTGGAGGCAGCCCGCAACCTTCCTGCATCAGTGCAGGACGAGATCGCTCGCCTTGTTCTCGAACTTGCCGGCGACGAGCAGCCGGCGGTTCAGCTCGCAGACGAAGAAGAAGAATCCTTTGCCGAGTCGCTGGCTCAAGCCGATCGGCGTGAGTTCGCCAGCGACGCGGAAGTACGCGCCATCTGGGCAAAGTACGGGCTCTGAACGGCAGCTACCTTCATTTCCCACGAGTGTGGGAAGGAAGTTGGCGTCAAGCCGCCTTCGTCGCCAGCCGCGCCAGTTGCGTCATCACCACGGCCGAACCCGACAACCGCTTCTCCGGGTTCGGCCAGTCGCGGATGAACACTACACTCTGGTCCGGCCGGATCTTCGCCATCGAGCCCTGTTCGCCGATATAGCGCACCAGCCCGGCGGGGTCGGCGAATTCGCGCTTGCGGAAGTGGATGACCACACCCTTCGGCCCGGCATCCAGCTTCTCGACATTGGCCCTTCGGCACAGGCCCTTGATGAACACAATCTTCAAGAGATGCTCGACCTCCTGCGGCAGCGGACCAAAGCGGTCGATCAGTTCGGCGGCGAAGGCGTCGATCTCCTCCGGCGTGTCGAGATCGGCCAGCCGGCGGTAGAGCGCGAGCCGCAGTTGCAAGTCGGGAACGTAAGTCTCCGGGATCATCACTGCCGTGCCAATGGCGATCTGCGGCGACCAGTCGCCGTCCAGGACTTCGCCGGAACCGCGGATCTCGGCCACCGCTTCCTCCAGCATCTGCTGGTAGAGTTCGAAGCCGACCTCCTTGATATGGCCGGACTGTTCCTCGCCCAAGAGATTGCCGGCGCCGCGTATGTCGAGGTCGTGGCTGGCCAACTGGAATCCGGCGCCGAGTGTATCGAGCGACTGCAGCACTTTCAGCCGGCGGTCGGCGGTGTCGGTGAGTTTCCGATTTGCCGGCAGCGTGAACAGCGCGTAGGCGCGGGTCTTCGAGCGACCCACGCGGCCGCGCAACTGGTAGAGCTGCGCGAGGCCGAACATGTCGGCGCGGTGCACGATCAGCGTGTTCGCCGTCGGGATGTCGAGGCCGGATTCAACGATGGTGGTCGACAGCAGCACGTCATACTGGCCGTCGTAGAAGGCGTTCATGATGTCGTCGAGCTCGCCCGGCGGCATCTGGCCGTGGGCCGTGCCGACCTTCAGCTCCGGCACCGAGGCGTGCAGGAATTCCCGAACCTCGGCGAGGTCGGAGATGCGCGGGACGACATAAAAGCTCTGGCCGCCGCGATAGCGCTCGCGCAGCAGCGTCTCGCGGATCACCAGCGGATCGTGCGGCGAGATGAAGGTGCGCACCGCCAGCCGGTCGACCGGCGGCGTGGCGATCAGCGACAGCTCGCGCACGCCGGTGAGCGCCAGTTGCAAGGTGCGCGGGATCGGCGTGGCCGACAGCGTCAGCACATGCACGTCGCTCTTCAGCTCCTTCAGCCGTTCCTTATGCTTGACGCCAAAGTGCTGCTCCTCGTCGATGATCAGCAGGCCGAGCCGCTTGAAGGAGATCGACGCGCCGAGAAGCGCGTGGGTGCCGACAACGATGTCGACCTTGCCTTCGGCTATGTTCTTCCTGGTCTCGGCCAGTTCCTTGGCCGGCACCATACGCGACGCCTGGCGCACGATCAGCGGCAGGCCGGAGAAGCGCTGGGTGAAGGTCTTGTAGTGCTGGCGCGAGAGCAGCGTGGTCGGCACGACGACCGCGACCTGGAACCCTTCCATCGCAGCGAGGAAAGCGGCGCGCAGCGCCACCTCGGTCTTGCCGAAGCCGACATCGCCGCAGATCAGTCGGTCCATCGGCTTGCCGGCGGAAAGATCGTCCATGACCGAATCGATTGCGCGCTGCTGGTCGTCGGTCTCCTCATAGGGGAACCGCGCGGCGAACTCACCATAGACGCCTTCCGGCGGGCTGAAGACCGGCGCGCCGCGCATCTGCCGCTCGGCCGCAAGCCGGATCAGGCCGCCGGCCATGTCGAGCAGGCGTTTCTTCAGCCGGGCCTTGCGCGCCTGCCAGGAACCGCCGCCGAGCTTGTCGAGTGTCGCCTCGGCCGAGTCCGAGCCGTAGCGTGATAGCAACTCGATGTTCTCGACTGGCAGGAACAGCCGATCGTCACCGGCATAGTGGATTTCCAGGCAGTCATGCGGGGCGCCGAGCGCCTCGATGGTCTTCAGGCCGATGAAGCGGCCGATGCCGTGATCGGTGTGGACGACGATATCGCCAGCCGACAGCGAGGACGCCTCGGCGATGAAGTCCGCCGCCTTGCGGCGCTTGGAGCGGCGCACCAGGCGGTCGCCCAGAATGTCCTGTTCGGCGACAACGACGAAGGCATCGGTCTCGAAGCCGGATTCCAGCGGCAGCACGGTCAGGGCCGCCTGACCGGAGGACATCTTTTCGACATCGGCGAGCGTCGAGACCGGCTTCAGATTGCCCAAACCGTGCTCGCCCAGAATCTGACCGAGGCGGTCGAGCGAACCGTCGGTCCAGCCGGCGACCACGACCTTGCGTTTCTGCGCCCGCAATTCCGAGATGTGATCGACCGCGGCCTGGAAAACATTGGCGTTGGGATCGGCCCGCTCACGCTCGAAACTGCGGCCCTGGCGCGAACCGGCATGCAACACTTTTCTGCCGCCGGCGTCGGGCGCAGCGAAGGGCGTGAACTCCGCCGACAGAAGGTCCGGCAGCGCCGCCGAGACATCGTCCGGCGACAGATACATTTTTCCGGGCGGCACCGGGCGATACGGCACGGCATCCTTCATGGCGCCATCAATCTGCTGGCGGCGCGCCTGGTAATAATCCTCGATCAGCTTGTAGCGCTCGCCGATCGCCTCGCGCGCCAGATGGTCGAAGACGAAAGGTGCGTCCGGCAGGTAATCGAACAGCGTCTCCAGCCCATCGTAGAAGAAGGGCAGCCAGTGCTCCATGCCGGCAAAGCGCCGGCCTTCACTGACCGCGGCATAGAGCGCGTCGTCCCGATTCGGCGCGCCGAAGGCTTCGATGTAACTGCGGCGGAAGCGGCTTATGGTTTCCGCCGTCAGCGCCACTTCGCTCATCGCCTGCAACACGATCTCGGTGCGCTGGCCGGTGGTGCGCTGGCTGGCGACGTCGAAGGCGCGGATCGAATCCAGCGTGTCGCCGAAGAAATCGAGCCGCAGCGCCTCGGCAGCGCCGGGCGCGAACAGGTCCAGAATGCCGCCGCGCACCGCGAACTCGCCGACCTCGCGCACGGTCGCCACCCGGTCGAAGCCGGAATTCTCCAACCGCGAAATCAGCGCCTTCATGTCGACTTGGTTGCCGGTTTTTGCCCGGAACGTCTGCGCCTCCACGGCCGCGCGCGGCGGCAGGCGCTGCACCAGGGCATTGGCGGTGGTGAGCACCACTGCTCGATGCGGCTTCCTGGCCAGCGCGGCCATGGCGGTCATTGCCTCGACACGCCGCGCGGTGGCGTCTGCTCCCGGCGAGACGCGGTCGTAGGGCAAACAGTCCCAGGCCGGGAATTCCAGCACTGGCAGGTCTGGCGCGGCGAAAGCCAATGCATCGGCAATCGCCGGCAGGCGCTCGCCGCCGCGCGCCACGAACACGATCGGCCCTTCGGGGGCCGCCTCGGCCGACAGCGCGGCAAGCGCGAAGGCCTCGAAACCTTCGGCGACACCATCGACAAGGACGGCGCCCGTGCTCTGTTTGCGCAGGCCGAGGGATTTGATCAGGGGCATGGAATCAGCTTTGGAAAGTCATCGCCTGCCGGAAGGCGGCGATTTTATTGAGGATTTCGCTGCCGTTTCCTTCCGGGATCGGCTGTTCGCCGGTCGCCCAGGGCAGGAGCACCGTGTCGGAAATGTCGAGAAGCCTCTCATATTGGTCTAGTTCGGCGTGGGTCAAGTCGGCGATTCGGGCATCGGCGAAGGAGCCGAGGATCAGGTCCATTTCGCGCATGCCGCGATGCCAGGAGCGGAACAGCAGTTTTCGCCGCCTGATATCCAGCCCTTCGCTCGATCGTGTGGTTCCGGTCATGGGGCCTCTCTCACCGCGCGGCGCATATAGCGTGGATAGAGGCGGGTGTCAGCCTTGCGCTGTCAGCAGTGATGACTAGCATCGGTGGGGTGATCGCATCGCCCCTCCGCACCCCCCTTTGTCCTGGCGAACATTTCCCTCGCGAAGGGGGAGATTGGCCGCAACGCCGCCACTGCGTTACCCTGCCCCTTGTGGGGAAGGTCGGACCGCAGGTCCGGGGTGGGGGTCGACAGGAACCTGCTGCTCACACCCCCACCTCGATCCGCTTTGCGGATCGACCCTCCCCACAAGGGGGAGGGTAAAATGCGCCCTTCCCTTCTCGATCCGCTGTTCGTACCGGTCACCTCGCTCGACGGCGTCGGCCCGAAAGTCGCGACGCTCATCGAAAAAGTGGTGCCGGCCGACCTCACGGCGCGTGAGGCGCGCGCCGGCGACCTGTTGTTCACGCTGCCCAGCAGCATCATCGATCGCCGCAACCGGCCGGGGATCGCGCTTTCGGCCGAAGGCGCGATCGTGACGCTCGACGTGCGCGTCGACCGCCACCAGCCGCCGCCGCGCGGCAACCGCTCCGTGCCCTACCGGGTGTTCGTGCACGACGACACCGGCGAGATGGCGCTGACTTTCTTCCATGCCAATGCAACCTGGCTGGAGCGCACCCTGCCGATCGGCGAGCATGTCGTGGTCAGCGGCCGCATGGAGTGGTTCAACGGCCGGCCCTCCATGGTCCATCCCGACCATATCGCGTTCGCCGACAAGGCCGAGGGGCTGCCGCTGGTCGAGCCGGTCTATCCGCTAACCGCCGGGCTGCATGCAAAAGTGCTGCGCCGCGCCATCGGCCAGGCGCTGGCCCGCCTGCCGGGGCTGCCGGAATGGCAAGACGCGGAACTGATGCGCCGCCAGACGTTTCCAAGCTTCGCCGACGCGCTGCGACGCATCCACAATCCGGCCGATCCGATCGATGTCTCGCCGGAGTCGGCGGCTTGGCGGCGGCTCGCCTATGACGAGATTCTTGCGGGGCAGGTGTCGCTCGCCCTGGTGCGCGCCAATGTCCGCAAGCACGTTGGCCGAGCGCTGCAAGGGGACGGCGTCCGCATCAAGGCGCTGCGTGACACCCTGCCCTACAGATTGACCAGTTCGCAGGAGCAGGCTCTCACCGAGATCGATGCAGACATGGCAAAGCCCGACCGGATGCTGAGGCTGCTGCAAGGCGATGTCGGCTCGGGCAAGACCGTGGTGGCGCTGCTCGCCATGGCGCGCGCCGTCGAAGCCGGTGGCCAGGCCGCGCTGATGGCACCGACGGAAATCCTGGCGCGGCAGCATTTTTCGACCATCGGCCCGCTGGCACAGAAGGCCGGACTTAACGTCGCCGTGCTTACCGGCCGCGAAAAGGGCCGAGAACGGACCGGCATCCTCGACGGGTTGGAAAACGGCTCGATCGATATCGTCATCGGCACCCACGCCCTGTTCCAGGAGGCGGTACGTTTTCGCGACCTGGCTTTCGCCGTCGTCGACGAGCAGCACCGCTTCGGCGTGCACCAGCGCCTGGCGATCACCGCCAAGGGTGAGGCGCCGGACATGCTGGTGATGACGGCGACGCCGATCCCGCGCACGCTGGTGCTGACGGCCTTCGGCGACATGGACGTGTCGCGGCTGACCGAGAAGCCGGCCGGGCGCCAGCCGATCCGCACGGTCACCTTGCCCTTCGAGCGCTATGATGAGTTGGTGGGGCGGATTTCCGACGCGCTGGCCGAAGGCCAGAAGATCTACTGGATCTGTCCGTTGGTCGAAGAATCCGAGGAGGTCAAGCTGACCTCTGCGGAGGAACGGCACGCAGCCTTGCGGCAGGAATTCGGATTGCGGGTCGGGCTGGTGCATGGCCGTATGTCGGGCCGCGACAAGGACGAGGCAATGCGCGCCTTCAAGGAAGGCAAGACGCGCGTGCTGGTCGCCACGACCGTCGTCGAGGTCGGCGTCGACGTGCCGGACGCAACCATCATCGTCATCGAACATGCCGAACGCTTCGGCCTGGCGCAACTCCACCAGTTGCGCGGCCGCGTCGGGCGCGGCTCGAAGGCGTCGACCTGCGTGCTGCTCTACAAGCCGCCGCTCGGCGAGACGGCCACGGCGCGGCTTTCGGTGCTGCGCGAAAGCGAAGACGGGTTCCGCATCGCTGAGGAAGATCTGAAGCTGCGCGGCGAAGGCGAGTTGCTCGGCACGCGCCAGTCGGGAACGCCCGGTTTTCAGATCGCGCGGCTGGAGTTCCATGCCGACCTGCTCGAAATCGCGCGCAGCGACGCGAGGCTGCTGCTCACGCGAGATCCCGCCCTGGAATCCGAACGCGGCGAAGCGATCCGCGTGTTACTCTATCTGTTCGGGCGAGACGAGGCGGTGCGCTTGCTGCGCGCCGGGTGACGGATCGGAGCGCAGCGCGAGGCGGCACCGGTCAGCCGTCTACGCGCCCGTCGGAACTGCCTCAGTTGACCCCGCGCCGGCGGTCGGCCACCAGTTGCTCGGCGAGCGAGATGTCTATCGGCTCACCCTGCCCGGGAAGCGCCGTGCGCTTGTATTGCGGCGCGACGAGACCGGCCGAGACGATCAGCTTGGCGCCGTCCTCGATGCTCATGTCGAGCAGCACGATCTCGGAGCGATAGACATACATCAGGAAGCCGGTGGTCGGGTTGGGCGTGCAGGGCATGAACACCGCGATGAGCGGATCGCCGGGCTTGTCCAGCCTGGCGTTGATCTCGGTGTCCTTTTCGCCGGCAACGAAGACCAGCGACCAGACTCCTTTGCGGGGATACTCCACCATCCCGACGGTGCTGAACATGTCGCTCTTGTGGGAAAGCACCGTCTCGAAAATCTGCTTCAATGCCTTGTAGACGCCGCGCACCAGCGGCATGCGGCCGAGCAGCCCCTCGCCGAAGCGGACGATCGAACGGCCGATGAAATTGGCCGTCAGGAAGCCGATCATGGTGATCATGAACAGCGCCACCAGCAGGCCGAAACCGGGCACGGCGAAAGGCAGGTAGTTGTCGGGATTGTAGGCCGACGGGATGTACGGTTTTACCCAGGAATCGACCCAGTGGATGAAGGTCCAGGCGATATAGGCGGTGATGGCCAGCGGCGCTATGACGACAACACCGGTGAGGAAATAATTCCTCAGCCGTGTCATGCCCGACATCTTGATAGGAAGGTCGCTCATCGCCCGCCAGAATTATTGTGCGCCGCACGCCGGAATAGACCATTCCTCATACGCAGACACAATCCACAAACGCGGCGGACGGTTCCGAAGCGTCGCGCCGGCTATTCGACGGTGACGGACTTGGCGAGGTTGCGCGGCTGGTCGACGTCGGTGCCCATCACAACGGCGGTGAAATAGGCGAGCATCTGGATGGGCAGCGCGTAGATGATCGGCGCGATGATCTCCGGCACATCAGGCAGCACGATCGTCTCCAGCGTGGCGATGCCGGCGCGCTCGGCGCCCTTGCGGTCGGTGATCAGGATGATCTTGCCGCCGCGCGCCGCCACTTCCTGCATGTTGGACACCGTCTTGTCGAAGATGCGGTCGTGCGGTGCGATCACGATCACCGGCATCTTCTCGTCGATCAGCGCGATCGGCCCATGCTTCAATTCGCCGGCGGCATAACCCTCGGCGTGGATATAGGAGATCTCCTTGAGCTTCAGCGCGCCTTCCATGGCGAGCGGGTAGCTGGTGTCGCGGCCGAGATAGAGGACATGGCGGTAGTGTGCGAGTTCGTGCGCCACCCTGTCGATCTGGCGGTCGAGCTTCAGCACCTGGCTGGCGAAGCGCGGCGCTTCCGCGAGTTCGCGCACCAGCGCCTTCTCTTTTTCCGGCGAGATCGTGCCGCGCTCCACGCCGGCGCGCACCGCCAGCGAAGCCAGCACGGATAGCTGGCAGGTGAAGGCTTTGGTCGAGGCGACACCGATCTCCGGTCCGGCCAGCGTCGGCAAGGTCACATCCGATTCGCGCGCGATGGTCGAGCCGCGCACGTTGACGACCGCGCCGATCGGAATGCCTTCCTGCCGGCAATACCGCAGCGAGGCCAGCGTGTCGGCGGTCTCGCCCGACTGCGAGATGAACAGCGCCGCGCTGTTCTTCGACAGCGGCATCTCGCGGTAGCGGAATTCCGACGCGATATCGATGTCGACCGGCAGGCGTGCAAACCGCTCGAACCAGTATTTGCCGACAAGACCGCTGAGATAAGCCGTGCCGCAGGCCGAGATGGCGAGGCGGTCGAGCGACTTGAAGTCGAACGGCAGGTCGAGCTTGCGGGTCGTGCCCGAGACGAAGTCGACATAATGCGCCAGCGTGTGGGAGATGACCTCCGGCTGCTCATGGATTTCCTTTTCCATGAAATGCCGGTGGTTGCCCTTGTCCACCAGGAAGCTGGTGCCGACCGACTGCTGGCGTTTGCGCTCGACCGGTTCGCCGGCCATGTCGTAAATCTGCGCATGGCTGCGGCGCACCACAGCCCAGTCGCCGTCCTCGAGATAGGTTATCGAGCTGGTGAAGGGCGCCAGCGCAATGGCGTCGGAGCCGAGATACATCTCGCCGTCGCCATGGCCGACCGCGAGCGGTGGGCCATTGCGGGCGCCGATGATCAGATCTTCGTCGCCGCGGAACATGATGGCAAGCGCGAACGCCCCTTCGAGACGCTTCAGCGCACGGTGCGCGGCATCCACCGGGCGCGCTCCTCGCTTGATCTCGCGCGCAATCAGGTGCGCCACGACTTCCGTGTCGGTCTGCGAGGCGAATTCATAGCCGTCGGCCTTCAGCTCGTCGCGCAGTTCGGCGAAATTCTCGATGATGCCGTTGTGGACGATGGCCACGTCGTTGGAGAAATGCGGATGCGCGTTGGTCTCGTTCGGCACGCCGTGTGTCGCCCAGCGGGTATGGCCGATGCCGATCGTGCCGCCCAGCGGCTCCTCGCCGAGCCGGCGCTCGAGATTGATCAGCTTGCCCTGCGAGCGGCGGCGGTCGAGCGTTCCGGCCGCGATGGTGGCGACGCCGGCCGAATCATAACCGCGGTATTCAAGCCGCTTCAGCGCATCGACAATGAGCGGCGCTACCGGCGACTGGCCCACGATCCCGACAATGCCACACATAAAGCAAATCCCTCATCTCATTCTGCAAAGAATCCGGCAGCTTTGTAGAAGAAGCTATCGGGCTGGCGATAATCAATTTCGGTGTCAGTCCATGACAAGCACTCGTCCGTATAATTCTATCGGGCGAGACCTTCTAATCCGTTAGCGTCTATTCTGCGGCCTTTTTGGCGGAAGCGAGACGCTCGCGCAGCATCCGGCCACGCTCCGGCAAGGTCTTCTGCCGCGCCCGCCCGAAGGCCAGCGCATCGGCCGGCACGTCCTCGGTGATGACGCTGCCCGCCGCGACCGTGCTGCCGTCGCCCACCTTGACCGGCGCCACCAGAGCCGAATTCGACCCGACGAATGCGCCCTGGCCGATATCGGTCTGGAATTTTCGGAAACCATCATAGTTGACGGTGATCACGCCCGCCCCGACATTGGCATTCGCCCCGACGCGGGCGTCGCCGACATAGGACAAGTGGTTGATCTTGGCGCCCGCCTCGACCTTCGCCTGCTTGATCTCGCAGAAATTGCCGACCTTGGCGCGCTCTGCGAGATCGGCGCCGGGCCGCAGCCGCGCGAACGGGCCGACTTCGGCGCGCGGTCCGACATGCGCGCCCTCGATGTGGCTGAAGGCGTGGATGACGGCGCCAGCCTCGACCTTGACGCCCGGACCGAAAAACACATTCGGCTCGACAAAAACGTCCGGCGCGAGTTCCGTGTCATAGGCGAAAAACACCGTCTCCGGCGCCACCAGAGTGACCCCGGCCAGCATGGCTTCACGGCGGCGGCGTTTTTGCCAGATCGCCTCGCCGTCGGCGAGTTCGGCGCGGTTGTTGATGCCGAGCGCATTGTCGAAGCTCGCCTCGGTCGCGACCGCGTCGAGACCCTCGGCTGCGGCGATGCCGACGATGTCGGTAAGATAAAATTCACCCTTGGCGTTCTGGTTGCCGACAGCATCGAGCAGCCGCAGTGCATGCTTGCCGTCGATCGCCATCAGCCCGGAATTGCAGAAATCGATCCGCCGCTCGGTTTCCGAGCAGTCCTTCTCCTCGCGGATAGCCACCAGCCTGCCGTCCGCCTCGATCAGCCGCCCGTAACCGGTCGGGTTCGGCGTGCGGAAACCGAGCACGGCGACCGCGGCGCCTTGCGCCAGCTTTTCGCGGGCTGCTACCAGGGCCTGCGCCTGGATCAGCGGCGTGTCGCCGAACAGCACGAGGACATCGTCATAACCCTTTGCAATGGCCTCGCGCGCGGCCAGCACGGCGTGCGCAGTGCCGAGCCGCTTGTTCTGGACGAAGAATTCGGCGCGGGGGGCGAATTTTGTGGCCGCCTTGCGCATCTCGTCCGCGCCATGGCCGATGACCAGGGCCAGATCGCCGGCGCCAGCCGCCTCCGCCGAACGCGCGACATGCGCCACCATCGGAAGACCCGCTATCTTGTGCAGCACCTTCGGCAGCGCGCTTTTCATGCGCGTGCCTTCGCCGGCCGCGAGAATGATCGACAGACAGGTTCTCATGTTCGCTTTCCGGATAACCGCCTTGAATCGGCGCCCTTCTAACCGGGTATGGCCGGCTTCGCCAACAGATTTAGCAACGGTTCCTCGAAGACAGCATCCATCGCCGCCTGGCTGCGGAACAATCCGCGCTGACCCCGATCTTCCGCTCTGTGGCGTCCCAGGCGCGCCGCCGTCATGACGTGTCGGGGCGCGGCGGGTTCAGCGCGTCCAAGGCCAGAGCATGGGCATGCGCCAGAATCTCGTCGACCTCGCGGATGTTCTTGCGGCGCCAGGGGTCCGGGTCGTAGGGCGACAGCCGGCCGCCCGGCGGCCGGCCAAGCCACAGCGGCCGTGTCCGCTGGAACCGCACCGTGCCGCGCGCCGTCCTGCCGCGCACGACCACGGCGCTGCCGATTTGCCTCATTTCCGCAACCGCCGCGTCGCAGCGCGCCTTCCAGCGGGCGAAGCGCCTTGCCTGTTTTGGCAGGTCGTCCAGCGCTGCGCCCAGCGCCTGAAGCCGTAAGCCGAGCCGCGCCGCATCGATCGGGTCGTCGAGCGATGGCGGCGGCGGCAGCGGAACTCGCTCGCTGAAGCCGGGAACCCAGATGCGCGGCACGCCGCGCCCCGGCACATGGCGGCGGCGGACGCGGAACGGATACTTTTGGGGATCGAACAGCGGCAGGCTGATGGTGCGGGGCCTGGCGGCGCGCAGCGCTGCGGCTTTCTTCGCCGCGGCGGCGCGCCTGAGATCGTCATTCGATACGGTGACGGCGAGGCCGAGGCGGCGCATGGCGGCAGCCGTGTCCACGGGCTTGGGTTTTCGCGGGCGCAGCGGTGGCAGGTTGACCACGATGCCGCGCGCCGAGGCGATGATCAGCCGCCGCGCGGCGGATTCGGCCGGGCGCAACAGCCGCAATATGGCGCGGTAGAGGTGGCGAGGGAGGGTAAGTGCCGGGGACAGTTTACTTTTTTCCGCCAGCGCCTCTTTCTGTAACGCCGCGCCCTTCTGCGGAAACAAAGTAAACTGTCCCCCTGCACCAAACGCCATCTCGGCCATGCCGACGAGCATCAGGAGGATACGCTTCAGCGCCTCCCGGTTCTTCTCGATCGCCAAACTCCCGTCCATTACCTCCACAGCCGCCTCCTCTGGACAAGGCCGGCATGCAATATGGAACATATAGGGAACAATTACAATAGTCTTGGGAAAACAATCCTTGACAATGGCGACACCGCGAGGCTGGCTTCACACCGCTCACGCAACACATTGAAAAGGCTTGATCTTTCGGAATTCGGCGGCCTGCATCAGGGCCTTCCCGGCCTGGGTGCGACGCCGTTCGAAAACAATGTCATGCTTATAAAGCCAAGCAGAAACAGATGGTTGGAGGCAAGCTGCGTGGACTGCTGCATCACAAGCATGACCAAGGGGCCGGCAAGGCCGACAAGGCGGCGATCGGGACGATCATGGAAATCCCGGCGGACAGTTTGCTCAATTCCGGTTGCCACGCTGCCGTCGCGGCAGGGCTTGACCCCGGAATTGGGTAGTGGGTCAGATTTGAAATCTATTGAGAGGCAAAGACGCTTGCTGTTCCATCTTTCTTGATGGCGTATACCTCGTACGGGCCTTGATACGGCCCGCTCATGCCGGGAACACCGGTCGGCATACCGGGAAGCGAAATCCCTACAACGTCGGCGGGCCGTTCCTTCAAAAGCTTATGAATGATTTCAACGGTGACATGTCCCTCAATCGCGTAGCCCTCCAACATGAGCGTATGGCACCCTTGGTAGTCGCCCGGAATGCCGGCGCCTTTGCTGATTGCGGCGATGTCCTCGACCGGCTTAATTTCCACGTCGATCCCTCTACGCATGAGATATTTCGCGTGGCCTTCGCAGCACGGGCAATTCTGATCCTTGTAGAGCGTGCCATGCAGTGTTTGGGCAAGCGCCGGGGCGCACAAGCTGACAAGCGCCAGGATGACGGCCGATTGGAGAAGGCGGTTCATTGGGCTCTCCCTTAATCCTATCCGTCCACCATACGCTGATTACCTGACGGATGCAGGTAGCGAATGAGCGCAGGTGAGCGAGCAAATGCCGACCGGACCCAACGGTTAGAAGCGCCCCGGTTTGCGGCCTAGTGCGCTTGCTACCTATGGCCGCAGATTTCAAACCGACCCACTACCCGGAATTGAGCAAACCGTCCCCGGATTTCGGGCCGGCATAAGCCGGCAACCGTGTCGGACGCGAATCAGCCGAGGCGCGTGAGGATCGGAAACATTTCCTGCAACCAATAGGCGCTCGATTGCAGGCCGCCGGTCATGAACAGCACGCCGGCGGCAACCAGCAATGCGCCGATAACCTTCTCGACGCGGCCGAGATGAACCCGGAAGCGCGACAGGAACCGCATGAACGCGCCGGAGAACAGCGCGGCGACGAGGAAGGGAATGCCGAGGCCCAGCGAATAGGCGGCGAGCAGCAAGGCCCCCTCGCCCACCGTGGCGCTGCCGCCGGCCAGCGTCAGGATCGGTCCGAGCACGGGGCCAATGCAAGGCGTCCAGCCGAAGGCGAAAGCCAGGCCCATGACGTAGGCGGCAAGCACGCTCGCCGGCTCGCCACGCGCCTGGAAGCGGGCCTCGCGCGACAGGAAGGGGATTTTCACGATGCCGAGAAAATTGAGCCCCATCAGGATGATGACGATGCCGGCGGCGAACCCCAGCGGCTCTTCCCAGGCTCTCAGCACCCGGCCGACTGTGGAGGCTCCGGCGCCGAGCGCCACGAAGACGGTGGTGAAACCGAGCACGAAAGCCAACGAGGTGATCGCCAGCAGGCGCCGCGCCGGCACCGGCGCGGCGACCGCCTGGCCGCCGCGAAAATCATCGACCGTGACGCCGGCCATGTAGCAGAGGTAGGGCGGCACCAGCGGCAGCACGCAGGGCGACAGGAACGACAACGCTCCCGCCCCGACCGCCGTCAGATATCCTACCTCGATCGCCATCGTGCCTGCTGTGAATCCGTTTGCGAACCGGCCGCATATAGACCGCGCGGCCGGCCATCTCCAATCACCTTGCCGTGGCCGATCGTCGCTCCGCGACGGCGTGACGGCCGCAGGCATCATCCAACCCGGAGGACAAGCGACGGGAGGCGCGTGCCTTCCGCAAAAGGCACTCGATCGGCCTCAGTGATAGTCGATTGAACAAACGCGACTTTTCGCGCAACTGAAGGTGTCAGGGCGAACCGGAGACTGAAATGGGTTTGCTCTCGCCGGGCCGTTCGGATATAGGGGCAACCCTATTTCTGGGTTCGATCAAGAATGTTATTAGCTGGAGCAAAGAATGGATAGCCGGGCAAACGTGAGTGACACCCTAGATTTGTCGGCTATATTTGACGAATTGTACCCGCTCTGCCGCAGTATAACTGGGTCCGGCACGAGACGTTCCCTGGAAATCATCGGCCGTCACATGCCCCTCGAAATCGTCGAGGTGGAAAGCGGCACGCAGGTATTCGACTGGACCGTGCCTCCCCAATGGGAGATCGAAAGCGCCACCTTGACCGGCCCGGACGGCAAGACCGTGGTCGATTTCGCCGATCACAACCTGCATGTGCTGAACTATTCCGAGCCGGTCGATGAAAAGATCGAATTGGGAGAATTGCAGAAGCACCTGCATTCCCTGCCGGCGATGCCCGACGCGATACCCTATGTCACGTCCTATTATGCGCCGAAATGGGGGTTTTGCCTGACCGACCGCCAGCGCAAGACGCTGAAGCCCGGCACCTACCACGCCAAGATCGATTCCAGAAAATTCAAGGGGCACCTGACCTACGGTGTCGCCGAACTGAAGGGCGAGACCGACGAACTGGTGCTGATCACCAGCTATGTCTGCCATCCCAGCCTGGCCAACAACGAGCTTTCCGGCCCGCTCGGCCTGCTTTCGCTCTACCACAAGATCGCGCAGTGGCCGAAGCGCCGGTATACCTACCGGTTCCTGCTCATTCCGGAAACGATCGGCTCGATCTGCTATCTCGCCGCGCATGGCGAGGAATTGCGCCAGCGGCTCAAGGGCGGCGCGGTGCTGACCTGCCTCGGCGGCCACAGCAAGATCCTGAACTTCAAGCTGACCCGCGCCGACGTGCTCGACCAGCCCTATTCCGTCGATCATCTCGCCCGCCACCTCGCCGACGTCGATCCGCAGGGGTGGAAGGTGCGGCAGTTCACGCCGACATCGGGATCGGACGAGCGGCAGTTCTGTTCGCCCGGCTTCAACCTGCCGATGGTGCAGATCGCGCGTACCGTCTACGGCCAGTACGACGAGTATCACACCTCGCTCGACACCAAGGAATTCATGAGGATCGAGCGCGTCGAGGACGCGGCCGTGAGGATCAATCAGTTCTTCATGGCGTTCGATTTCGAGGGCCAGACCCTGCACAATTTGTCGCCGAACGGCGAGCCCAACCTCGGCAAGCGCGGCCTCTACCCCAGCACCAACAGCCCGCTGACCTGGCGGCTTTCCAGCGACACCGTGTTCGACGCGCGCCAGACGCTCAACCAGATCCTGCAGATCCTGTCCTATTCGGACGGCAACCGCGACCTGCGCGGCATTGCCGAGATCGTCAAGGCGCCGGTGACGCAGCTCGTTCCGGTGGCCCTGCAGCTTGAATCCCATGACCTCGTGCAACGCGGAGCGCGCGCCTGATGTCGATCGTCGCCATCACCGGAGATCACCCTCGGCATTATTTCCTGGTCAGCCAACTGGCTGAGGCCGACATCCTCGCCGGCTGGATCGTGCAGAGGCGCAAGGCGTTCGTTCCGGCACCGCCCGCCGACTGCACCGGGCGCCTGCGCGAACTGTTCGTGCTGCATTTCGACAGGCGCGCCGAGGCCGAACACCGGTTCTTCGGCGAGCCGACCGACCTCGACGCATTCGGCGTTCCGATCCTGCAGGTGACCGCCGAGACGCTGAACGACGCGGCCACCCGCGACTTCATCCGGGCGCGCGCGCCGCGTGTCGCGCTTTCCTATGGCTGCAACAAGCTGTCCGACGAGACGATCACCACCTCGGGGACGACGTTCTGGAACACGCATGGCGGCCTCTCGCCGCAATACCGGGGTGTCGCGACGCATTTCTGGCCGAGCTACTGCCTCGAGCCGCAGATGACCGGCATGACGCTGCACGAGACCACCGTCGACCTCGACGGCGGCGGCATCATCCATCAGACCGCCGCCTCGATGCAGAAGGGTGACGGCCTGCATGATCTGGCCGGCCGGGCGGTGAAGGAATATGCGACCGGCCTGCCCGACGTTTTCAAGAAGGTTCTGGCGATGCCCAGCCTGCCTGCGGGAAAAGTCCAGAAAAGCCACGGCAAGCTGTGGCTCGACGCCGACTGGCGTCCGGAACATCTGAAGCTGATCTACGACGTCTACGAGGACAGGATCGTCGATCTGGTGGTCGACGGCGAACTCAAGGGGCGGACGCCCAACCTCGTCAGCATCGTGTGACGGTTGAGATCGAGCAATTAGACCGGCGGCATTTGCCCTCTCGGGTCAGCGGCCCGCCGGTTGATATGCGCGGCTGCACCGCCCACCGTGGGCTGCGGTACGCAGCCCAGTTGAGCCTGCCGAAGGGTTTGGCCGGCCAGTCGCATCGACGCACGGCGCTCGTATCACCCCATCGATCCGCCGATGATCCCGCAAGCCGCGCATGCCGGACCCTGCGGCATCGAACCCAAGTGTTTTTTTGCGATTGACCCGCGAGGGCGCTATCCCTATGGTCCGCCGCACTTCGGAGGCGGTGACGCCGCCTCGCGGGAGCGCATAGCTCAGCCGGTAGAGCAACTGACTTTTAATCAGTAGGTCATGGGTTCGAATCCCATTGCGCTCACCAAAAACCTCAATGAGATCAACGTCTTTTTGGCCAGCCTCCTTTCCGTTCTGCGCTGAATGCGCCCCTGGGTTCCGATAGGGTTCCGGGAATGCGCGGCTTTCACTTTTCGGAGGTCCGTGGAATTGTCGCAGCGGGAATCGGAGGAACCAATGGCGGCGCGGCGCTGGCTTTCAACGAAGCCACCGGCCGGGAAACGCCATTGATGACATGGTGACGCCGGTGAGTGAGTGACTATCTCGCCGCCATCGCAGCCTCGATGTGTTTTGCGGCCCGCGGCCGTCTGCATCGCGCTGGACCCGGCCCAAGCCATCTGCCGATTTGACTGAATCCGCCGCCCCTTGTGGCGGCCGGCGTCGATCTCATTCCGATAATGGCGGCGGGCCAGGCGTAAGGCCGCGGAAGCATAGCCGCAAACTTCCTACTCGCTTAGCACCTGCCGGCGTCTGCCAGCCTCGGCGTGCAGGAGAGACCACCGCCGTAGATGCGGTCATTGTACCCGGCTCGATAGCCGTCGGAATAACCCCGCCGATAGGATGGCCTGGGGGCATAGTAAACCCGGCGTCGATAGGCATCACCGGCATAGTAGCCACTCGGGTAGTACCCGCCGTAGTACCCGTCACCGTAGTAGCTTCCGCCGTAGTAGCCTCCGCCGTAATAGCCGCCGTTTGCGATTGCGCCACCAATGAGAGCGCCGGCTATGAATGCACCTGCTGGGGCCGCCCAGTAGTTGTTGTAACGGTATCCCGGCCCGTAGTAGCCGCCGTAGCCTCTGTAGCCACCGTAGCGATATCCACGTCCATAGTGTCTGTATCCACGATAACCGCCGTTGCGCCATCTGACGCCATCGCGAACGTAAACAACGTTCGATTGAACATTGCTGGTCTTTTCAACCGGGAACGGCGCAGCGGCGTGTGACTGAAGCAACCCGGCCACCGAAACAGCCATCGCGAGACCTGTCGCGGTCAATATCCTTGGAAACATTTTCATGGTTATTGTCCTCGCTGAAGGCACGATCTTCGCGCTTTTGAACGATGTGACACGGCAATTGTCGCACGACTAGCAACCATTGTCGACGGAATTATCCCAACAGGGTTCAGGCGAACCCAGGCAGCAACTTCCTGACCAAGGCAACGTGCGGCCACCGCGAATTCTCCCGACCAAATGGGAAATCGCACTATGTCCCAGGCATGGCATGGGTTAGGTTGCCTAAGATAAATTCATACTAGTCCGCATAATTTGTCGGTATGCCATCGCGCTGCCCGGTCCGGCAGCGCGTTGCGACGCGGGGGAGAGGCGACGTGATGGACATGCGGCAACTGCGTTATTTCGCGCAGGTTGTGGAAAGCGGGTCGTTTTCGAAGGCTGCCACGCATCTGCATGTCGCCCAGCCGGCATTGAGCCAGCATGTCCGCCATATGGAAGAAGAACTGGGCGTGTCGCTGCTGCATCGTGGCACGCATGGCGTGTCGCCGACCGAGGCCGGCGACCGGCTCTTGCGCCACGCCAAGCGCATCCTGGCGGAATTCGCCGAGATTCCGGACAGTGTGCGCGGCGAGGCGATCGCACCGCGCGGCGAGGTCCGCTTCGGTCTGCCCGGCACGGTCAGCGAATTGCTGGCAGCACCCCTGATCGAGGCGGCGCGTGACCGCTATCCGGAAGTGCGCATCCGCGTGGTCGAGGCGATGAGCGGCTACATATTGGAGTGGCTGAGGCGCGGCGACGTGGATCTGGCGATGATCTACAATACATCGAGCCCGAGGGGCCTCGCGGTCCATCACGGGTTGTCCGAGGAGATTTGCCTGTTCGCCCGCCCTTCCTTCGGCGGCAAGGACGACATCGAGGGCGCCGCGGTGCGGCTGGAAGAGGCCGCGCTCCTGCCCCTGCTGGTGCCCGGCCCGGGACATGGGCTGCGCGAACTGATCGAGGAAGCGGCGCAGACCGTTCGCGTCCCCATCACGCCGGCGGTCGAGATCGATTCCTACAGCCAGATCAAGAAGTTGGCGCAGCGCGGACTAGGCTACGGCATCCTTCCGCGCATGGCCGTCCAGCGCGAGGCCGAGGCCGGGATCTTCCGGGTCTGGCGGATCGAGGAGCCGAAGATCACGCGAAAAGTCTATCTTGCCTATTCGACCGAACGCCCGCTGCTCAACGCGCCGCGCGCCGTCGGCCAGTTGGCGTGGGACATCTTGCGGCAACTGGTTCGCGATGCCGCCTGGACGGCCGACCTCTCCGACGAAAGCCAGAACCCCAATCTGTTCTCCTGAGCGCTCGGCCCATCCTTCAATCAGGCATGGGGCGCGTCACCGACAGTCGGGCCTATATAAAATCGTTCTGGATGCCACGCTTGGCCTACGTATTTCGATATACCCCTCATTGCTAAATCCTATTTGACTTGGCGTCGCTACGGCACAAGGTCTGGCCCGTCACACAACAGGGCCATACATGACCGGCGGACTGGAAGGACTGATCGTCGTCGCACTGGAGCAGGCGGTGGCCGCCCCGCTCGCGACCTCGCGGCTGGCGGATGCCGGCGCCCGCGTCATCAAGCTGGAAAGGCCCGAGGGCGATTTTGCACGTGGCTATGACGATTATGTGCTCGGCCAGTCGAGCTACTTCGTCTGGAACAACCGCGGCAAGGAATCCTGCACGGTCGACCTGAAGACGGCCGAGGATCTCGAACTGCTGCTGTCGATGCTCGAGCGGGCCGACGTGTTCGTCCAGAATCTGGCGGCAGGCGCCACCGACCGGCTGGGCATCGGCAGCGCCTCCCTGCGCGCCCGGTTTCCGAGGCTGATCGTCTGCGACATTGGCGGCTACGCCGAAGGCACGCCCGACCATCAGCGCAAGGCCTACGACCTGCTGGTGCAGGCCGAGGCCGGCCTCGCCGGGATCACCGGCTCGGACGAATCGGGTCCGAGCCGCGTCGGCATCTCGATCTGCGACATCGCCACCGGCCAGGCCGCCTATGCCGCCATATTGGAGGCGCTGTTCAGGCGCGAGCGCACCGGCCAGGGCAGCCACATCCAGCTTTCGCTGTTCGACACGATCGCCGAGTTCATGAACGTGCCCTATCTGACGCGGCGCTACGGCGGCAAGGAGCCGCGCCGTCCCGGCCTCGCGCATCCGTCGATCGCGCCCTACGGCGTGTTCCGCACCAGCGACGCCGAAATCCTGATCTCGATCCAGAACGAGCGCGAGTGGAAGATTTTTTGCGAGGGAGTGCTGCGTGATGCCGCGATTGCCGCCGATCCGCTCTACAGCCGCAACACCGACCGCGTGAAGAACCGTGCCAGCCTGGATGCCAAAGTGCAGCAGGCGATTGGAGGCATGTCCATCGACGAGGTCTGCAAACTCCTCGACGCGGTGCGCATCGCCTATGGCCGGCTTTCCACAGTCGACGACCTGATGCGGCATCGGAGTGCGGCTTTCGCCGAGGTCGAGACTCCAGAGGGCAAGGTAACTTTGCTCGCCCCGCCGAACATCGTCGACGGCCAGCGGCCGGCGCTGCGTCCCGTGCCGGCGCTGGGCGAGCACGATGCGATGCTGCGCGCGGAATTCGCGCCCCGCGAAACCGTATCCGAAAATGCAAGGTAGTTGGCATGGCGTTCGAAGCAGAAGACCATCCGGAGATCCGCGAGGCCGTGCGAAAACTGTGCGAGCGGTTTCCCGGCGAATACTGGCGCAAGCTCGACGCGGCCCGCGCCTACCCCGCCGAATTCGTCTTGGCGCTGACCGAGGCCGGATACCTGGCGACGCTCATTCCGGAAGAGTATGGCGGCGCCGGTCTGACGCTGTCGGCAGCCGCGGCGGTGCTGGAGGAAATCCAGCGCGCCGGCTGCAACGGCGCTGCCTGCCACGCGCAGATGTACATCATGGGCACAGTGCTGCGCCACGGCAATGCCAAGCAGAAGGCACGCTACCTGCCGCGCATCGCCACGGGAGAATTGCGGCTACAGGCCTTCGGCGTCACCGAACCGACCAGCGGCACGGACACGACCTCCATCCGCACCTTCGCCCGCCGCGACGGCGACTATTATGTCGTCAACGGCCAGAAGATCTGGACCAGCCGGGCGGAACATTCCGACCTCATGCTGCTGCTCGCCCGCACCGCGCCGCGTGACGAAGTCGCCAAACGGACGGACGGGCTTTCGGTTTTCATCCTCGACATGCGCCAGGCGCTTGGAAACGGCCTCAGCATCCGGCCGATCCGCACGATGATGAACCACTCGACCACGGAGGTGTTCTTCGACAACGTCCGGGTACCCGCCGAAAACCTCGTCGGCGAGGAGGGCAAAGGCTTTCGCTACATCCTGTCGGGCATGAATGCCGAGCGTATCCTGATCGCGGCCGAATGCGTCGGCGACGCCAAGTGGCTGATCGAGAAGGCAACCAGCTATGCCAAGGACCGCAACGTCTTCGGCCGGCCGATCGGGGCCAACCAGGGCGTGCAGTTTCCGATCGCGCGGGCCTACGCCAACATGCGCGCCGCCGAACTGATGGTGAAGGAAGCTGCGCGCCTTTACGAAGCCGGGCGCGACTGCGGCGCGGAGGCCAACATGGCGAAGATGCTTGCAGCCGATGCTTCCAACGACGCCGCCAACGCCTGCATCCAGACGCATGGCGGCTTCGGCTTCGCCGAGGAATATGACGTGGAGCGAAAATTCCGGGAGACGCGGCTCTATCAGGTGGCGCCGATCTCGACCAATCTCATCCTGTCATACCTTTCCGAACACGTGCTCGGCATGCCGCGCTCTTATTGAGCTGCGACAGGGAGCGGATGGACGACAACCAGGGAGCCTGTCATGGCGGACGCCAGCGAAAAACCATTCGTCGACTGGATCGGCAGGACGTCCGAAAATGAGGACGTCGTAACCGAACGGCTGGCCGCCAGTTTTCGCGCCATCTTCGAGCCGAATCTGGCGCCGGTCGCCGCAGGTGCGGCGCCGCTCGGCATCCACTGGTGCCTGTCGCCGTCGATCGCCGGAATGGCTGAACTCGGGCCTGACGGCCACCCGGCCAAGAACCGCGACCTGCCGCCGGTGCCACAGCCGCGCCGCATGTGGGCTGGCGGCTCGATCGAGACTTTTGAGGAATTGCGGATCGGCGACCGCGTCCGCCGGGTTTCCACCATCGCCGACGTGACGCGAAAAGAAGGCAAGTCTGGAGAACTCTGGTTCGTGGCGGTCGACCATGTCTATTCGACCGAGCGCGCCACCGCGATCAAGGAACGGCACAACATCGTCTATCGCGAGGCCGCTAGGCCGGCCACGGCCAAGCCGGCGGGACCGCAGAGCCAGCCGGCCGGACGGGCGTTCCAACGGTCGGTCGCCGTGGCCACCTCCCCGGTGCTGCTGCTCCGCTACTCCGCGATCACCTTCAACGGCCACCGCATCCACTACGACCTGCCCTACGCGACCGGGGTCGAGGGCTATCCCGGCCTTGTCGTCCACGGCCCGATCCAGGCGACGCTGCTGTTCAACATGGCAGCGTCGGAGATCGGCGCGGCGCCGCCAAAATTCGAGTATCGTGGTCTGTCGCCGGCGATTGCCGGAACCGACATTTTTGTCAGGCGCGGCGCGAATACGGAAGCGGACGTCTACTGGACAGAGGGCGAAAGCGGAGTGGTCCATATGGAAGCCAGGTGTTTGGCCCTGCCGGGACAGTAACGAGAAGGCCACCGACAAGCCATTCGACCTGATAGCGCACGGCCGGCTCTCCCCGCTTGGCAGCCGCGCACGGAGCGGCACGAGGGCAATCAACGAGTCACTAGAAAAAAGGCCGGGCTCGAAAACGGCCCGGCCAAATTGAAGGTTCAAAACCTCCAGAGGGGAACACCACCCGGCGACAATGGGAGGAGAACCGCCGGATGATGCATCATATATGGGGGTATATTGGTTGGGATTCCAATAATCCTCTTCTCAAAATCCGATGGTACAGGGAAAATTCATCCTAAAGTACCATTCGGACGACGCCCGGAAGCCGCAGATTCGCGGTGCTGCATGTCAGTTTGCCGCGTCTTACCCCAGGATCACGACGATCGGCCTGGCGAATCAAACATCCGGTCAGCTATCGGACCTGCATCCGGATTGTCTTGTGCGCACTGACGGCGCGGAAACGAATGGTGGCTGAGATCGGCACGTCGGGCAGCTTTGCATTGTGCGGCACGCCGGTGATGACGATGCTGACCGAGGCGTCGCTGATGCCTTCCGGAAGAGGGGCCGTGCGCGGCACCACCGCGACACCGGAAACGGCATCCGGCGGCAATTCGAGATTGGGCTGGGAGCGGGCAAGCATGGGCTCGCCGGCCGCTTGCGTCACCGTTCCCTCGGGCGTGGTGTAGGAGGTGTAAAGGGCGACGCCGCGCAGTCCCGAAGAGCCCGCCCCGATGTCGATGGCTCCCAGCGCCTCGAAATGCTCGCCTGCTACGAGATCAGACGGGTCGATATCGGCTGATATCACCACCGACATCGGCGTCGGGTCGACAGGGTTTGCTCCGACGTTCACGCCAGCGGGAACACCGGAGACGACGACCTGCTGCCACTCCTCGCCGTCGACCATCACCTTGCTGAAACTGGCGGACAGCCCCTGCCCGGCTTCAGCCGACCAGCCCTCCGCCAGGTCGCCGGTACAGCCGTCCCCGAGCACGCCGCCAGTGCCTTCGAGCAAGGGGTTGTAGTTGAGCGAACCGCCGGGATCGGTCTCCGAGTAGAGGTCGTCGTTGGAGGTGACGAGGCGCTGGCGCGGCAAGAACAGCGTGTCGAAGATCGGCGCCAGCGCCTGCGCCACCAGCCGCGCGCCGGCCGGCCCCCAATGTATGCCGTCGCGCAGGATACCGTCGCGGGCGCGGCCTTCCGGACTGGCGGGATCGAGCATCAGCGGCCACGGATCGGCGACATAGACGTTCCTGACGGCGGCCTGCGCCAGGAACCAGGATCGGACCTGCAGCGCATCAGCCAGTTCGACGTCCGAAAGCGTGCGGCGGATGCCGTCCGGCGTGGTGTCGCCGCGTGGGCTGCCGGCGATCCAGATCAATTTATGGCCGTAAGACAAGATCCCGGCCTGATAGTCGGCCAGCGCCTCGATGGTGCGCGAAGCCCGCCAGCCGGCGGTCCTGTCATTGGTGTCGACGACCGCGACGACATAACCTGGCGGCTTGCCACGCAAGTCGGCCGCGCCGTCGCGAACCTCCTCGCTGTCCATTCCGCTCTTGGCGAAATTGTAGCCGGGCTGGAAATCGAAACGCGCGCCGGTCATCAATTGCAGCCACCACAGCCAGCCCTGGGTCGTGGTGCGTCCCGTGTTCGAGGCGAGATCGGCGCGGCTGTCACCGTCGAGATAGACGCGAGGCAGCGCAGCGACAGCAGGTACATCGCCCGTGGCGGCGCCCGCTGAGCGGACCAATTCCGCCCGTTCGATCAGGTCGGCATCCGCCGTGTCGCTGAGGGCGAACAGGCCAAAACCGGAGAGCAGGATGCGGGCCGCCAGACCCGCCTTCGCGCCGAAATTCACAGCCCTCTTTTCCTCACGCCGGGTTCGCCGGCTGCGCAGTGACCATCCGATCCCGCCGAAATCGTGGCTACTTCCGGACGGAGGCTTCCGTCAGCATGAGGTGCTGCACGAGAATGATCGTCTTGGCGTCGATGATGCGTCCGTCGAGGCAGGCGTCGTAGGCGTGCCTCAGCAGCATCTCGACCACCTCGATGTCCTCGCCCTCGTCGACATGGCCGCCGCCGTCGGACACACGATCGGCCGCGGAATAATGCGCGGTGAAGAAAGCGAGCTTTTCGGTGACGCTGCCGGGGCTCATGAACGGCATCATGACAAGCTTCAGGTCGCGCAGGCGGTACCCCAGTTCCTCCTCCGCCTCGCGGCGCGCGCAGGTCTCGGGATCGTCGGCATCGAGCAGCCCGGCACAGGCCTCCAGCAGCGGCTCCTCGTGTCCCTCGACATAGGCGGGGTAGCGGAACTGGCGCACCAGCAGCACCGTGCCGCGTTCGGGATCGAAGGGCAGCACGGTCGCGCCGTGGCCGCGATCGTAGGTCTCGCGGATCTGCGGCTCCCACACGCCCTTCGAATTCCGGTAGTCGAACGTCGTCTTTTTCAAGACACCCCAATTGTCCGACAACACAACGACCGAATTGATCCGAATGCGATCCTGCACGGAAATCTCCAGCTTTTCAGATGCGCGGATACGCGGGAACGTGCCGCCGTTCAACCGCTTGCATTGATGATCGCAGTGATCGTATCAAGTCTGCTTGTTGGAGCGGCCTGGCCGCTTCGATAAAAACCGATTCCTGGCCTCACCCGGCGTCGAAACGGACGGAAAAAAATCCGAGCGCATTTCACTACAAATGTTAAACTTCTGTAATGCGGGAACAAAACCATCTTTCCGCTCGTTTGCCGCCGCATAGGGACAGAAATCCGCCAAGAGGAAATTGCGATGAAGAAATTCTTGTCAGGCCTGTGCGCTACGGCGTTGGCCTTCTCGGTCACCGTGGTCGGCCTGGTGCCGGCGGAAGCGGCTCCCGTCTACGTCCCGCAGACCGTCGCGAAGGCCCAGGGCGACGTGATCCAGGTCCAGTCGAACAGCGAACGGCGCAAGTGGCGTCGCGAGGGGCGTCGGGATCGCAGGGAATGGCGGCGCGACAACCGCCGGGATCGACGGGAATGGCGCCGCGACAACCGCCGCGACCGTTGGGACCGCCGCGAATGGCGGCGTGAGGCGCGCCGGGATCACCGCCGCGGCTACTATCGCGGATATCGCGGCTACGACTACTACCGTCCAGGATACCGCCGTTATGATGATGGCTTCTGGTATCCGGCGGGCGCTTTCGTAGCCGGCGCGATCATCGGCAGCGCAATCGCCTCGCAACCGGGTGTCGTGGTTAACGAGGGCAACTCCCACACCCAGTGGTGCTACAACCGCTACCGGTCGTATCGCGCTTACGACAACACTTTCCAGCCGAACTACGGCCCGCGCCGCGAGTGCATCTCGCCCTATTGACAGGCGGCTGAACTACCAAATCCCGACCCGCGCCAACCTTGGCGCGGGTTTTTTATGTGGAACTGAGCGTGCGGCGCACCGCGTCGCGCCAGCCTTTCAGCTTCGCCGTGCGGGTAGCGTCGTCCATCGCCGGGTCGAAGCGCTGGTCGAGCGCCCAGGATTTCGCGAAGGCGCGCGCGTCAGGCCAGACCCCTGCTTTCGACCCGGCAAGCCAGGCAGCGCCGAGCGCCGTCGTCTCCAGCACGGTCGGCCGGTCGACGGGAGCGTCCAGAATGTCGGCCAGACGCTGCATCGTCCAGTCGGACGCCACCATGCCGCCGTCGACCCTGAGCACCGTGCTGGACGCGCCGCCCTTCCAGTCTTTCTTCATCGCGTCCAGCAGATCGCGGGTCTGGAACGCGACGGATTCCAGCGCGGCGCGGGCAAACTCCGCTGGCCCGGAATTGCGGGTCAGGCCGAAGATCGCACCGCGCGCCTCGGCGTCCCAGTGCGGCGCGCCGAGACCGACGAAGGCCGGCACGAGGTAGACCTCCTGTGCTGGATCGGCTTTGGCCGCCAGATCGCCACTGTCGGCGGCTTTCGAAATCATCTTCGCCCCGTCGCGCAACCATTGCACGGCGGCGCCGGCGATGAAGATCGAGCCCTCCAAGGCGTATGTGGTCCTGCCGTTCAACCGGTAGGCGATGGTGGTCAGCAGCCGGTTTTTTGACCGTACGAGGTCGCTACCCGTATTAAGCACGGCGAAGCAGCCGGTGCCGTAGGTCGACTTCATCATGCCCGGTTCGAAACAGGCCTGGCCGATGGTCGCGGCATGCTGGTCGCCGGCAACGCCGAGGATTTTTATCTCGGCTCCAAACAGGGATTTCTCCGTGATTCCAAAATCGTCGGCGCAGTCCTTCACTTCGGGCAACAAGGCAGCCGGGATGCCGAGAATGTCCAGCAACTCCTCGTCCCAAATGTTCTTCTCGATGTTGTAGACCAGCGTGCGCGAGGCGTTGGTCGCGTCGGTGGCATGAACCTTGCCGCGTGTGAGCCGCCAGATCAGGAACGTGTCAATGGTGCCTGCGAGCAGTTCGCCCTTCTCGGCCCGCCTGCGCGCGCCTTTGACCTTGTCCAGCAGCCAAGCGATCTTGGTGCCGGAGAAATAGGGATCGAGCAGCAGGCCGGTCTTCCTCGAGAATATCTGCTCAAGTCCCTGCTTGCGCAGTTTTGCGCAAAGCGGCGCGGTGCGGCGGTCCTGCCAGACGATGGCGTTGTGGATCGGCTTTCCCGTCGCCTTGTCCCAGATCACCACCGTCTCGCGCTGGTTGGTGATGCCGATCGCAGCGATTTCCGCGGCGGCCACATCCGCCTTCTTCAGCGCTTCCTTCACCGACCACAGAACCGAGTGCCAGATCTCCTCCGGATCGTGCTCGACCCAGCCCGAGGCGGGATAGATCTGGGTGAATTCCTTCTGGCCGCTGCCGACCGGTTTCATCGCGCCGTCGAAGACGATGGCGCGCGAGGAGGTAGTGCCCTGGTCGATGGCGAGGATGTTCTTATTCAATTTCACAACCCGGTTTGATCTCGAGTTTGCCGCTGTTGATGATGAGCCCGACCGGGGCGCAATAAATCGTTAGATTGTCCAGCTTCTCGCCCGCATTCAGCGCTTTCGAAACTACGTCGGTATAGGCGGCCGAACGTCCGAGTTCGCGTATTGCGTTCCCAGAAATCATCCCATGTTCGATAATCGCGTGAACGGGCGCGTAGACAGGATGCTCTGCAAGATCGAACGAATGGGTGTGTCCCTTCATATCGGAAAGGAAGTACTTATGAGCCTTGGGAGCCGAAATGCTGGTCAGCAGGCGCTCGGCAACGATCTCCGCCACCAGCTCATATCCAAGCCGCAAGTCCGGCATGCCCATAATCTCGCGCACGTTCTCCAGAGCGAGGTCACGCTTTTCGGTGACACATTCGTGACCAAGCTCCGCTAGCTGTGCCAAGCAAAGCTGGATAACCACCCGTTCCGTGAAAAGCTCACGCCCTTCGCCGTCTCTGGTCGCGGGCTTCCAATGATCGTCTTTCCACCAGCCCCAGAGCCTCACGCCGGCACCCGCAAAAATTGCCGGGGCAAGATGCCCCGGCAACCTGAATGCAGCAAGCCTACTTCTGCCAGCTCTTCACCAGTTCGTCGTAGTTGATGGTAATCGGCTTGTCCTTCTCGGGCTCGATCTTCAGCTGCGGCGCGAGATTGCCCTTCTTGACCGCATCGGCGTTCCAGTAGGCGAGGTCGTGCTCCTCGGCCAGCTTCGGTCCGATGTCGCCCTGCACGCCGGCGCGCTCGAGGCGTTCCAGCACCTTCTCCTGCTCGGCGCAGAGCGAGTCCATTGCCTCCTGCGCGGTCTTTGCGCCCGACGAGGCATCGCCGATCGCCTGCCACCAGAGCTGGGCCAGCTTCGGATAGTCCGGGATGTTCGTGCCAGTCGGCGACCACTGCACGCGGGCCGGCGAGCGGTAGAACTCGATCAGGCCGCCGAGCTTGGGCGCGCGCTCAGTAAAGGACTTGTGCTGGATCGAGCTTTCGCGGATGAGCGTCAGGCCGACATGGCTCTTCTTGACGTCCACGGTCTTGGAGGTGACAAACTGCGCATAGAGCCAGGCGGCCTTGGCGCGGTCGTCCGGCGTCGACTTCAGGATCGTCCAGGAACCCACGTCCTGGTAGCCGAGCTTCATGCCGTCCTTCCAGTAGACGCCGTGCGGCGACGGAGCAAAGCGCCACTTCGGCGTGCCGTCCTCATTCACTACCGGCAGGCCCGGTTTCACGAAGTCGGCGGTGAAGGCAGTGTAGGTAAACATCTGCTGGGCGACCTCGCCCTGCGACGGAACCGGGCCGGACTCGGAGAAGGTCATGCCCTGCGCGGCGGCCGGCGCGTAGGCCTTCAGCCACTGCAGGTACTTCTCGATCGAATAGACGGAAGCCGGGCCGTTGGTGTCGCCGCCACGGGCGACGCACGAGCCGACCGGACGGGAGTTCTCGTCAACCTTGATGCCCCATTCGTCGACCGGCTTGCCGTTCGGGATGCCCTTGTCGCCGTTGCCGGCCATCGACAGCCATGCGTCGGTGAAGCGCCAGCCGAGCGACGGGTCCTTCTTGCCGTAGTCCATGTGGCCGTAGACCTTCTTGCCGTCGATCTCGCGGCCGGTGAAGAACTCGGCGATGTCCTCATAGGCCGACCAGTTGACCGGCACGCCGAGATCGTAGCCGTACTTCGCCTTGAAATCGGCCTTGTTCTTCTCGTCGTTGAACCAGTCGTAGCGGAACCAGTAGAGGTTGGCGAACTGCTGGTCGGGAAGCTGGTAGAGCTTGCCGTCCGGAGCGGTTGTGAACGACGTGCCGATGAAGTCGGCCAGATCGAGGCCAGGGTTGGTGACGTCCTTGCCCTCGTTGGCCATCCAGTCGGTCAGGCTGCGCGCCTGCTGGTAGCGCCAGTGGGTACCGATCAGGTCGGAGTCGTTGACGTAGGCGTCGTAGATGTTCTCCTTCGACTGCATCTGCGTCTGCAGCTTCTCGATCACGTCGCCTTCGCCGATCAGGTCGTGGGTGATCTTGATGCCGGTGATCGCCGTGAAGGCCGGCGCCAGCACCTTCGATTCATATTCATGCGTGGTGATGGTTTCCGACACGACCTTGATGTCCATGCCGGCGAACGGCTTCGCCGCGTCGATGAACCACTGCATCTCGGCTTCCTGGCCGGCGCGGTCGAGCGTCGACAGGTCCTTGATCTCGGCGTCCAGGAACGCCTTGGCTTCATCCATGCCGGCAAAGGCGTGGCTGCTGCCCAGTATGAGTGCAATGACGCTGGTAGATGCTAAAATATGCCGTCGCATGAGATTCCTCCCTTTAAGGTTAAAGTGCGATCGAGGCGGTCGCCGGCACGCGGCCGCCTCAACTAGTTTCCCCCTCTATACGTAGCGAAATACGCCGATGGCGTAGACCACGGAGAGAGCGAGAGCCCACCACAGGTTGGGTCCGATCAGACCCAGCCAAGCGAGATGGATGAAGGCGCTGCCAAGCAGCGAAACGAAGAGACGGTCGCCGCGCGTCGTCTCGAAACGCAAAATGCCGACCCGCGGATTGCCGCCCGGCGAGGCGTATTCCCACACCGCCATCAGGCAAAGCAGCAAAAGGATGGTCAGGAAGAACAGGGCGCTGGGGAACGACCAAGCCATCCAGCCGCCGGGCACCAGCGGCGCGAACCAGTCGATTGCGCCGTCTTCCCTTGGCAGCGTCGCTATCAGAAGCCCGGCGGCGGCGAGATAAGCGAGAAGCACGGCGACAAGCGGCACAACCCAGTTTCGGGATGCAGTCATTGTGCCGTCCTCCCGACGCAATTTGAGGTGCCGCGCCGCACGACCTCGCACCGTCCGCTAAGGGTGCCATCAGGCCGGATCGATCGAGAACGCGAAAAACTCATGTCAGCACTCGCATTCGTCTATTTCGTTCTTCGCGTCGGGACAGGACAATTCCTGGCGGGGGAAGCCGATCGATGCGCCATTCTCGAACTCGGCTTTGAACCCGCCATTGGCCCAGCACCACTTGCCCTTGCCGAAAACCTTGTGCTCGGCGTCGCAGCTTCGCCCGAGGTAGAGTTTTTCGATTTCCTCGGTGGAACTTGAATTCGCGCCACCCTCGATGAAGCGGGATACCGGATATTTTGACGTGAGTTCGTAGCCTGAGGCGTTGCAGGTCAGAATCCACGTATGGTTGTCGCCGACATAGTCCGCCATGGCGGGTGCGGTGAGGCCGGCGAGGATAGCGCCGAACGGCATGATGACCGCCAAGAGTTCAGCCGCCCTCATCATTGTCTGAACTCGCGAGAACTGTGGTCGATGCAAATCTCGACATTGCTGTATTTGAGGCCGAAATCATCGACGCATTGCGCCTCAATCCGAAGAGAGACCTGCTGAGGGACCCCGCTCGGCCTTTGCCACGCATCGGCACGGGCCAATTCCTGATCGCGCTGCTCCCACATGCGCCCTTTGATCGCGGCGGCCACGCATTGTCCTGCCTCCACGTAGTCCGTGTCTTGTCCAAACCCACACTGGCGTTCGACTTCTTCACGCCAACCAAGGGCAGTGGCGTCGGAAAGCAGCCTATCCAATTGCTGTGCAGCCGCCTGTTGCGATCCGATGCAGCTTTCAACGAGCGGCGCTGATGTCCCCCATTCAGCGCCGCAAGATCTCTCAATTGCGCCTTGATCGGCGACAGCCTGTCCCGCAGCGAAGATGAGGGGGACGGCGAGCAGGGAGGCTATGCGCTTCATCCCGTGCTCCTCTGGTCGGGCAGTTCATATGCAATTGCCTTGGCAGCGAGATAGCCAACAATTCCATGCAGATGATGCAGCGCGTGCCACGGCAAACCCATTTTGAGCGGGCTCTCGGGGTCATCGACCTCCGACCTGAGGTCCTTGAGGTCGTCTGCTACCTCGCCAACCATCAAATCAGGTGTTTGGGACGCAAGCGAGTCTGTCGGGAAAACACACCAATACCGATCGCCATCGACATCGACTTCTTCGATCCCAGCCTGCTCCAGAGACTCGAAGACGCCTTGCGCCAATCGGCTGATTTCGCGAATTGATATCCGTTCAGTGCTCATCACACCCTCCCCAGGGCAAAGCCCTTGGCGATGTAATTACGCACGAACCAGATGACGAGCGCGCCCGGGATGATGGTGAGCACGCCGGCGGCCGCCAAGACGCCCCAGTCGAGGCCGGAGGCCGAGACGGTGCGGGTCATGATCGCAGCGATCGGCTTTGCATCCGTCGTCGTCAGCGTGCGGGCGATCAGCAGTTCCACCCAGGAGAACATGAAGCAGAAGAAGGCCGCGACGCCGACGCCAGACGCGATCAGCGGCATGAAGATTTTCACGAAGAATTTCGGGAACGAGTAGCCGTCGATATAGGCGGTCTCGTCGATTTCCTTCGGCACGCCCGACATGAAACCTTCGAGAATCCAAACCGCCAGCGGCACGTTGAACAGGCAGTGCGCCAGCGCCACGGCGATATGGGTGTCGATCAGGCCGAAGGCCGAATAGAGCTGGAAAAACGGCAGCGCGAACACGGCGGGCGGCGCCATGCGGTTGGTCAAGAGCCAGAAGAACAGGTGCTTGTCGCCGAGGAAGCGATAGCGCGAGAAGGCGTAGGCGGCGGGCAGCGCTACGACGACCGAAATCACCGTGTTCATCACCACATAGATGATGGAGTTGATGTAGCCCTTGTACCAAGAGGGGTCGGTGAAGATCACCATGTAGTTGGCGATCGTCGGGTTTTGCGGCCAGAGCGAGAAGCCGCCGAGGATCTCCTGGTTGGTCTTGAAGCTCATGTTGACCAGCCAGTAGATCGGCAGCATCAGGAAGATGATGTAGAGCGTCGGCACCAGCCACCAGAACCGGCTCTCGTCGCCGCGCCGGCGCATGGCGCGGGAAACCGCATCCTGCCCTGCCGCGACGGACGCGGGCGGCGCGGCGCCGAGATCTCCGGCGCGGGCGGATGCTGCGGTGGTTTTCACATCCGCCATCTCAGCGCTCCGCGTCGTAGTTGGTCATGACGGTGTAGAACACCCATGACAGGAGCAGGATGATCAGGAAGTAGATGATCGACATCGCCGCCGCCGGGCCGAGGTCGAACTGCCCGACCGCCATCTTGACCAAGTCGATCGACAGGAAGGTCGTCGAGTTTCCCGGCCCGCCGCCGGTGACCACGAAGGGCTCGGTGTAGATCATGAAACTGTCCATGAAGCGCAGCAGCACGGCGATCAAAAGCACGCGGTTCATCTTCGGAAGCTGGATGTAGCGGAAGATCGACCAGCGCGACGCCCCGTCGATCTTGGCGGCCTGGTAGTAGGCGTCGGGGATCGACACGAGGCCGGCATAGCAGAGCAGCACGACCAGGCTGGTCCAGTGCCAGACGTCCATGACGATCACCGTCACCCAGGCATCGAACGGATCGTTGACGTAATTGTAATCGATGCCGATCGCTGCCAGCGAATGGCCGAGCAGGCCGATGTCGACGCGGCCGAACACCTGCCAGATGGTGCCGACCACGTTCCACGGGATCAGCAGCGGCAGCGCCATCAGCACCAGGCACACCGGTACGCCCCAGCCGGATTTCGGCATGTTGAGCGCGATGAAGATGCCGAGCGGGATCTGGATCGCCAGGATGACGAAGGAGAAGATCAGGTTTCGGCCCATCGCTTCCCAGAAGCGGTCGGAACCCAGCATCTCCTGGAACCATTCGGTTCCGGCCCAGAAGAACTCGTTGTTACCGAACGTGTCCTGCACCGAATAGTTGACCACCGTCATCAGCGGGATGACCGCCGAGAATGCCACCAGGAGCAGCACCGGCAGGACCATGAACCAGGCCCGGTTGTTCCAGGTCTTGTTCATCGCGCGCCTCCCGTCTCGACCCGCCAGGAATCGGCGTAGAGGTTGATGCCGGCAGGATCGAAGGCGATGTGCGGCTCGGCCGGCACCTCCTCGTCCTCGCCGAGGATCGCGGCAATCTCGCGCCCCTCCAGCGTGGCGCGCACCACCTTGTGACGTCCGATGTCCTCGACCTTGGTGATCGCAACCGGCATGCCGGCGCGGCCCAGCCGCACATATTCCGGGCGTATGCCGAGCTCGACCGTGCCGCTCGCACCCGCCGGCGCGCCGGGCAGCTCGATCGTGTGGCCACCTAGCCGGGCGTTGTTTCCAGCGATTTCCACCGGCATGACGTTCATGCCCGGCGAGCCGATGAAATAGCCGACGAAAGTGTGTCTGGGCCGCTCGAACAGTTCGGCCGGCGTGCCGATCTGCACGATCTCGCCGTCATACATCACCACCACCTTCTCGGCGAAGGTCAGCGCCTCGGTCTGGTCGTGGGTGACGTAAACCATGGTGTAGCGGAAGCGCTTGTGAAGCTGCTTCAACTGCGAGCGCAGCACCCATTTCATGTGCGGGTCGATGACGGTCAGCGGCTCGTCGAAGAGGATGGCGTTGACGTCGGAGCGCACCAAGCCGCGCCCAAGCGAAATCTTCTGCTTCTGGTCGGCGGTCAGCCCCCTCGCCCGGCGCTTTGCCCAGTCGGCGAGATCGATCATGTCGAGCGTCTCGCGCACCTTGCGGTCGACTTCCTGTTCCGGCACGCCGCGGTTGCGCAGCGGGAAGGCCAGATTGTCGTAGACCGTCATGGTGTCGTAGATGACCGGGAACTGGAACACCTGCGCGATGTTGCGCTCCTGCGTGGACGCGTGGCTGACGTCGCGGCCGTTGAACAGCAAGCGCCCGTGCGAGGCGTGCAGCAGGCCCGAAATGATGTTGAGCAGCGTGGTCTTGCCGCAACCGGAGGGGCCAAGCAGCGCATAGGCGCCGCCATCCTCGAAAATGTGGTCGACCTGCTTCAGCGCATAGTCCTTCGGCGCCTTGGGGTGCGGCAGGTAGGAATGGCCGATATGGTCGAGTTCGATGCGCGCCATCTCGCCCTCCTCAAGCTGCGAGCTTCTGGCGCGGCGCGGCCGAGCGGCCGGCGGCGTCGAAGGCCATGATGTGGCGCGGGTCGATGAAGACATCGACGGTCTCATCGGCCTGGAACACCTTTATGCCGGGTGCCAGCATCACCCATTTCGCATCCGCGAATTGCAGGTGCACAAAACTTTCCGAACCGGTGATTTCAGTGACCGTGACTTTCGCCGGCACGGAAACCGCGCCTTCGGCCGGCTTCGACAGCGCGAGATGATGCGGCTGGAAGCCGACCGTGTAGGCGCCGTCGGCGATCCCGGCGAGACCGGCCGGCACAGGCAGGCTGACGCCACCGTCCAGCATGAAACTCGCGCCCTGCTTGCGCATGACGATGGTATTCAGCGGCGGGTCGGAAAAGGTTTTGGCGGTAATCAGATCAACGGGCTGGCGGAAGACGTCGATGGTCGGCCCGAACTGAGTGACGCGGCCTTCCGACAGCGTCGCCGTGTTGCCGCCGAGCAGCAGCGCCTCGTGCGGCTCGGTGGTGGCATAGACGAAGATGGTGCCGGCCTCGGCGAACAGTTTCGGCAGTTCGGCGCGCAGTTCCTCGCGCAGCTTGTAGTCGAGATTGGCGAGCGGCTCGTCGAGCAGCACGAGGCTGGCATTCTTGACGATGGCGCGGGCAAGTGCCGTGCGCTGCTGCTGGCCGCCGGAAAGATTAAGTGGTGTGCGATCAAGATAGGGCGTCAGCTTCATCAACTCCGCCGCGCGCTTCACCTCGCGGTCGATCTTGCCGCTCTCGGCGCCGGCGACACGCAGCGGCGAGGCGATATTCTCGTAGACCGTCATCGCCGGGTAGTTGATGAATTGCTGGTAAACCATTGCGACGTTTCGCTTTTGCACGGCGACGCCGGTGACGTCCTTGCCGTCGAACCAGATGCTGCCTGTGGTCGGACGGTCGAGGCCGGCCATCAGCCGCATCAGGCTGGTCTTGCCGGACAGCGTCGGGCCGAGCAGGACGTTCAGCGAGCCGTGGCGAAGCGCCAGCGAAACGTCGCGGATGTGATCCGCGCCCGCTACCGTCTTCGTCACGTTTCTCAGTTCGAGCATTCCGCCTCCTCCCAGGCCATTTACTTCCGGACTATTCGGCCGCGGCCCGATCCCCAAGTGCTGCGCTCATATACTGGTCGAGCGCTGCAGCCTGATCCTTGCTCAGCCGCAGGCCGCGCTTGGTCCTGCGCCACAGCACGTCCTCGGCCGTCACCGCCCATTCGTGCTGCATGAGGTAGCGCACTTCGGCCTCGAAAAGGTCGGCGCCGAAATTGCGGCCGAGATCGGCCTGCGAGCGCGCCAGCCCCAGCAAAGTACGGGCGCGGGTGCCGTACAAACGAGTCAGGCGGCGGGCGTGAGGCAGGTCGAGGAAGGCATAGGAAGCCTTCAGTTTCGCAGCCTCCGCGTCGAAGCCGTTGACCGGAAAATCGCCGCCCGGCAGCGTCGCGCCCGCCGTCCACGGCTTGCCGCGCTTGCCAAGATGCTCCTCGATCTTCTCAAGCATCGATTCAGCAAGACGCCGGTAAGTGGTTATTTTTCCGCCGAAAACATTGACGATCGCAGCCTGGCCGTTGCCGCCTTCGGCCTTCAGCACATAGTCGCGCGTCGCCTCCTGCGCCTTGGAGGCGCCGTCGTCGTAGAGCGGGCGCACCGCGGAATAAGTCCAGACGATGTCGGCGCGGCGCACCGGTTCGGTAAAATATTCGCTTGCCGCGGCGCAGAGATAATCGGTTTCGATTTCGCTGATGCGCGCGTCCTTCGGATCGCCTGTGAAATCCTGGTCGGTGGTGCCGATGAGGGTAAAATCTTCCTCGTAGGGGATGGCGAAGATGATGCGGCCGTCGCGGTTCTGGAAGAAATAGGCGCGCGGATCTTCGAATTTCTTTCGGATGACGATGTGGCTGCCGCCGACGAGGCGAACATTGTGCACGTCGTTCTGGCCGACGGCGCCAGCGAGCACGCGGTCGACCCAAGGGCCGGCGGCATTGACGATGAGCTTCGCCTTGACCAATTCGGTCACACGGCTCTGCATGTCCTCGATGGTGATCGACCAGAGCCCGTTGTCCCGCCGCGCCTCGACGACCCTGGTGCGGGTGCGGATGACGGCGCCGCGGTCGGCGGCGTCGCGCGCGTTGAGTACGACGAGGCGCGCGTCGTTGACCCAGCCGTCGGAATATTCGAACGCCTTTTTAAATAGTGGTTTCAAAGGTTTGCCGGCGGGATCGCTGACCATGTCGAGCGTTTTCGTCGCCGGCAGCAGCTTGCGCCCGCCGATATGGTCGTAAAGGAAAAGGCCGAGGCGTAGCAGCCAGGCCGGACGCAGCCCCTCGGCGTAGGGCAGCACGAAACGCATCGGCCAGATGATGTGCGGCGCCATCTTCCATAGCACCTCGCGCTCCATCAATGCCTCGCGAACGAGGCGGAACTCGTAGTGCTCGAGATAACGCAAGCCGCCATGGATCAGTTTTGTCGAGCCGGACGACGTGCCGCTCGCCAAGTCGTTCATTTCGCAGAGAAAAACCGAATAGCCGCGGCCGACGGCGTCACGTGCGATACCGCATCCGTTGATGCCGCCGCCAATGACGAACACGTCATGGATCGCACTTGCGTCCAAAAATACCTCCCCGTTTGCTTTCGCAGTGCAGCATTTTTGCCCTTATCGAAAGCTCGGAGGGATTATTTCGAAAATATAACGAATGTCAAACGAAAACGACAGACAGTGCTTTTTGTCTCTCAAGCGTCGGCCGGCAGCCGGTCGGTCTCGACCAGTTCCACCTCGTTTTCCTCGCAGATGCGGCGAATCGCCGGCAGGTCGCAAGTGTCGGTGATGAAGGTGTTGACCTGAGACAGATGGCCGATGCGAACCGGCGCGGTGCGTTCGAATTTGGTCGCGTCCGAAACCAGAATCACGTGGCGGGCATTGGCGATGATGGCTTGCGCGACCTTCACCTCGCGAAAGTCGTAGTCGAGCAGCGCGCCGTCATGGTCGATCGCCGAGGCGCCGATGACGGCGTAGTCGACCTTGAACTGCTTTATGAAGTCCACCGCCGCTTCGCCGACGACTCCTCCGTCGGAGCCACGCACGACGCCGCCGGCAATCACCACCTCGATGCCGGGATAGACCCGCATCCTGTTGGCAACATTGATGTTATTGGTGATAACCATCAAGCCTGCATGGTCCAGCAGCGCCTTGCTGACCTCCTCGGTGGTGGTGCCGATATTGATGAACAGCGAGGCGTTGTCCGGGATGATCCGCGCCGCCGCGCGGCCGATCGCTTCCTTCTCGGATGCCGCGATCTTGCGTCGCGCCTCGTATTCGACATTGGCGATGCCGGAGGGGAAAAGCGCGCCGCCATGGATGCGCGAAAGCAACCGCTGGTCGCACAAGTCATTGAGATCCTTGCGGATCGTCTGCGGAGTCACACTGAAATGGGCAGCGAGGTCGTCAACCAGGACGCGGCCGTGATCCTTCGCCATCTGCATGATCTCGGAATGGCGCGGCGACAGATACATTGCTCTTCCTCCCGGTTTCGTTTTCGGAGCTTTTAGACGAAAACGAAAACGGCCGGAAGCCTGTCTTCTGAATAAGCGCTCAAATGCCGGGATTTCAGCGGGCCTGGTGTTCGACGCAGCGGCGAAGTGCCTAACCAACACAATGTAAAGCGAAATCAAAAGGTTATAGCTCTAGCCGCGACCCTGTGGGCTAGCGAACACATTCAGATCATGCTTGGGAAACACAAATAGATCAACGAGATAGCCGGCCCGCAAGACGATTCCGGCGCCATAAGCATGACCACACCCCTTCGGAAGCATGACATATCGTCCGCGAAACGCCGTGTTGACGAGACTGAGGATGGGATTTCGAGCCGACAAGCCGGACCTGCGAGCACCATCCGTGCTGGAGGCTATTCCTGCCTCTGCCTCTGACGCGCCTGCACCGGCTTGAGGCGGGCTTCCCTCAGCGGACGCGTGAGGATCCTGGTGAGTTCCGGGACCTCGGCCGGCCGCCGGTCGCGTAGCGGCGACTTGACGGCCATGCCGTCGGCGATCGTCAACACGCTGTCGTAGAAATCGACACCCTCCGCCGATTTTGGTGGCTTGGCCTCGTGCATGACGCTGATCACGGTGATGACCGGGCAATTGTCCTTGATCGCCTGGTGGAAGGCGACCTTGGCCTGGACGTCCAGCGCGCCGGTCGCCTCGTCAAGGAAAAGCAGGCCGGGCTTGTGCAAGAGGATGCGGGCCAGCACCAGCTTCTGTTTCTGGCCACCAGACAGCGTCTCGTCCCACCCCTTGCCGTCGCGGCTGGCGTCCGCCAGCCATTCGATGAATTCGCCGAGCCCCGCCCTGTGCATGGCGGCTGCAACGGCCGGGTCGGCGTGGTCGCGCTCGTCGTGAGGCAGGCAGATCAATTGCTTAAGCGACACCGGCGGCAACCGCACGTCCTGCGCCGCGTAGAAGGTCGCGACACCTTCCGGGAAGGTTACCGAACCGCCGCCATGCGCCCAAAGGCCGTTGATCGCCTTGATCAGGCTCGACTTGCCGCTGCCGGATTCACCCTGGATGAAGGTCCATTCGCCGCGCCGGAAGAGCAGCAGCGGCGCGGAGACGAACGGCACCGCGTCCTCGCCGGCATGCATGAGTTCGAGATCGCGCACGGTCAGACCGAACACCGCGTGCTGACGAGCGAAATGGAAGTCGCTGCGTCCGGTCGAGCGATAGAAATCGTCCGGATTTTGCACACGCTCGATCGCGTCGGCGAGTTCGGTCACCCTTCGGGCATTGGCCTTCAGGGAGGCGATCGCCGGCATGACGTGGATGAACCACGAGCATTCCTGGATAAGCCGGTTCACCTGCTCGGAGCCGGTGACATAACCCTGGAAGCTGATCTTGTTGTCCACATAGGACATCAGGCCCGGGGCGTAGGAGACAATGCGGAAAGCGAAGAAATCATAGATTTTCTGATAGGCGACGTAGCCCGAATTGAACCAGTTCTGCTGCGACCAGACGCGGTCGATGTCGTCATAGAGGCGGAGGTTCGTCTCCTTCTGCACGGCCTCGCTGCGCGAGGCGGCAACGTGGAAGCTGCGGCGCAGGAAAGTGGTCAGTTCCGCGCGATAGCTGCCTTCCGTCTTCTGGATCGCCACGGTCAGCCGCTCCAGCACGCGTCCGAGCTTGAGCGCAAGCCAGGTGTTCAGCGGCACGTAGAGGGCGACAGCGGCGAAGGCGAGAAAGGCGGTGCCATAGCCGCCCAGGAACTCGAGGCCCCTCACTTCCGTCGAATTCTCGATCAGCTTCTGGCCGTAAAAGAACACGGCGGTGAGGACGCTCATGACCCCCATGGCCAGGCCAATTGCGCCGCCGGCCATGTCCTTGATCGATTCCTGCACGCGCTGGTCGATATTGTCCGGCGCCGGCAATGAAGAACTCTTCTCTTCACTGCCGCCGTGCTGAACATGGAAATGCGTGTGGTTGGCGTCGAGCAGCGCGTCGTTGAAGCGGCCGTTCAGCCAGCCGCGCCATTTCCGGTGCAATGTCGTCGACACCAGATTGCGCACACCCATCAGGGCTTCCACGAGGACGACGCAAAGAACCAGGGAGGCCGCGGCGGTCAGAATAGACGAAGCCGGCGCTTCGTTGCCCTCCCAGTGGAACAGCGCTATCGAACCCAGAAGGCCGCCGGTCGACTCGGTGATCCAGACGCCGACCTTGCTGCCCGCCGCGGTCAGCAAAGCTATGGCCACCGTCAGGAGCCAGGCCTCCCGCCACCGCTCGGAGAGCCAATAGGCCCGCATCAGGCCCCAAAAGCCGCGCATACCTGAAACCGGCGTCAGCGGCGGCGGCTGAGCCTTGTCTTTGCGCCACGTGCGGAACAGACGTGGCGCAGGTCCTAGGACCCACGTCCGAATCAAGGATTCCACCCCATGCCCTTTTTTTTGGAATCGTAACACTTTTTGGCGTTTTTCAAACCGAAATGTCTGAAGCCGCCTAAGAAACGGGCGTAAACTTAAAGTGTCCGGGAGCGCCTCCCAAGGCTAAGGGTGTGTTTCCTAAGGGATTACAGGCGATCACTCACGGCGGATCAAGCGTTCGTGAACTGCCCGGATGACGACTTCTTAACGGTTTGATGATCTGGAATGAAAGGAGATTCGCGAAGTACTTCGGGGAGCATGCGGGGGCGCGGGCGAAACCGTGAAATGCACCTGTGCACAGCGGGGCACAGGCGGCTAAATTCGATACGAGCTCTTGGCTGTAGGACAGGCGCAGCCGCTGGACTTACTTCGCCGGAAAGCAATTCTGTTATAGCGGTGATTTTCGAACGAAGCCCCGCTCGAGTGGTCGCCATATGTCAGCATCGGGCCACCTGGGAGCTACCGCCGCTGACGACCGGTACTCGCGACGTCCGGCTCCCCTCCGGCATGTCTTGTGGCCGAGGGGAGCCTCAGAATCAACGCGGCGTGAATCTCAGTCGCGATCCTTGTCGCGACGCACGAACCGCGACCGCAGCCAGCCCGGCGCCTCGCCGGCCCTGCGGACACGCTCCTTGCGGGACCGCGGAATGCCCCAGTGCTCGCGATAGATTTCCTCGAACAAGAATTTTACGGGGTGCATGATCATAATCCTAGTTCTTGAATCGATCCAAAGACAGATCCGTTAAAAGGCCCCCTGCCCGCGAAGCGGACCTCCGGCGCCAGCCGATGATCTCCTTACGGGCGGCGTCGCGGTCGCTGCGCGGGATGCCCCAATGGTTACGGTAAATGTCCTCGAACACGTAGCTAAGCGGATGCATAGCGGCCTCCTTAAGAATTTGCATCGATCCAATCCAGAAGTCGGAATTTCTCTTGGATCGATTCAAAGATAGGCATTCCGGTGCCGATGTCAAGGAAATTTGAATCGATCCAAGGCGCGTGCTATATGTCTCCTGACAAATCGGGGTGTATGATGCCTCGGCGAAAAGGAGACAACTTGCCGAAGAGACCGATCAGACTGGCCGATGTAGCCGAGGAAGCCGGGGTTTCGCGTGGCACCGCCTCCAACGTGTTCAGCCGCCCCGAAATCGTGCGCGACGAGGTGCGCGAGCGGGTGTTCGCCGCGGCACAAAAACTCGGCTATGCCGGCCCCGATCCACGCGGTCGGCTGCTGCGCGCCGGAAAAGTCAACGCCATCGGCGTCGCCACCGCCGAACCCCTCGCCTATTTCTTCGCCGATCCGTTTGCCCGCGCCGTCATGTCGGGCATCACGGAGGCCTGCGACGCCACGGGCGCCGGCATCTCCCTGGTCTCGGCCGTCAACCAGGAGCAACTCGCCTGGAACATCCAGAGCGCCGTGGTCGACGGTTTCATCGTCTTCTGCCTCGAGGGCGGCTCGCGGCTGGTCGATCTCGCGCGCGAGCGCCGGCTTCCATTCGTGGCGCTCGACTACGGTATTGACGACGAATCGATCTCCACCATCGGGGTCGACGACGTCGAGGGCGCCCGGATGGCGGCGCGGCACCTGATCGGGCTCGGCCACCGGCGCTTCGCGGTGCTGTCGCTGGCGCTGGCCGACACCACTGCCGGCGCCATTTCGTGGGACCAGGCGGAAACCGCGCTCTATGCGGGGACGCGCGACCGGCTGCGCGGTTATGCCGAGGAATTTGCGGCCGCCGGCATCGCCATAGAGGATGTGCCGCTCTACGAGACCGACAATGACTGGGCGACCACCGCCGCCGGGCTCGATCACATCTTCGCGCGGCCCGAGCCGCCGACGGCGATCCTAGCGATGTCCGACAAGGTGGCGCTGCATGCGCTGGACTGGTTCAAGGCGCGCGGCATCGCTGTGCCGCGCGACGTGTCGATCGTCGGCTTCGACGGCGTGCCGGAAGGTCTTGTGTCCGACCCGCCGCTCACCACCATCGCGCAGCCGATGGTCGAGATGGGTCGGCGGGCTGTGCAGACCATCCTCGGCTTCGATGGCACGATCCGGCGCGAAGTGCTCGATATCGAGTTTCTGGCGCGCGGCTCGACGGCGCCGCCGGGCTGAGAAGCGGATATCGAAACCGCGATTTCTGCGACGCCGGTCAATTCCGTGATGCTTTTACGATGGCATCCCATTCCCTTACCGCTTCGTGCTAGGTAGAAGACGACCCCTTGTTCAGCGCCTGCTCAAACGGGAGTGTTCGGCGATGAGATCGATGTATCGGACGGCTGCCGCCGGATTTTTCGTGGCCGGCGCGGTTTGGCCAGCAGCGATGCCAGCTTCTGCCCAGTCGAACACCGGCGGCTGCGCGCTGGAGCAGGTCGGCGGCACGGAGCGCCACATCGTGCGCTGTGATAGCGGCCTGTCGATCATCGCCGAGGCCGGCGCGCAATACAATTTGCTCGACCGCGACAGCAACGGCCAGACGGACGCCGTAAAGCTCGACGGCAAGGCGCTGATGTTGGAATTTCCGGACGGCGGCGCCCCGGCCGGTTTCGAGGTGATCACGCCGCAAGCCATCGCCGCGGTGCGCGGCACCATATGGATGGTGGACGCCGAGGCCGGGCAGACCTCGGTCTTCGTCCGGCGCGGCAGCGTCGCCGTTACCCGCACCGACGGCGAGCAAGGTGTGACGCTTGCGCCGGGCGACGGCGTCGATGTCGGGGCCGGCTCGGGACCGCTGACGGTGCGCCAATGGCCAGCGGCTCGCGTCGCGGCGATGATGGCGCGCTTCGGTCAATAGTTTTCGCATGCACCCAAAGATCCTGCCGGTGCTGATCGCGGTCGTGCTGGCCGGCCTGTGGGGTGCGGCACTAGGCTTCGCGCATCTCAACGGCGGCATCTGGTTCCTCGACCGGGTCGAGGCGACGATGGCGGATCTGCGCCTGACCCTGCGCGGGCCAAAGCCGGCGCCCGGCCTCGTCACCATCGTGGCGATCGACGACGAGACGGCGCAGCAGGCCGGCGGCTATCCGCTGCCGCGCGCCGTCCTCGCCCGCCTCGTCGGCGAGATCGCCCGGATGCAGCCGAAAGCGATCGCTATCGACCTGTTGCTCGTCGATCCGGGGCCGGGGGACGGTGACGCGCTGCTGGCCGAGGCGCTGAAGGTCGCACCCTCGGCAATCGCGGCGGCCGCCGTCTTCCCCGAGGACCGGCAGGCCGCGCCGGGCAGCGGGCCGATCGAGGGCGTGCCGATGGCCGAACGCCTGCTGCTGCCGCAGAAGATGTTTTCGGACGCAGCCGCCATCGGCGTCGTCAACGTCGCAACCGACCAGACCGGCACGCCGCGCTTCGTGCCGATGCTTTTCCGCAGCGGCGGCCGGGTGGAGACGTCGCTGCCGCTGCGTGCCGCCTCGATCGCAACCGGGACCGATCCAGTGATCGAGCCCGGACGTATCCAGGTCGGCGACAAGAATATTCGCACCGATATCGGCCAGGCGCTGCCGCTTTCCTTCTACGGCCCGCGCGGCACGATCCACACCGTCAGCGCAGCCGATGTGCTGGCCGGCCAGATCGACCGCGGCCTAGTCGAAGGCCGGATCGTGGTCATCGGCGCGACCGTCACCGGTGGCGGCGACGTGTTTCCGACGCCTTTCGATCCGGTGCTGCCCGGCGTCGAGGTCGTCGCCACCGCCATTTCGCATCTGATCACGGGCGACAGCCTGGTGCGCGACCGAACCACCCGCCTCGCCGATGCAGGCATCGCGGTGGTGCTGCCCATTGTCATGATCGGACTGCTTGCCTGGCGCCGCAATGCAGCCGGCCTGATCGCCGCCGCCGCCGTGCTGGCGCTGGTGCTTGCCGTCAACATGCTTCTGTTCCGGCAAGGCATTTGGCTGAACGCGGCGCTGCCGGTCGCCGCCGCCGCGCCGCCGGCGCTGCTGTTCGGCGGCGCGCAGATCTGGCTGGGGCGGCGGCGCGCCCAGCATTTCGCTACGCAGAGCGCGCTGCTGCAGCGCATCCAGGCGCCGGGCATGGGGCAATGGCTCGCGCGCGACCCGGATTTCCTCGCCGAGCCGGTGCGCCAGGACGCCGCCGTGGTGTTCGTCGACCTTTCCGGCTTCACCGGGTTGAGCGAAACACTCGGCCCTGGCGCCACGCGCGAACTGCTCGACGTGTTCTACGACATGGTCGCCGACGAGGCGGCGGCCAGCAGCGGCGTGGTCACCAGCTTCATGGGCGACGGCGCGATGATTCTGTTCGGCCTGCCGCAACCGGAACCGGTGGACGCGGCCAATGCCGCCCGCTGCTGCGTATCCCTGTCGCGCCGCGTGGGCAGGTGGATCGCCACCCTGCCGGCTCCGGTCGCCTCGCGGCTCGGCTTCAAGATCGGCGCGCATTTCGGCGTGGTCGTCGCCTCGCGGCTGGGTCGCGGCGACAGCCAGCAGATCGCGGTGACGGGCGACACCGTCAATGTCGCCAACCGCCTGATGGAGGTGGCTGCGAGCAGCCGGAAACCGGTGGCGGTCAGCGACGCGCTGCTGAAATCATCCGGCCGGGCGCCGTTTACCAATGGCCGGCTCAGCGGTCCGACGCGCACCGCCCTGCGCGGCCGTGCCGGAACGCTTGCGGTTTGGGTGTGGCAGGAAACGGCGTAATGCAGACCTGACTCCCCTTGAACGGGAGACCGCGCCGCCCGCCTAACCCACACCCATCCTGTTCCACGCATCGAGCCCGGCGATCTTGTAGGCTTCGGCCAGCGTCGGATAGTTGAACGTGTTGTTGACGAAAAAATCCACCGTGCCGCCGAGGTTGATCACCGCCTGACCGATGTGGATCAGTTCGGTGGCGCCCTCGCCGACGATATGCGCCCCAAGCAGGCGGCGGGTGTCCAGCGAGAAGATCAGCTTCAGGAAGCCGGAATCGACGCCCATGATGTGGCCGCGCGAGGTCTCGCGGAAGCGCGCTACGCCGCATTCGTAGGGCTCTCCACTCTTGCGCACTTCTTCCTCCGACTGGCCGACGGTAGAAATCTCCGGCACGGCGTAGATGCCGTAGGGAAAGGTGGCGGGCGGCGGGGGAAGCGGCACGCCGAAGGCGTGGCAGGCGGCCACCCTGCCCTGTTCCATCGAGGTCGAGGCGAGGCTGGGGAAGCCGATGACGTCGCCGGTGGCATAGATATTCGGGATGGAGGTCTGAAACGTCTGCGGGTCGACCTCGATGCGGCCGCGCGAATCCGCCTTGATGCCGATGGCGTCGAGCCCGAGACTGCCGACATTGCCGCTGCGGCCCGCTGCGTAGAGAAGAATGTCGGTGCGCACCACGCGGCCGTCGGCCAGCAACGTCTCGACGCCGGTCGGCCCAACCTTTACTTCTTTCACCGCCGCGCCGAGCCGCAGCGTGACGCCGCGGTCGCGCAACTGGTGCATGAAATCGTCGACCAGTTCGCGATCGACGAAATCCAGAATGGTCTGGCGGGATTCGATCAGCGTCACCGGCACGTCGAGGGCGGAAAAGATGGTGGCATATTCGACGCCGATCACCCCGCCGCCAACCACGGTCAGAGTGCGCGGCAGCGTCGTCAGCTCGAGGATGTCATCGCTATCGAACACGCGCTTGCCGTCGAACGGCACGGTGTTGGGGCGGAACGGCCGCGTGCCCACCGATACCAGCGCATTGGTGAAGCCGACCTCGCTGTGGACGCCGGCGTCGGTGGTCAGCGCCACCGTATTGGCATCGACGAATTTCGCCGTCGCCTTGGTCGAGCGCACCGCATTGCGCATGAACTGGTGCTGCAGCACCTCGACCTCGTGGTCGAGCGTCTTGTGCAGCCGGGCGATCAGGTCGGCCATGACGATGTCCTGCTTGACCCGGTAGCCGCGGCCGTAAAAACCGCGCTCGCGCCAGCCCGACAGGTTGAGCACTGTCTCGCGAAGAGTCTTCGACGGGATGGTGCCGGTGTGGACGGACACGCCGCCCAGCCGCCTGCCCTTGTCGACCACCAGCACCGAGCGCCCGAGTTTTGCCGCCTGGACCGCCGCGCGCCGGCCCGACGGCCCACTTCCGATGACAATCATGTCGTAGGTGTCCATCGAGTGTCCCCGCAGATGGGTGGCGCCAATCCGGTCAAACTAACGCGACCTATCATTGCTGCACTGCAAATAAACGACAATTTCAGGCGCAACTCAAATCGTTTTAACTGCGAGAAAACGGTGGTTCGGCTTGCCAGCAGCGTCACTCGTGGACTGCCGGAAAACTTGAATCCCACATGCCACGCACCATTTGAGTCAGAGAGCCGGCCGATGACAAATCCCGGCCCGTGGCGAGGCGAAGGCGAAATGAACGAACAGGTGCTTCACGGCGAGATTCTTGGGTCGCGGCTGGACGATGTGCGCGCTTATGACGGCGTGCGAACGCGCCGCATCTTTGCGTTCCTGCTCGATTACGTGATCGTATTGCTGCTGCTCATTCCTTTCGGCATCGTCGTCTTCATGCTCGGCCTGCTCACCTTCGGGCTTGGATGGGGCCTGTTCGGCGTTCTCGCGCCGCTGGTCGCCATCATCTATGTCTGGAACACGCTGGGCGGCCGCAACCAGGCGACGCTCGGCATGCGGGCCTTCGGCATCCGCCTCGACCGCCTCGACGGAAAGCCGGTCGACGGGCTGCTGGCGGTCGTGCACTCCGTGCTGTTCTGGGCTGGCAATGTCATCCTGACGCCGCTGATCCTGCTGGTGACGCTGTTTTCCGACCGCAAGCGCACGCTGCACGACCTGCTGCTCGGCACGGTGGTAACGCGCTCGGACCGGTGAGGTATCCTTAAACCAAGGCTGGCCTAGCCGTTTGCGCTCGCAACCGGCCGGATAAATTGGCTAGGTGCTCGACCGGTTCCATCGAGCGCCAGAATGTCCGACCTCTTCGCCTATGCCTTTGTTCTTGGGCTTCTCTTCAACGCGACGCCGGGCGCTATTCTGGCGGAGAGCCTTCGCCGGGGACTGCGCGGCGGTTTCAATCCCGCCCTTGCCGTCCAGATAGGTTCGCTTTCAGGCGATTTCGCCTGGGCCGTTCTCGGGCTACTGGGCGCGGCTGCGCTTTTCACGCTCCCATATATCGAAACGCCGCTCGCGATAGCCGGTGCCTTCCTGTTGGCCTGGACTGCGTGGCAGGCGCTGCGCGACGGCTTGTCGCCCATGCCGACCTACGATCCCGCTGCGAATGCCGATGTCGGGCGCTCCGCGATGAAAGCAGGGGGCGCACTGTCGCTCTCAAATCCGCAGAACATCACCTATTGGGCTGGTCTCGGTGGAACGGTCACGGCGCTTGGCGTCGCCGATCCCGGCTGGACGGCGTTCACGGTGTTCCTTGCGGGCTTTATGGCGTCCTCGGTCCTGTGGTGCTTTTTCTGCGCCGGGGTAATAGCATGGACGCGACAGTTTATCGGCCCGCGCACGTGGATCATTCTCAACCTTGGCTGCGCTCTCGGGCTGGCCTATTTCGCCGTTCTGGTCGTGGCTCGGACACTCGGGTAGATCGCCCGGCCAAAGCTCTCGCGCACCATTGTGATCATGCGCTATAACTCCACCGTCATTCTCCTGTTGAATTTTTCGCCATTGCAGCCAAGGTAGAGCGATTCATGGACTCCTTCGGACTCTGATGACTCACCATCCGACCCAGTCGCCCCAGTTCTTCCTGACCGCGCCGTCCCCCTGCCCCTATATTGACGGCCAGTTCGAGCGGAAGGTGTTTACGCACCTGGTGGGCGACAAGGCGCCGGAGATGAACGACCTGCTGACGCAAGGCGGGTTCCGCCGGTCGCAGAACATCGCCTACCGCCCGGCCTGCGAGTCCTGCCGATCCTGCGTGTCGGTGCGCATCCTCGCCGGCGAGTTCCAGCCCACCCGCAATATGCGCCGCGTCATCGCCCGCAATGCCGACCTGATCGGCGCCATGCACGACGCCGAGCCCTCCACCGAGCAATATTCGCTGTTCCGCACCTATCTCGACGCGCGCCACCGCAAGGGCGGCATGTCGGAAATGACCGTGCTCGACTACGCGATGATGGTGGAGGACACGCATGTCGACACCAAGGTGATCGAATACCGCCGGCGCGGGCGGGACAGTTTCATCACCGGGCGCGGCGAAGGCGAGCTGATCGCGGTCGCGCTGTCCGACAAGATGGCCGACGGCCTGTCCATGGTCTATTCCTACTTCAACCCGGCGCATGAGGACCGCTCGCTCGGCACCTTCATGATCCTCGACCACATCGCCCGAGCCCGCGCCGAGGGCCTGCCCCATGTCTATCTCGGCTATTGGGTCAACGGCTCGCGCAAGATGAACTATAAGGTGCGCTTCACGCCACAGGAACATCTCGGCCCGCGCGGCTGGGAGCGGTTTCCAAAAGACAGTTGACGACCGGCCGGCCCGCTCCGTCCATCCGCACGGATCCGCCTTGGCCACCCCTGACATCAATCACCGCAAGGGCCTGCTCATCACCGGCATCGGCGGCCTGACGCTGACGGTCGACGTGCCGCTGATCCGGCTTGCCGACGGCGACCACTGGTCGATCCTGCTGCTGCGCAGCAGCACGACGCTGGTTGCGACGCTGGCGATCTGGCTTGCCTGGCGCGCCTTGCGGCCGCAAGCGCCGCAACTGGTGCCGGGCCGCAGCGGGCTGCTGGTCGCCGTGCTCTACGGCCTGTCGTCCGTGACCTTCATCACCGGCGTCTTCTACACGTCGACGGCCAATCTGGTGTTCATCCTCGCTTTCAACACCATGTTCGCCGCCCTGCTCTCCTGGCTGTTCCTCGGCGAGCGGCCTGCGCTCTCGACGCTGCTCGCCATGTTCTGCATGGCCGGAGGTGTGTTCATCATCGTCGGCGACTCCATCGGCAGCGGCCATCTCTTCGGCGACCTGATGGCGCTGACCACGGCGCTGCTTATCGCCTCGGCGATCACGGTCAGCCGTGCCAGCGGCAAGGACATGGGGTTTACGGCGCTGATCGCGGTCGTGGTGCCGCTCATCATCGCCGTCGTCATGGTGCGGCAAACCGGCTTCCGCGCCGAAGCGCCCTGGTGGATCATCTTCAACGGCGCGGTGATCATGCCCGTCGCCTTCTTCTGCCTCGCCAACGGCCCGAAATACCTGTCCGGCCCCGAGGTCGCGATGTTCTATCTGCTCGAGACCGTGCTGGCGCCGATCTGGGTATGGGTGATCTTTGCCGAGGCGCCAACCCGCAACAGTCTGATCGGCGGCACGATCCTGATCGGCGCGCTCGTGGCGCATTCGCTGTGGCAGCTCACCTATGGGCGAAGGCGCGTGACGAGCGCCGTCCACCAGGTGTGATGGCTTCCGGAAGGACAGCCCTGGCCAACCCCGTCGCCCGGCAACCGCCGGGCCGCTACACCAGCCCCACCACCGGCACCAGCGCGCCATGCATGGCCGAAGCGCCGTCCGAGCACAGGAAGGCGATGACGGCGGCGAGCTCGGCCGGCTTCACCCATTTCGAAAAATCGGCCTTGGGCATGGCGGCGCGGTTTTCAGGGGTGTCGATGACGGAGGGCAGCACGCAGTTGACGTTGATGCCATGGCCGCGCAGTTCGGCGGCCATCGATTCGGTCAGCCGCATCACCGCGCTTTTCGACGCCGTGTAGGCGCCCATGCCGGCAGCGCCCTTCAGCGCGGCGGTGGAACCTATCGTGACTATTTTTCCAGACTTCCGCGCGATCATGCCGGGCACGGCTGCCCGCACCACGTTGACCATGGTGGCGACGTTGAGCCGCATCATGCGCTCGGCAAGTTCCGGCGGTGCCTCGTAAACCGCGCCACCCATGTCGAAGGCACCGGCAATCGCGCAGACAGCGTCGATGCGCCCGCATACGCGCTCGGCCTCGGCTACCGCACCAGCGGCGGCCTCGGCATCCGTCAGGTCGGCGGCGAGTTTCAGATGGTGCGGGGCGATGTCCGGATAGGCGCGCTCAAGGCTTTCGGGCCGCGAACCGATCAGCACCAGACGCGCGCCTTCTGCTTCGAAGGCGGCTGCCGTTGCCTTGCCGAGATTGCCGGTGGCGCCGGTGATCAGGACGATTTTTTCAGCCATTGTTTGCCGCCTTCGGTTGCTTGCGCCTGAAATATTCCAGCGTGCCGCGATGCAAAACCTCGTCGCCGGCGACAAGTTCGTGCGGCTCGATGGTCGAGGCATCAGCCAGCCGTTCGTAGAGCGGGCCGAAATCCTCGTAGCAATCCTTCAGCAATTGCTCGAAACTGTCGATGACGAAATAGATTTTTTGAAAATCGTCGATGATGTAGCTGGTGCGCATCACCCGCTCCAAATCGAAGGCGACGCGGTGCGGCGAATGATCGTCGAGCGCGAACAGGCTCTCGGCGGTCGACGACATGATGCCGGCGCCGAAGATGCGCACGCTTCCCGCCTCGCGGATCAGGCCGAACTCCACCGTGTACCAGTAGAGCCGCGCCAGATTCGCCAGCCGCCCGAGCTTCAGCGCGCGCTGGCCGCCCTGGCCGTAGGCCTGGATAAAATCGGAATAGACCGGATTGGCCAGCAACGGCACATGGCCGAATATGTCGTGGAAAATGTCCGGTTGCTCCAGGTACTCCATCTCCTTCTCGGAGCGGATGAACGCGCCGGTGGGAAAGCGCTTGTTGGCGAGGTGGTCGAAGAACACGTCGTCTGGCACCAGGCCGGCCACCGGCACGACGCGCCAGCCGGTGATTTTTTCCAGCCGGTCGCTCAAGCGCCGCATGTCGGGCACGCCGCTTTCCGACAGTCTTAACGCCTTGACTGCCTCCAGAAAGTCGTTGCAGGCGCGCCCTTGCAGCACTTTTTGCGAGCGCGCGAACAGCCGGTCCCAGCGGCCGTGCTCGTCGGGCGAATAGGAATTCCAGTCCTGGTCGATGGTGAAGTCGGGATTCTTCGGGGCGTTTTCGTAGCGGTTCTTCGCGGGCTCGTCGGCCCGTACGGCAGCATTCGTCGCCATGTCTTCCTCCTCGGCTCGAGGCATTGCCTCGATATGACGGAGCGGGCCTTTCGCCCGATCGGCATGGCCCGCCGGTTCGATGAGGAGATTGTGAACCCGATGCGCTGAAAAATCTTGCCTATCTTGCGTGACGACAGGCCAATTGTGGTGATATCCTCCAATCGAGCCAAAGTTCCGAAAGGATTTTTCATCTGATGAGAACGGAAGAAAACGACCGCAAAATCCTGCGTGAATTGCAGCGCGACGCGACGCTGACGCTCAAGCAGTTGTCGGACCGGCTTGCCATGTCGCAATCGACCATCTGGCGGCGTATCCAGGAGATGGAGCAGTCCGGCGTCATCCTCGGCCGCGCCACGCTGGTCGACCCGCTGGCGGTCGGCTTGAGCGTGTGCGTGTTCGTGCATGTCAACATGGTCGCCCACAGCACCGAAATCCGCGGCGCCTTCGAGGCTTTCGCGCAGAACGCGCCGGAAATCGTCGACTGCTATTCGGTCACCGGCGCGCATGACTACACGCTGATCGTGCGCACCCGCTCGGTGGAGGAATTCGAGAGTTTTCTGATGCGCGAGGTACTCGGCCACCCAGGCGTCGCCACCGCCTCGTCCAACTTCGCGCTTCGCCAGCACAAGCGCAGCGCCGTGCTGCCGATCTGAGGTTTTACCCCGCCTGCCGCTTTCCGGCGTCCTGGTCCAGCGCCAGCGGAAGCTGCGGCGGCTCGACCGGCACGGCTTTGGCCGCCTCGTCGGTCAGTTCCACCTCGCGCAGCCATTCGCGCCAGATCGCCACCAGCAGCGCCATCAGCACCGGGCCAATGAACAGGCCGAGGAATCCCATGGTCTTCACGCCGCCGATCAGCCCGAAGAAGGTCGGCAGGAACGGCAGCTTTATCGGCCCGCCGACCAGTTTGGGCCTCAGCGTCTTGTCGACGATGAAGAGTTCCACCGAGCCCCAGATGAACAGTGCCAGCCCGGCAATGTGCGAGCCGCTGGAGACGAGATAGATGGAGACCAGCGTGAAGGACAGCGGCGCGCCGCCGGGGATCAGCGCCATGATGCCGGTCAGCACGCCCAGCGTCACCGGCGACGGCACACCGGCGATCCAGTAGGCGACGCCGAGAACCACGCCCTCGCCGATGGCGATCAGCGTCATGCCGGTGACGGTCGAGCTGATCGTCGCCGGCACGACGCGCGAGATGCGCTCCCAGCGGGTCGGCACGATGCGTTCGCCGACACGATCGACCTGGGCGGCAAAATGCTCGCCGTCGCGATAGACAAAGAACAGCGCGATCAGCATGAACAGCAGCGTCAGAAGCAGGCTGAAGGCGCCGCCGCCGGCCGCCAGCACGGCGCGGTAGATATTGCCGATATTGGCGCCGCTGGTGATCTGGATCAGCTCGCCGATGGCGCCGGGATGCCCGACATATTGCGCCCAGCGCTCGTTCAGCCACTCGCCGACCCAGGGCAGCGCGGCAATCCATTCCGGCGTCGGCGCGCCGTTGCGGTTGGTCTCGAAGGCCCAGCCGATCCATTCCCGCACCTCGTGTACGGCATAGCTGCCGGCAATGGCGATCGGAACCACCAGGAAGATCAGGATCGCCATGATGGCAATCGCCGCCGCCACGGTTCGGCTGCCGTCCACCAGAACAAGCAGGCGGCGGTAGAGCGGCCAACTGGCGAAGGCGATCACCAATGCGGCCAGCACAGGCACGACAAAACCATGGAAGAAATAGATGCCGGCGGCGATCACCAGAAGCAGCAGCCAGCGCGCCGCAGACAGGGGCGGCACCACGGCGATGCGCGTCGGCGTCGCCGGACCCATCAGGCGCGGCTCGGTCGGCATCTTTCGGGATTCGTGCCTGGTCAAACGCACGGTCTCCGCAACGTTAAGGGTGCGCTCGCCGGCCGGCAGGCGCTGCCGCATTCCCTATAGCGCAGAAATCCTTGCCACACGGCAAATTTTCGTGACGCTTACGCAGGAATGGCACGGCTGCGTGGGATTCGTGTGACGGGAAAATCTGCTTGAATATCGCTGAGACGGTCGCCAAGCTGGAACACCCCTCATCCGACCTCGCTTCGCTCGGCCACCTTCTCCCACAAGGGGAGAAGGTCGGAGCATTGCATTTTCGTCTCCGCAAATCTCCAACGTTTGTGATTGGCAATGGGGCCAGCGCAACGCTCTCCCTTCTCCCCTTGTGGGAGAAGGTGGCCGAGCGAAGCGAGGTCGGATGAGGGGTGTTGGACGGAGCGCCAAATGGACGGCCCGCACCTTACTCCGCCGCCACCGGATAAACCTCGCTCGGCTTCGGCACGACATGCAGCCCGTGCCCGTGAGCCGGCGCCGCATCCGGCTCGTCGGCCGAATTCGGCCGCACAATCCAGCGGAACGCCTTCGCCGTCCAGATCGCCGCGTCGTCCATGATCGTGTAGAAGGACGGCACGAACACCAGCGACAGCAGCGTCGACACCAGCAGGCCGCCGATCACCGCGATCGCCATCGGCGCGCGGAACTCGCCGCCGTCGCCCAGCCCCATCGCCGCAGGCACCATGCCCGCCGACATGGCGATGGTGGTCATAACGATCGGCCGCGCCCGCTTGCGGCCGGCGTCGATGATCGCCTCCTTGCGCGAGATGCCGTGCTTGACCTCCTCGACCGCGAAATCGACCAGCATGATGGCGTTCTTGGTGACGATGCCCATCAGCATGAGGATACCGATGACTACCGGCATGGAGACGGCCGAATTGGTCGCCCAAAGGGCGGCCACCACGCCGCCGATCGCCAGGGGCAGCGAGCCGAGGATGGTGAAGGAGTGGAACACCGAGCCGAACAGCAGGATCAGCACCACCAGCACCAGCATCAGGCCAGTCGTCATGGCGGTGGCGAAGCCGGAAAACACCTCGCCCATGACTTCCGCGTCGCCGGTCTCCTGGATGCGCACGCCGGCCGGCATGTTTTTCACCTCCGGCAGCGCCCAGACGGTGCCAAGTCCTTCGCTGAGCTCGGCGCCCTGCGCCATGTCGGCGCCGATGACCACGCGGCGCTCGCGGTTGAAGCGGTTGATCGACGACGGGCCCTGGCCGAACTTGACGCTAGCGACGGACGACAGCGGCACCGTGGCGCCGCCCGGCGTCGGCACCGGCAGCGTGCTGACCACCGACAAATCGTCCTTGGCCCGCTCGTTCAACTGTACGCGGATCGGAATCTGGCGGTCGCCAACCGTGAACTTCGCCAGATTGGCGTCGATATCGCCGATGGTGGCGACGCGCAGCGTCTCGGAAAGGGCGGCCGTCGAGATGCCAAGCTCGGCCATGCGCACGAGGTTCGGCACGATGATGACTTCCGGCCGGTCGAGCGCGGCGTTGGAACTCACGGCACGGAATTTGCCGCTGGCGGTCATGGCGCTCTGAATCTTTCGCGCCTGCTCGTCGAGAACGGCGCCGTCGGTGCCCATCACGCCAAAAGCCAGCGCCCGCTCGCCGCGGTCATTGACGAAATGGACCCGTAGGTCCGGAATGACCGCCAGCTTCTGCAGCAGCGTCTCCTCGATCTCGTATTGCGGCACGTCGCGCTCGGACTTGTGTTTGAGATCGGCGACCACGGTGGCGCGGCGCGTCTCCAGCGTGCCGGTCGGGCTGGCCCCGCCGATCACATAGACATTCTCGACCTCAGGCACCTCGCGCATGAGCTTCGTCACCTCGTCGGTGGTCTGGCGGGTATCGTCGAGCAGGCTGCCGGGCGGCAATTCGAGCGAGAAGACGATGCGGCTGGCATCCTCGCGCGGGATGAAGCCGGACGGCAGGAAGCCCGTCGCGTAGATCGACCCGGCGAAGAAGGCGATGCCGGTGATCAGCGTCAGCCAGCGGAAGCGCAGCGTGCCGCGCAGCAGCGCCACGTAGCCGCGCAGGAAGATTCCGGGCTTCGGCTCGGCATGTCCGTGGCCGCGCAGGAAATAGGCAGCCATCATCGGCGTCAGTAGGCGCGCGACCAGCAGCGAGAAGAACACGGCGACCGCCACCGTCAGGCCGAACTGCTTGAAATACTGGCCGGCGATGCCGCCCATGAACGACACCGGCGCAAAAACCGCCATGATCGTCGCCGAAATGGCGATGACCGCCAGGCCGATCTCGTCGGCAGCCTCCAGCGACGCGCGCCAGGGCGACTTGCCCATCTTGACGTGCCGGACGATGTTTTCGATCTCGACGATCGCGTCGTCGACCAATATGCCGACGACCAGGGTGATGCCGAGCAGGCTGACGAGGTTGAGCGAAAAGCCCATCATGTCCAGCGCCCAGAAGGTCGGGATGATGGACAACGGCAGAGCCATCGCGGCAACGATCGTGGCGCGGATGTCGCGCAGGAAGATCAGCACGACGATGACCGAGAGTGCCGCGCCTTCCAGCAGCATTTCCATCGCCGATTCGTAGTTTCCTTCGGTGTAGGTGACGGAATCGTCGACCTTGCTGATGCTGATACCGGGGTTGGCTTCCTGCAGTGCGGCTATCGCCGTCTCGGCACGCTGGTTGACCTCGACGTCGCTCTCGCCCTTGGCGCGGAAGATACCGAAGGACACCACGGTCTGGTTGTTGACGCGGGCAAAACTCTTCGGCTCGGCCCAGGCGTCGGTCACCGTGGCGATGTCGGAGAGTTTCACCATGCGCCCGGCCGAAAGCGGGATTTCCAGCGCCTCCAGGTCTTCCACCGTCTTGGCGCCGCCCAGCGCGCGGATCGCCTGGTCGCGGTTGGCGAATTTGCCACTGCCGCCGGTCAGGTCGACATTGGCGGCCTTCAGCGCCCGGTTCACGTCGCCGGCTGTCACGCCAAGCGCATTCAATCGGTCGGGATCGAGATCAACCTTGATCTCGCGGGTCACGCCGCCGTAGCGGTCGACGCGGGCAACACCCTTCAGGCCCTGCAGCTTGCGGATCACCGTGTCGTCGACGAACCACGACAGTTCCTCCAGCGTCATTGCGGGAGCCGAGACCGCGTAGGTCAGGATCGCCTGGCCCTCCACGTCGATGCGCTTGACGACAGGCTCGTCGGCTGTCGCCGGCAGGTCGCTGCGGATGCGCTCGACCGCGTCCTTGACGTCGTTGACGGCTGTCTGGGTGTCGACTTCCAGCCGGAACTCGATCACCGTCTGCGAGTTGCCCTCGGTGATGGTCGAGGTGACGTTCTTGACGCCGGAAATATTGGCGACCGCGTCCTCGACGCGCTTGGTGACCTGCGTTTCAAGCTCGCTCGGCGCTACGCCCGGATCGGTGACGGTGACGTCGACCAGCGGCACGTCGATGTTGGGAAACCGTGTGATCGGCAGTTTGTCGAAGCTCATCAGCCCCAGGATGAAGAGCACGATGAACAGCAGGATCGGCGGAACCGGGTTGCGGATCGCCCAGGCGGAAAAGTTCCAGCTCATTTGGCGATGGCTCCGGTTGTATCGGCGCGCACCGGCGTGACGAGATCGCCGTCGGCGACAAAAGTGCCAGCACGCGCAACCACTTCCTCGCCTTCCTTGACGCCTGACACGATCTCGACGCTGCCGGCGGCACGCGCCCCGAGCTTCACCGGCGTGGTGGCGACACGGCCGTCATGCACCACCTGAAGCAGTGGCGTTTCGCCATGATAGAGCACGGCCGAGACCGGCACGGATAAGCCTTCGCGGCGGACAAGCTCGATCTCGCCGCGCGCAAAACTGCCGGCGCGCGCCGGGGCGTCCTTGGGCAGCGCGATGCGGATCAGGCCGAGCCGCGATTTCATGTCGACCTCGGGCGCGATGCGGCGGATGGTGCCGGCTATTCTGTGGTCGATGCCGGGCAGCGACACCTCGCTCTTCATGCCGACCGCGAGACGCGGCAGCGCGGTTTCGGCGATGCTGGCCTCTAGCTCGAACTCGCCGTCAATCGCCAGCCGGAACAGCGGCCCGCTGGTGGGCGACACAACGCCGCCCATCGTCGCCGCACGGGCAAGCACCAGCCCGTCGGCGGGCGCGCGCACCTCGGTCTTGTCGATCTGCACTTCGATGCCCTTGATCTGGGCGTCTGTAACCGCAAGCTGCGCCTGGGTGGCGGCCATCGCCTTGACGGCGGAATCGAGTTTTGCCCGTGCGCTGGCCGCGGCATTGTCGGCATTGTCGAGTTCGGCCTGGGTGGCGACTGCCTTCTTCTTCAGGGCCTCTGCCCGCGCAAAGGCTTCGTCGGCCTGCTTCACGCCGACCTTGGCGTCGGCGATCTGCGCCTCCATCTGCGCGACACTCGCCTCGCCTTGGGCACGGGTCGCCCGCATCTGGGCGAGCTGGGTGTCCAGCATCGAGCGGTCGAGGGTGGCCAGCACATCGCCCTTCCTGACGACGTCGCCGATGTCGGCATTGAGCGCCGTGACGATCATGCCGTTCAAATCGGTGCCGGCTGCCGCCTCGTCGCGCGCCACGATGGTGCCGTTGACGGACAGGATTTCGACAAGTTCCTTGCGCTCGGCCGTGATCACGCGGATCGCCGGCGGCGCCTGGGTTGTCGCGGGCGCGGCTTCGCTTGCGGCCACGCTTGGCGACGGCAGGCCGGCCAGCATGGTTGCGGCCAGGGGGATTGCGGCGAACGCGGAATACGACTTGGTACGGACCATTTCTTCTCTCGCGAGAGGAGACAAATTTACGGGGTTCAGACAGTCTCGGGGCGTCTGGTCGGGCGCAGCATGCCCACCACCATCGCCCTCAGCAGCACTTCCAGTTGATCGAGCGGCACGCCCATTGCCGGCATGTCGTTCAGCGCCATGCCGTGGGCGATCGACATCAGCGTCGGCAGAAGCACGTCGAGCCCGACCGGAGGATCGATCTCGCCGCGCTCGACCGCGCTGCCGATGTAGTTTGCGAACATGGTTTGCACCTCGACCATGTTCTTCATGCAGGTCGTCTCGACCGCCGGATTGCGCATCGCCTCAGAACAGATTTCGGCAAAGAGCTTGGCGTTGTCGTCCTCATGCATGTGACGGATATGGGCCATCGCGCCGAACACCAGCCCTTCGACGACATCCGGCTCCTGCAGCACCTTCGCGAACAGCACCGCGTCCTCGCGGCGGTCTGCCTCGCAGATCGCCTCGACAATGGCCTCCTTCGACGGAAAATAGCGGTAGAGCGCGCCGGGGCTCATGCCGACCTCGGCGCAGATCTCCTGCATCGACGCGCCCTTGAAGCCGGAGCGGATGAAACACGCCTTTGCCGCATCGAGGATGCGCTGCGTCTGCTGCTCGCGACGCTCGGCGCGGGTCGGCGCCTGCCCTTCGGCAAGCTCGATCGGGCCGTAGCTGTTTTCGACGAGGTCATCCATTGCAATGCCGGCGGAAAGAGTGAACGTTCATTCTCAATTTATGCGAATGATCGTTCGCAGTCAATATGCTGCAATGCGGAAGGTATGCCGTACTTGTACGCTCCTGACGAATGCTGTCAAACCGAGTAGTGCCGCGCACCCGCTCGCCCGCGGGTGAATGCACAGCGCCCGAGGCCGTCATGGGGCTCGGGCGCCGGACACGCAGGCCTTCTTCCGCAATTCTTTGAGATGGAAGTCTATGCGCTCTGCACAGCTGCCCGGCTTCGATCAGCCAAACTTGCCGGAGCGCGGAAAACCTTTTGGAACCATGCGTCCGGCGGCGGCGCGGTTGCCCAGCCACTCCGTCAGTTCGGCTTTCGTGCGGGTAAAGGTCCGGCCGGACGAATCCTGCCAGGTCAGGCCGTCATCCATGCTGAAAAGCTTGATGTCGAGCACGCCGCCATCCTTGTAGCGTTGCAGGCGGACGCCCTTTCCGCGGGTCATCTCGACCACTTCCGACAGCGCAAAGACCAACATCTTGCGGTTCTCGCCGACGATCGCGACATGGTCGCCCGACACCGGAATACAGCGCACGGCCTCGTCTGGGCTCTTGATGTTCATCACCTGCTTGCCCTTGCGGGTGTTGGCGGCAACCTCCTGCTCCGGCACGACAAAGCCGTTTCCGGCGCGCGACACCAGCATCAATTTTCGCTTCGGGTCGTGGACGAACGCCGTCACGATGTCCTGGTCATTCTCCATGTCGACGATGATGCGGATCGGTTCGCCATGGCCGCGCCCGCCGGGCAGCCGGTCGGCGCCGATCGTGTAGAATTTTCCACCGGTTGTGAACACCAGGATCTTGTCGGTGGTCTGCGCCGGAAAAGCCAGCTTGAGACTGTCGCCTTCCTTGAAGGTCAAGAGCGACAGGTCGGTCAGATGGCCCTTCAGCGCCCGCAGCCAGCCTTTCGCCGAGACCACGACGGTGATCGGCTCCTTCTCGATCATCGCCTGGTGGATGTCGGCCACGTCGTGATCGGGAGCTTCCGCGAAGGTCGTCCGGCGTTTTCCCAATTCCGGATTGTCCTCCGGCCCGAAATCGCGCCGCGCCTTCTGGATCTGCCAGGACACCGTCTGCCACTGCTTGGCATCGGAGGCGAGCAGCGCCTCGATCGACGCTTTTTCGGCGGTAAGCCCATCGAATTCCTTGCGGATCTCGATCTCTTCGAGTTTTCGCAGCGCCCGCAGCCGCATGTTGAGGATGGCTTCGGCCTGGGTGTCGGTGAGCGACCAGCGGGCCATCATCACCTGCTTCGGCTCATCCTCCTCGCGGATGATTTTGATCACCTCGTCGATGTTCAGGTAGGCGATCAGGTAGCCGGCAAGGATCTCCAGCCGCCGCTCGATCTCGGCCAGTCGGTGTTTCGAGCGCCGGATCAGGACTTCCTTGCGGTGTTCCAGCCATTCCTGCAGCGCCGTCTTCAGCGACAGGACGTTCGGCACCTTTCCTCGAGACAGCACGTTCATGTTGAGCGGAAAGCGGATTTCCAGGTCGGAAAGCTTGAACAGCGATTCCATCAAGAGGCTGGGATCGACCGTGCGGCTTTTCGGCGTCAGCACGAGGCGGATGTCCTCAGCGCTCTCGTCGCGCACGTCCTCCAGCAGCGGCAGTTTTCTGGCGACCAGCAATTCCGCGATCTTTTCGACCAGCTTCGCTTTTTGAACCTGATACGGAATCTCGGTGACGACGATCTGCCAGGTGCCCCTGCCCTGGTCCTCGGTCGCATAACGCGCCCGCAGCCGGAACCCGCCGCGCCCGGTCTCGTAAGCCTCCTGGATCGAGGCTCGGCTGTCGACGATGATGCCGCCCGTCGGAAAGTCCGGTCCCTGCACGAACTGCATCAAGTCGGCCACGGTTGCCTGAGGGTTTTCAATGAGATGCAGGGCCGCGTCGCACAGTTCGGCGGCGTTGTGCGGCGGGATCGAGGTGGCCATGCCGACCGCGATGCCGGACGATCCGTTGGCGAGCAGGTTCGGAAACGCGCCAGGCAGGACGACCGGCTCCTCGTCCTCCTCATTGTAGGTCGGGCGGAAATCGACGGCGTCCTCGGTGATGCCTTCCAGCAGCGCCGTCGCCACCTCGGTCATGCGCGCCTCGGTGTAGCGCATGGCTGCCGGGTTATCGCCGTCGATGTTGCCGAAGTTCCCCTGCCCGTCGACCAACGGGTAGCGGACGGAGAATTCCTGGGCGAGCCGCACCAGCGCGTCGTAGATCGACTGGTCGCCATGCGGATGGAATTTGCCCATCACCTCGCCGACGATGCGAGCGCATTTGGCAAAACCCTGGTCGGGATTGAGGCGCAAGAGCCGCATGGCATGCATGATGCGGCGATGCACCGGCTTCAGCCCGTCGCGGACATCCGGCAGGGCGCGATGCATGATGGTCGACAGCGCATAGGCAAGGTAGCGCTCCTCGAGCGCCTTCTTGAGGTCGACCGGTTCAATCGAATCGTCGCCGTCTGACCCTTGCGGCGGAAGCTCCTTGCCCATGGCGCCGAGTTAGCGAACCCAGTGATTCGCGGCAAGTGCCGCAAGGCTTTTCACCATGCCAGCGCAGGCTTCTTGCATTTTTTCGGCAATTTCGCTGAATGTGCCCGACGTGCCTTTTTCCGGACCAGTTCCTCGCCAAGAGGAAAGGCGCAGGGATCAAACGACAAGCTCAGGAAACGCCGATGTCCGTCCACCGCAATATTTTGAAAAAACTCACTCTTTCGACATTTCTTCTGACTTCAGCCGTCCTCGGCGCCCAGGCCCAGGACGCCACCGCCGTCTCCCAGCGCCTGAAGGAGTTGCTAGCGCTGCAGGGAACGGAGCTGAGCTGGTCGTCCATCAGCGGCGAGGGCGCAAACTTTTCACTGGAAGGCGCCAAGGTGAACTTTACCGGGCAGCCGCATTCCTTCGAAATCGGCAAGCTGAATTTCCAGGGCGTCAGCGACGACAATGGCGGCTACGCGGTCGACACGCTCAGCACGGAAGCCTACGCCAAGACGCAGGACGGCATGACCTTCGAAATCAGCCCGTTCAAGATGACCGGCGTGAAGCTGCCGGCCGCGGGGTTGACCGATCCGATCGCCAATTTGGTGTTCTATCATGCGGCGGAACTTGCCAGCGTCAACGTCAAGATAGGCGACAAAACAGCATTTTCGCTGGAGAACCTGACGGCCGAGATCACACCGCCCAGCGCCGACAAGGCGATGGAATTCACCGGCGAAGCGGAAAAATTCACCGCCGATCTCACCCTCGTCACCGATCCGCAGGCCAAGGCGGCGATCGAGGCGATGGGTTACCAGACGATCACCGGCTCGCTGGACCTCGCCGGCTCCTGGAATCCGGCCGACGGCCGCATGGCCTTCAGCACCTACGACATCACCGTCGACGACGCCGGCACCTTCGGCATGACCTTCGACATCGGCGGCTACACGCCGGACTTCATCAAGGCCTTGCAGGACGTTCAAAAGCAGATGGCGGCGCAGCCGGCCGGCGCCGACAATTCGGCGCAGGGTCTCGCCATGCTCGGCCTGATGCAGCAACTGACCTTCCAGACCGCCAGCCTGCGCTGGGACGACGATTCGCTGACCGGCAAGGCGATCGACTACATCGCCAAGATGCAGAACATGAAGCCCGACGACATCAAGAACCAGGCCAAGGCGATCGTGCCGTTCCTGACGGCGCAGCTCAACAATCCAGACCTGTCGGCCAAGATCACCGAGGCAGTGACGAAATATCTGGATGACCCGCAGAGCATCGAGGTTGCGGCGGAGCCCGCCGCCCCGGTATCTTTCGCGCAGATCGCGGCGGCAAGCGCGGCCAATCCGCTCGAACTGACCAAATCGCTCGGCGTCACCGTGACGGCGAACGAGGACGAATAGGACGGACGTTTTCCGCGATCGAAAGCCCGGCCGCCGCGCCGGGCTTTTTCTTTTGGGGTCAGGAGATTGCAGGCGCTTACTCGTGCTCTTTGCATGGATGCCGGCCGCTTCCTGTTGCACGGGAGCTACAACGCCCGGTTTCGGCTGCGGAACGGCACAATTCTCCCCGCAAAGCCGACATTCCTCCGCAATCCGGTCCAACTGTGGCCGCGTTCGGCGACGACGTTTCTCGCCGATCCGGAGGGATGTTTCATGATCAAGACTGCCCTGGTTGCCATGACCATTGTCGGCTGCGACTGCGACGCAAAACTCTGCGAGTTCATCGCCGAGACGCCGGCGCAGTGGACGAGCGTGGCGGATTGCGAAGCGGCAATGCGCTCGCAGATCGTCGGCCGCGACAATTTCCGCTATCCGCTGATCTCAGGCGTCTGCCGCACGGTGCCCGATCCGCTGGAGCGGGCCATCGCGGTCTCGACCTCGCGCGACGCCACCGCTTCGGCGGCGTTCGACACAACAGCACCCAGGGCCGAGGGGCTCTACGGAAACGTCGTCGCCGGAAGCCGCCAAGTCTTTCGCAGGACCGCCGACGGATACGCGCTGGCGAAGGCCGGGGTCGGGCAAGCGGCCGACGGCACGCTCGGCCTGTTCAGGCGCTCGGCCGCGTATCTGCTCCCTGCCGGCTGGGTGGAGCCGCCGGCAGAGCAATTGTCCAGCCGTTGACTACTGTCCGCAGGACGACCCCGAAGCCCCGCAAAAAATCCGCTTCCGACAGGCTGCAGCCCTCCCCCACCATCGGCACGTGGATGAAGCCGCTGGCGCGGGGCGAAAACCCCTCGCAGGCGGCTGCCAGCGACAGCGTCAGCACGGCATTGCAGAGATAGCCGCCGGCGTCGTCCGACCACAGGACCGGCAAGCCTTCGGCTGTGAGCGCGTCATGGATCGCCTGCAGCGGCAGGCGCGACGACAGGACCACCGGCGCCTCGCAGATCGGGCCGTCCGGCGGCGCAAAACCGCTGTTGTCGGGCTTGGCATTGGCGAAGGCGTTACGTCCCAGCCGCTCCAGCCGGAAGCCACCGCAGCCATGCGCCAGGCCGAAATGCAGCGCGATGTCCGGCGAAAAATCCTTGCCTATCTCCGAAAGGCGCCGCCCGACCGCGCGGTAATCGACGGGCAGGAGTTCGGCGCGGAAAGCCGCCATGCCATTTAGCGCAGGCGGCTCGTTGCGCAGCCGCTCGACCAACCTTTGCGACGGATTGACCGGCGAGCCGGGAAACGGCTCGAACCCGGTGACAAGCACGCGCGGCAGGTTTTTTGCTCCCGCCGCGCCGCCCATCGGTCAGGCCGGCTTCTTGTCCGCCACGACACGCAGCGACAGTTCGCGCAACTGCGTCGGGGTGGCCGGGGACGGAGCGCTCATCAGCAGATCGTAGGCCTGCTGGTTCATCGGGAACATGGTGACTTCGCGCAGGTTGGTCGCGCCGACCAGCAGCATGACGATGCGGTCGACGCCGGCCGCCATGCCGCCATGCGGCGGCGCGCCATACTGGAAAGCGCGGTAGAGGCCGCCGAAACGCTCCTCGACCGTCGCGCGGTCCAGCCCGACCATCTCGAACGCCTTAACCATCGTCTCCGGCAGATGGTTGCGGATGCCGCCGGAGGCGATCTCAAAACCGTTGCAGACCATGTCGTACTGGAACGCCTTGATGCCCAGCGGCTCCGCCCCCGTCAGCGCGTCGATGCCGCCCTGCGGCATGGAGAACGGGTTGTGGGCGAAGTCGATCTTCTTCTCGTCCTCGTTCCATTCGAAGAACGGGAAATCGACGATCCAGCACAGCGCAAAGCGTTCGCGGTCGACGAGGTTCAGTTCCTCGCCCGCCCGCGTGCGCGCGGCGCCCGCGAATTTGTAGAATTTTTCCGGGTTGCCGGCGACGAAGAAGGCGGCGTCGCCCTCGCCGAGGCCGAGTTGCTGGCGGATGGCTTCTGTACGATCTACCCCAATGTTCTTGGCGATTGGTCCAGCCCCACCCAGATACGTGGTCGCCGATGGCCAAATTACTGGCTCAGCTTCGCCAGCATTCTTGCTGGCATGCCAGTCGTCGACAATCTGTCGGTCGGCAAGTTGTCTAAGAGGGTGACTCATATCACTGTGAGCTTCATCAGGCAGTTCTTCATGCCGCCAGAAGATGTAGCCCAGCCCCGGCTGGCCCTCGCCCTGCGCCCAGGAATTCATCCGGTCGCAGAACGCGCGGCTGCCGCCGGTCTTGGCCGGCACAGCCCACACTTCGGCCTTCGGATCGTTGGCCAGGATGCCGGCGAACACTTTAAAACCCGAGCCGCGGAAATGCTCCGACACGTTCTGCATCTCGATCGGGTTGCGCAGGTCGGGCTTGTCGGAGCCGTATTTGCGGATCGCCACGTCATAAGGAATGCGCGGGAATTCCTGCGTCACCGGCTTGCCGTCGGCGAAAGCCTCGAAGACGCCGCGCAGCACCGGCTCCATGGTGCCCAGCACGTCGTCCTGCTCGACAAAGCTCATTTCGAGATCGAGCTGGTAGAATTCGCCCGGCAGCCGGTCGGCGCGCGGGTCCTCGTCACGGAAACACGGCGCAATCTGGAAATAGCGGTCGAAGCCCGACACCATGATCAACTGCTTGTACTGCTGCGGCGCCTGCGGCAGCGCATAGAACGTGCCGGGGTGGATGCGGCTTGGCACCAGAAAATCGCGCGCTCCTTCCGGCGACGACGCGGTCAGGATAGGCGTCGAGAACTCCGTGAAACCCACCTCGCCCATGCGCTTGCGCATCTCGGCGATGATCTTCGTCCGCGCCACGATGTTCCTGTGCAGCGTGTCGCGGCGCAGGTCGAGGAACCGGTATTTCAGGCGGATGTCCTCGGGATAGTCCGGCTCGCCGAACACCGGCAGCGGTAGCTCCTTCGCGGCCGACAGCACTTCGATCTCGCTGGCATAGAGCTCGATCTCGCCGGTCGCCATGGTCTTGTTGACGGTCTCGGGCGCGCGCGCCTTGACCTCGCCGTCGACACGGATGACCCACTCACCGCGCACCGTCTCGGCCACCTTGAAGGCCGGCGAATCCGGGTCGGCGACGATCTGGGTGATGCCGTAATGGTCGCGCAGATCGATGAACAGCAACCCGCCATGGTCGCGGACGCGATGCACCCAGCCCGACAGGCGCACCGCCTGCCCCACTTCCGATTTCCTCAATTGTGCGCAGGTATGGCTGCGGTAGCGATGCATTTCGATATCCGATCGGTGATTTGGTTTGCAGGGACAGCACAAACCGGCCCCTGAAATTCGCGCGGACAAGCGCATGGAGGGGAAATTTTGTCAAGGTGACGGTTCGGTTGCGCCGGAACTGACGACGCTTGCGGCGCTAGTCTTCCCTGGCAAGAGTCTCGATGTATTTGTCCAGCCGATCGAACACCTCCTCGCCGGGAATGGGCGGCGTCGGATCGTCACGCGCGGCCTGTATCTTGGCCTTGAGAAGCTGCAGGCGGACCTCCGGATGCGCTTCCAACTCCTGCAATTCGGTAAATGCGACAAACGCCGCTTCTCGCGCCGACTCGTAGGTGCCGTCCGCAATCTTGGCTCGCAGCCAATCCGCCAGTCCCTCCGGCAGGAAGACTTCGAAGGTCAGGCCGCGTTCGCGGATGCGGCGCTTTATCCGCTCTTCCTCCTCCGGCGTGAAAGAGCGGGCCTTTCGCGCCCTCATGACCGCGTGCCTTCCGCCGCAAGAAATCGTATTCGCCCACGCTCGCCCGTCGCCCGATGAGGTCTTGCAACGATCTCGACGTCTTGATCGAAAGCCGTAAGAAACCCCATCAGCCGCTCGACCGAGTATTCCCTGAAATGTCCCTTGAACATGCGCGAGACTTCGGGCTGGCTGATTCCCATCAAGGCGCCTGCCTTGGCCTGGGTCAGGCCATCGGCATTGGTCAGCCGATAAAGCTCCGCCACGATCTGGGCCTTCAGGAAATGGGCTTCGGCATCCGGCAATCCCAGTTCGGCGAAAATGTTGGAATCACTTTCGTGCACTTCAATCTTATCGGCGCTCATGTTCCGCGCTCCCTTTCGTTCTTGCCGCGTGGTCCGCTTCCGCGTCGCGCAACCGCCGGCTGATCAGGTCGATATCGCTCTGCGGGGTCTGGATGCCCTGCTTGGACTTCTTCTTGAAACTATGCAGGATGTAGACCGCCGTCTCGAACCGGACCGTGTAAACGGCGCGATAGGTATCGCCGTCAAAATCCTCGATCAATTCCACGACACCGCTTCCGAATCCTTTCAGCATTTTCGCGGATGGCGGGTGTTGTCCAGTCTGCGCCAAAAACAGTTCGAACCCGAACGCCTCCTGCACCCTCTCCGGAAAAGCGCCATAGTCCCTGCGGCTTGACGCAAGCCAAAGAAGCGGGCGCATCGGTCGAGTGGGTCGGGCCATCCCAAAATCTATGAGTAAATACTCATAGCGTCAACGGTAGGCCCAACGCAAAACCGCTGAAAACACATAGCCCCGGCGGGTTCGAGCCATTATTAGCCAATGCATGTCCGCCATCCGCCCGCTCATCCCCCTCCTCATCGCCGCCGGCATCCTGCTCGGCGGCAACGGCCTGCAAGGCACGCTGATCGCGCTGCGCGGCGCGCAGGAGGGGTTTTCGCCGGCCGTCATCGGTTTCATGGGCACCGCCTATTTCGGCGGCTTCCTGCTCGGCTGCCTCGCCATCGGCCGCATCATGAAAGCTGTCGGGCATGTGCGCTCGTTTTCGGCGCTGGCGGCGATCGCGTCCGCCGGCACGCTGACGCTGGTCTTGGTCATCGATCCGCTGATGTGGTCGGTGATCCGCTTCGCCGCCGGCTTCTGTTTCGCCGGCCTGTTCACCGTCATGGAGGCGTGGCTGAATTCCGGCGCGCCCAACGAGCACCGGGCGCGCGTGCTGGCGCTCTATCGCATGGTCGATATCGGCTCGGTCACAGGAGCACAGTTCCTGATCCCGGTCTTCGGCCCCGGCGGCTTCACCATCTTCGCCATCATGTCGATCATGATCACCCTGTCGCTGGTTCCGGTGTCGCTCGGCGACCGTTCCAACCCAACCGCGCCGGACGACGTGAAACTCGACCTGCCGCGCGTCTTCCGCATCTCGCCGCTGGGCTGCATCGGCTGCATCGCGGTCGGGGTCACCAACAGTTCGTTCCGCACGCTCTCGCCGGTCTACGCCGAGGAACTCGGCATGTCGGTCACCGACGTCGTCACCTTCGTCAGTGTCGGCATCATCGGCGGTGCGCTGATCCAGTATCCGCTGGGTTATCTTTCCGATCGCTGGGACCGGCGCATGGTGCTGCTGGTCTCGACGGTCGGCGCATTGGTAACGGCGCTGGCGCTGGCTTTCCTCGCGGGAAACAATCCGCTGGCGAATTTCGTGCTGGTGTTCGTCTTCGGCTCCTTCGCCATGCCGCTGTTCTCGCTGTCGGCGGCCCACGCCAACGACCGCGCCGGCCCGGGCGAGTTCGTGCTGGTCAACGCGGCGCTCATGCTGTTCTATTCGTTCGGGGCGATCGGCGGACCGTTTTCCGCCTCCTTCGCCATGGAGCGGTTCGGCCCCGGCGCGCTGTTCGGTTTCATCGCCGCCATCTATGTCGTCTTCATCGCCATCATCCTCTACCGCATGCGCGCCCGCTCCAGCGTTCCGGCAAACCGGCGCGGGCGGTTCATCGCCCTGCTCCGGACCTCGACGATCTTCGCGAAGCTGACGCGGCAGGCCGGAGAACCCAGATCAAACGGAAAACCGGACGATGGAAACGGCGACGCGAGCTTGACGAAACCGCCATCGGCTGAAAAGAAACACCGGTAATTCCGGTCACCAAGACATTTTCATGCATCTGATCACCACCAACGCCGAACTCGAGACCGCCGTCGCCGCGCTGGCGAAGTCGGCCTTCGTCACCGTCGACACCGAATTCATCCGCGAGACGACGTTCTGGCCGGAATTGTGCCTTATCCAGATGGCCGCGCCGGGCGTGACAGCACTGGTCGACCCGCTGGCGCCCGACCTCGACCTCGCGCCGTTCTTCGCGCTGATGGCCAACGAGGCGGTGGTGAAAGTCTTCCACGCGGCGCGGCAGGACATCGAAATCATCCACCACCTCGGCGACCTGCTGCCGCATCCGGTGTTCGACACACAGGTGGCGGCGATGGTCTGCGGGTTCGGCGACAGCGTCTCCTATGACCAACTCGTCCAGAAGATCACCGGAGCGCAGCTCGACAAGTCGTCGCGCTTCACCGACTGGCGGCACAGGCCGCTCTCCGAAAAGCAGCTCACCTATGCGCTGGCCGACGTCACGCACCTCATCGACGTCTACAAGCACCTCGCCGCCGAACTGGAACGCGAAAAACGCGGGCATTGGCTGAACGAGGAGATGGACGTGCTGACCTCGCGCGAAACCTACGATCCCGATCCCGAAGACGCCTGGAAGCGGCTGAAGATGCGGCTGCGCAAGCCACAGGAGCTTGCCGTGGTGCAGGCGGTGGCGGCCTGGCGCGAGCGCGAGGCGCGCGACCGCAACGTGCCGCGCGGCCGGGTGATCAAGGACGACGCGGTCTACGAGATCGCCCAGCAGCAGCCGCGCGATACCACCGCGCTGTCGAGGCTGCGCACTGTCCCGAAAGGCTGGGAGCGGTCGGCGACCGCGACCGCCCTGCTGCAGGTGGTCAACACCGCGCTCGACCTGCCGAAGGACCAGATGCCGCGCCTGCCGAAGATGGCGCAGGCGCCGGAAGGGTCGAGCGCGGCGGCCGAGCTGCTGAAGGTGCTGCTGCGCCAGGTTGCCGAAAAGGAAGGCGTCGCGGCAAAAGTGCTGGCCTCCGGCGACGACATCGACCGCATCGCCGCCGAAGGCGAGGAAGCCGACGTGCCGGCCATGCATGGCTGGCGCCGCCAGGTGTTCGGCGACATCGCCGTGAAGCTGGTGCGCGGCGAGATCGCGCTGAAGTTCGACCGGCGCAAGGTTGCGGTGTTCGAACTCGCGCAGTAGCGGCTGCTGAGGTTCAGGTCGAACGGACTGAACCTCATCTCGCCTTGTTCGACTACATCCCGCCCGGATAGTTCGGGCTCTCGCGGGTGATCGTCACGTCATGCGCATGCTTCTCGCGCGGACCAGCGCTGGAGATGCGGAGACGGGCCGAGGCGCCGCGCTTGAAGACAAAATCCCGGAGCCGTGATAGGTCTAAAGTCAGCACAGCTAAGGATGCCGGCATGAACATCGTCGCCACCCGCGCCGCCGAAGGTTTTCCCCGCCGGTCTTTCACCGTGGCGGAGATTCGCCGCATGGTCGAGGCGGGCATCATCGCCGAGGACGAGAATTTCGAGCTGATCGACGGAGAAGTCGTGCCGATGTCGCCCAAGGGAAACCAGCACGAGGTGATCAAGGCCGCGCTCACCGAGGTCTTGGCGGCTCGCAAGCCGCATGATTTGCGCCTGGGCGTGGAGACCTCGCTCTACCTCGACGAACGGACCTTCGTCGAGCCGGATCTGTGCCTCTATCCGAAGCGAATCCTTCCTGAGGATGTACGTGGCGGCGACGTATTGCTTACCGTCGAGGTGGCGGCGTCCTCGATGTCCTATGACAGGGGACTGAAAGCCCAAATCTATGCCCGGCACGGTGTCCACGAGCTATGGGTGGTGGACGCGGGAACGCGTCAAACCTGGCTCCATCGGGGACCGAACCCGGATGGACAATGGACTAGCATCGAAAGGATCGGGGCCGGGACGCCGATTTCGCCCGCGGCGCTGACAGACATCACGATTAGGATGTCAGATCTGGACTGACCATTCCGCCGCGCCGGTGGGCTCACATCCCGCCCGAATAATTCGGGCTTTCGCGGGTGATCGTAACGTCATGCGCGTGGCTTTCGCGCAAGCCCGCGTTGGAGATGCGCACGAAGGTGGCGCGTTGCTGCAGGTCGGTCAGCGTGCGCGCGCCGACATAACCCATCGCCGCCTTCAGGCCACCGGCGAGCTGGTGCAGCACGCCTGATACCGGCCCCTTGTAGGGAACCTGGCCCTCGATGCCTTCCGGCACCAGTTTCAGCGTATCGCGCACCTCGGCCTGGAAATAGCGGTCGGCCGAGCCGCGCGCCATCGCGCCAACCGAGCCCATGCCACGATAGGCTTTGAACGAGCGGCCCTGGTAGAGATAGACTTCTCCGGGGCTCTCGTCGGTGCCCGCAAGCAGCGAGCCGATCATCGCGGCCCCTGCCCCGGCCGCCAGCGCCTTCGCCAGGTCGCCGGAATATTTGATGCCGCCGTCGGCGATCACGGTGACGCCCGACTTCATGGCGGTCTCGGCCGCCGACATCACGGCCGAAAGCTGCGGCACGCCGACACCCGCCACGATGCGCGTCGTGCAGATCGAGCCGGGGCCGATGCCGACCTTGACGGCGTCGGCGCCCGCATCGATCAGCGCCTGGGCGCCGGCTGATGTGGCGATGTTGCCGGCCATGATACGCACCGAGTTGGACAGTTTTTTCGCGCGGGTCACTGCGTCGAGCACGCGCTGCGAATGGCCGTGCGCGGTGTCGATGACCAAAAGGTCGACACCCGCCGCGATTAGCCGCTCGGCGCGCTCGAAACCGTCCTCGCCGACGCTTGTGGCGGCCGCCACGCGCAGGCGGCCCTGCGCGTCCTTGGTGGCATGCGGGTTGAGCTGCGACTTCTCGATGTCCTTCACCGTGATCAGGCCGACGCAATTGCCGTCCGGATCGACGACCAGCAGTTTTTCGATGCGGCGCTGGTGCAGAAGGCGCTTGGCCTCGGTCTGGTCGACGTTTTCCTTGACCGTGACCAGATTGTCCTTGGTCATCAATTCGTAGACCTTCTGGTCCGGATCGGTGGCGAAACGCACGTCGCGGTTGGTCAATATGCCGACCAGCCGGCCGACGATCTGGCCGCCCTTGCCACCGCCCTCGACGACGGGAATGCCCGAGATCGAATAGGTGCGCATCAGCGCCTGCGCGTCGGCCAGCGTCGCTTCGGGGCCGATGGTGACCGGGTTCACCACCATGCCGGATTCGAATTTTTTCACCTGCCGCACCTGCTCGGCCTGCTCGACCGGCGAAAAATTGCGGTGGATGACACCGATGCCACCGGCCTGCGCCATGGCGATGGCCAGCCGCGCCTCGGTCACGGTGTCCATGGCGGCCGACAGGATCGGGATGTTCAGGTCGATGTCGCCGGCGATGCGGGTGCGCACGTCGGTCTCGCCCGGCAGCACTTCCGAGTGCTCGGGCTGCAGCAGCACATCGTCGAAAGTGAGCGCCAGCGCCCCGGTTGCGGTCTCGATAATCTGCGCCATTGCCATTCCTCAAAACGTGAAGCGGGCGCTGGGGCCCTATGGCCGGCGCCGACTCTTGATCTTCCCTTTCAGGATTGGCACGGGCTGGTAACACGTCCGCGACAGCTTGGAAAGCCGCTCACGCAAGGCGGTCGCCCGAATATCCGCAGGGACTCCGCGGAGTTGGCACACGGCATTGCATAGACCTTCCCCGTTGCCACGCTGCCTTTCGGCCCTGGCCATTGTCAAAGAACACTCCCCGCCGCGGAGGGAGAAGTCGGGAAGCGGGCGCGAAAAGCCTTGCCTCACAGACTAACAATATGGCGCAACTCATGCGCCCGCCGGCGATTTTTGGCCTCGTCCCGTTCCGCTTCGCCTTGCTCCGGCTCCGGCATTAACGCCTCGGCTGGCCCGGTCTTAAGCACTCGTCCAGTGCGCCCCGACCGTAGTGTCGGGGGAGGAACCTTCGGACGCGGCCTCCCCGGCCATGCTGCTTCGTCGGCAGCATGACGGAGGCGCCGGTTCCTCCCCGCTAACGAACGACTCCGGAAGCGTTCCCGGCGGGAGAAACTGCGCAGAAGTATGCGCGCGATTTTGGTGGCGGGGATAAAATGCGCTAAAAATTATTGTCCGATAAAATATAAGACCATCAATTCAACAGGTTAGAAAAATTCTCGCTCTTTCCGAGAGGCTTCCTGTCCCCTTTTTTGAACCCTCTCCAAGGCTCTCCGCGACGTGGCGCGATCTACCCCGCTTAGCGCCGCATGCGGACGTGATGCACTGCCTCCGCCCGGACCCAGAACTCTGTCCGCATCATGCCCGACTCGCCCGAACGCTCAGCCACCGATCATCGGGCCTTCCGATGCACCGACGTACCTCACCGACGATCCAACCGGCGTCTGCGAGTGCGGATCGCAGGGCAGGCTCGCGCCAGTACGTCTCGACGTAGCGCCGGGGCGCTGCAGCGCTGCCGTGTGTGGACACATCCTCGCCATCGCCCTCCCTGACCGAGGCGTGCAGTCGGCCACCCGTCCGGGTCGCCTCGGCAAGCCGTCCAAGCACCATGCCGAAATCCTCTCGCGCGACATGGATCAGGCAGGCGCAGGCCCAAATCCCGTCGTACGGCGTGCCGGGACGCCGCGAGTCGGCCAGGTCGTCGGTCAGCGGGTCCAACGGGTCGGCCTCGAAGCCACTCTCGCGAAGCAGTTCGACAAAACCCTTGGAAATGTCGGTGCGCCGGACGCTGATCCCCCGCTTCTCAAGCTCAAGCGCATCTCGCCCGCCACCGCTTCCGATCTCCAGCACCCTGCCCGAGCCACCCAGTTCGGTCACGAACGCATCGATCTCTGTCGCGACCCACTTGGGCATCGCCGCGGCCTCGGCAGCGTAGTCCGCTGCGACCGCATCATACGACCGCACGGTGTCCCGGTCGGTGCTCATCCTGGCGGTCCTCCCTCACGACGTTGCGCCTTCACATTTTCGGCAGTTGGTGACATCGCGGGCGATTTGCCTGCAGCCATAGCAGAAATTCGATCTGAGACACTAAACATGCCGCACCCAATCCGCCTCATTCTACCGGGGTCGTCCTTCGGCCCCATCGGGCTTCGTCTTGTCCGAGCCACCAGCCAGACCTGCGACGAAGCCCTCGACGTTGACCCAAACCTCTCCGGCAGAATGAGGCCGATTGGGTGCGACACGTTTTTAGCAGCAGGGTTCGGTTTCAATGGCGAGCAGTTGCTGGCGCTGGCGATCCGCGACTGCTTCCGCAACGACCTCCGCTACGTCGCTGACGCGATGGGCTTTGGCGTTGCGACCGGCCACAGGCCAACGGCTCCCCAACCGAAAACTTCACATCAATGTGAGCCGCTGGCGCGGTGCGTTTGCCGGCCCTGGCCTCCTGCCGCTTGCCGGCTCCTGCCCTACATGCGATTGCGTATCACCCGCCCGGTCCGAAATTTCACCCGGACCACGACAACGACCGGAACTTCAAGTTGCAACGTACCGTCCCGCTGATTCTCGCGGTCGCCCTGTTCATGGAGAACATGGATTCGACGGTGATCGCGACATCACTCCCGGCAATCGCCAAGGATATCGAGACCAGCCCGATCGCGCTCAAGCTGGCGCTGACCGCCTATCTCGTCTCATTGGCCATCTTCATTCCGATCAGCGGCTGGATGGCCGACCGCTACGGCGCGAAGAACATCTTTCGCGCCGCAATCGCCGTCTTCGTCGTCGGCTCAGTCGCCTGCGCGGTATCCAATTCGCTCGAGGCGTTTGTCGGGGCACGTTTCCTGCAGGGCATGGGCGGCGCCATGATGACGCCCGTGGGACGACTTGTGCTGGTGCGCTCGACGCCGAAGAGCGACCTCGTCGCGGCGATGTCGTGGCTGACGATACCGGCGCTCGTCGGACCCCTGGTCGGCCCGCCGGTCGGCGGTTTCATCACGACCTACCTGTCGTGGCACTGGATTTTTCTGATCAACGTCCCGATCGGCATTCTGGGGATTTTGCTGGCAACCCGGTTCTTGCCGGCCTTCGAACCGGTAATCACAGCTCCGCTGGATTTCCGGGGTTTCGTGCTCAGCGGCCTTGCGGCGTCGGGCGTGGTGTTCGGGCTTTCCGTGGTCAGCCTGCCCGCGCTGCCCCCCGCCGTGGGTCTTGGCGCCGTGGTTCTCGGCATCATCTCCGGCCTGCTCTATTTCGCGCACGCAAGGCGCAAGGAGAAACCGCTGCTGGCGCTCGACCTGTTCCGCAACCAGGTGTTCCGGGCCTCGGTGCTCGGCGGCGGGCTGTTTCGCATCGGCATCGGCGCGGTCCCGTTTCTGCTGCCGCTGATGTTCCAACTGGCCTTCGGCCTGACGCCCTTCGAGTCGGGCATGATCACCTTCGTCACCGCCATCGGCGCCATCGGCATGAAATTCGTCACCACATGGATTTTTCGCACCGTCGGTTTCCGGCGCGTGCTCATCGGCGGCTCGCTGGTCGCGGCGCTGTCGATCGCGGTCAACGGGTTTTTCACCCCGCAGACGCCCTATCTTGTGATCATTGCCGTCATCCTGGCCGGCGGCTTCATCCGCTCGATGTTCTTCACCGGCGTCAACGCGCTGGCCTATGCCGACATCCCACCGGAGGAAACCAGCCGCGCCACGCCGATCACCGCGGTCGCGCAGCAATTGTGCATCGCGCTCGGCGTCGCGCTGGCCGGCGGAATTTTGGAGGTGCAAGCCAGCCTGAGCGGCGGCGTGCTGACGCTGGGCGCTTTCCACGTCGCGTTCTTCATCGTCGCGGCCGTCTCGGCGTCCGCCTGCTTCTCGTTCTACCGGCTCACCCCCGATGCCGGCAATTCGGTCTCCGGCTATCGCGCGCCATCGATCAAGGCGATGGATGCACAGGCTGGCGACCGCGGGCCAGTTACGGCACCTCCGGCTCCCCGCGCCCCTTGAATTCGCGCGCCAGCAGATAGAGTTCGACCGATTCGTCACGGGAGGCCGGCGGCTTGACGTGGTGGACCGAGCGGAAGTTCTGCTTCAGGCGGGTCAGCAACTCGGCTTCGGTGCCGCCCTGAAAAGTCTTGGTGAGGAAATGGCCGCCGGGCCGAAGCACGGAGATGGCGAAGTCGGCGGCGACCTCGCACAGATGCATGGTGCGCAAATGATCGGTCCGCCGGTGGCCAGTGGTTGGCGCGGCCATGTCGGAGAGCACGATGTCGGGCGCGCCGCCCAGTGCCTCTGCAAGCCTGGCCGGCGCATCGTCGTCGAGGAAATCCATCTGGAGCAGCGTCGCGCCCGGCACCGCATCCATCTCCAGATAGTCGATGCCGACCACGCCGGGCTGCTCCAGAGAGGAATGCGTGCGCGCCGCGGCCACCTGGCACCAGCCGCCAGGTGCTGCGCCCAGGTCGATGACCCGCATGCCGGGCTTCAGCAGATGATATTTGTCGTCGATCTCGATCAGCTTGTAGGCGGCGCGCGAGCGATAACCCTCTGCCTTGGAGCGCTGCACATAGGGATCGTTCATATGGCGCTGCAGCCAGCGGCGGGACGATTCCTTGAGGCTGCTGTTCTTGATGCGCGTCTTCAGAGCGCGGGTCGCCCCCGGCTTTCCCTGTTTGTCCTTCATGGCCGGCCCCCCCATTGCTGGGGACGCCGCCAGACGCCCTCTTCCGCCATCATTTCGCTCAATATGCCTTCGCGCAGGCCGCGGTCGGCAACGCGCAGCCGAGGCGACGGCCAATGCGCGCGGATCGCCTCCAGGATGGCGCAGCCGGCCAGAACCAGGTCGGCACGGTCGGCGCCGATGCAGGGATTGGCCACGCGCTGCTGGAAATCCCAGCCGAGCAGTTTTGCAATCATGCGGTCGACATTGTCGTTGTCGAGCCAGAGGCCGTCGACGCGGCGGCGGTCGTAACGCTCCAGTTCCAGATGCACGCCGGCAAGCGTGGTGACGGTGCCGGAGGTGCCGAGCAGATGGAAGCGCGAGCCCTTCATCAGATGGCTGACGCGGTGGCGCCCGTCGAAGGCGTCGATCATGGCCGTCACGTCGGCGACCATCGCCGCGAAGGTTTCCGGCGTCACGTCGCGGCCGCCATAACGCTCCGCCAGCGAAACCACACCGACTGGCAGCGACGTCCAGGAGACGATGTGGTTGGAAAGCCGCGGGGTGCGGTGGCGCGACAGGTCGATGAGGGCGATCTCCGAGGAGCCGCCGCCGATGTCGAACAGCACGACCGCATCGGTATCGCGCTCGACCAGCGGGCCGCATCCGGACACGGCGAGCCGCGCCTCGGTCTGCCGGTCGATGATCTCCAGCTCGATCCTAGCTTCCTCGCGCACACGGTCGAGGAACTCGGCGCCGTTCTCGGCGGCGCGGCAGGCTTCGGTGGCGACTAGGCGGGCGCGGCGGATCGAGCGGTTGCGCAGCTTGTCGCCGCAGACCTTCAGCGCCTCGACGGCGCGATCCATCGCGGCCTCGCTGAGCCGCCCGGTGGCGGACAGGCCTTCGCCCAATCGCACGATGCGGGAATAGGCGTCGACCACCCGGAACTGGCCCGGACGCCCGGGCGTCGCGACCAGAAGCCGGCAATTGTTGGTGCCGAGATCGAGTGCGGCGAAGATCGGCCCGTCGCGTCCGTTGGCCGGGCCGCCCCGCTCCCACGGGCGTCCCGAAGGTTCCAGCGGAGGCGCCGGAATCCTGATCGGCGCCGGCGCCTCGGCAGGCGGCGGTTCAGGCACAGCGGCGGCAGCTTGCGGATTTTGCGGCGAAGTCCCTGGCGCAAAAACCTTCCGGCCGCGTTTGCGCTTGCGCCGCTTTCTGCCTTTCCTTGCCGGAGCGCCGTCCGCCGGACCCAGCCGGGCGGGGTCGAACCCGTCGGCACCCTTCGGATACCGTGGAGGCTCTTCACCTGAAACGCGAACAGGCGCCGCAGGGCTTTCGGACACCCCGTCTCCCCGCGCCCTCGCGCCGGTTTCAGGGTCTTCCACCTAAAAATTCCTTCCAGCACCGCGCGAACCGATGGAGCGCCGCGGGGCCACATATCTTGCGTTGGTCGGACCATAACAGCGGAGCGGCGGATCACCAAGCGGATTGTCCGAATTGTCGCAACGCCTTGCGGGAGGGCGTTCCGGCATCCTATCCTTCCGTATCCGAGACCAAGCTCCAGAAACATGCCGGCAAACGATCGATGATCACCACGCGATGAAGCTTAGGACCTATTTCTGGCCCGCTGTCGGCCTCATCGCCGTCGGCTTCTCGATATGGCTGCTCTACAACGAACTGCGCGGCATCTCGCTGGACGATCTGGGTGACGGTCTGACCGCCATCCCCGCGCATCGCTGGGTGCTGGCGGCGTGCAGTTCGGTCGTCGCCTATGCCGCGCTGGCTGGCTACGACCACATCGCGCTGACCCATCTCGGCAAGAAGGTGCCGTTCGGCTTCATCACCGTCTGCTCCTTCACCACCTATGCGCTGGCGCACAATATCGGCGGATCGGTGCTGTCCGGCGCGGTGATCCGCTACCGCGCCTATGCCACGCAAGGCCTCTCCGGACAGGAAGTCGGCGTGCTGGTGGCGCTCTGCTCCTTCACCTTCGTGCTCGGCGCGATGCTGCTCGGCGCGTTCCTGCTGCTGATCGAACCCGAGGTGTTCGACGGCTTCGTGCATTTCATGCCGGTCTCGGCGACGCGGCTGACCGGGCTTGGGCTGCTTTTGCTGGTCGGGCTCTATATTTTCGGAAGCTGGCTGCAATTCAGGCCGCTGAAGATCGGAAAATTCGCCATCCTCTATCCCCGGCTGCCGATCGTGGCGCGGCAACTGGTGATCGCTCCGATCGAGCTGATCGGCGCGGCCGGCATCATCTATTTCGCGCTTCCCGAGGCCGGCAATCCGGGTTTCATGGTGATCCTCGGCGTCTTCGTGGTCTCTTTTTCAGCGGCGCTGATCTCGCATGCGCCTGGAGGATTGGGCGTGCTGGAGATCGTCTTCATCGCCGGCCTTTCGCAGATGGATCCCGTGGCGGTGCTCTCCGCGCTGCTGGTGTTCCGATTGTTCTACCTGATCATTCCCCTGCTGCTGGCGCTTGTGGTGGTGCTGGCGTTCGAGCGCTCGCGGTTCGGGCGGGATTGAACGCCCAATCCGGGAGAACATGCCGGACGGCATCGACACGGCGATAGCCATCACGCCCGTGCAGATACAACACCCGCCTGGCTTGAAGATGGGTCGCGGCTCCGGCACCGACCCGGGCCGACGCTCGATCGCATCCGGCAACGCCGGGTCGGTTCTCGCCGGAAATCGACAACTCGGAATTGCCGCGGCGCAAGCACACGTATATCGTGCATGGGGACGCGGTCAGCGCGCGAACCCAGGCTCACCGCTCGATGTAGTTTTTCTTTACAAACTCTTCCGATAGCGCATCGCGACCCGCGCCGCCGTCTGCTTCAGATCCAAGGGGGGATTCCTGTCATGCCCGTCAACGCCAGTTCGCTTACTCGCATCTCGGTCGACAGCGGCGGCACCAGCGCCAACAATGTTGCCACCGGCGGCGTGATGTCAGCCGACGGCCGCTACGTCGTGTTCCAGAGCACGGCGACCAATCTGGTGGGCGGCGACCTCAACGGTTTCTTCGATGTCTTTCTGCGCGACACGGTGACCGGCACCACGACGCTGCTTTCGACCGCGACCGGCGGCACGCAGGGCAACAACGTCTCCAGCGTGGCGGCGATCACCGATGACGGCCGCTTCGTGTTCTTCAACAGCACGGCGACCAACCTCGTCGGCGGCGACACCAACGCCGCATTGGACGTCTTCATGCGGGACACGCTGACGGGCGTGACCACCCGGGTCTCGACGGCGTCGGACGGCAGCCAGGCGAACGGCGCCAGCCAGAATGTCGACGTCACCGGCAACGGCGCCTTCATCGGCTTCCAGAGCACCGCGACCAACCTGGTGGCCGGCGACAGCAACGGTTTCAGCGATGTCTTCGTCAAGAACCTGTCGACCGGCCTCGTCACCCGCGTCTCCGTGGCGGACGACGAGTCGCAGGCCAACGGCAACTCCCTGGTGGCCCGCCTGTCCGACGACGGCAACCGCGCCTCCTTCGTCAGCACCGCCAGCAATCTGACAGCGAACGACACCAACGGCGCCGTAACCGATATCTTCGTCCGCGACATCGCCGCCGGCACCACCACTCTGGCTTCCGTCTCAACCGTCGGCGGGTCGGGAGACGGCCAGTCCTCCGGCGCCTCGATCTCCGGCAACGGCCGCTACGTCGTGTTCCAGAGCGATGCGACCAATTTGGTCGCCGGCGACACCAACGGCACCACCGACGTCTTCGTCCGCGACCTGCAGACCAACACCACCACCCGGGTGTCCACCGCCACCGACGGCAGCCAGAGCAACGACCTGTCGGGCCAGGCGGTGATCTCGGCCGACGGACGCTACGTCGTCTTCTTCAGCCTCGCCAGCAATTTGGTGCAGGGCGACACCAACGGGCTGCGCGACATTTTCCTGAAGGACATGGTGACCGGCAACGTGACGCGCCTGTCCGTCGCCGCCGACGGGAGCGAGCTCAACGACCTCTCGAACACGCCCTCGATCTCGGCCGACGGCCGCTACGTCACCTTCCAGACGCAGGCGACCGACACCGGCGTGGGCGCCGAGGGCAACGGCACCGGCTTCGACGTGTTCCGGATCTCGCTCGCCGCGTCGGCCGGGGCCGACCGCATGATCGGCTCCGACGGCAACGACAGCATCGACGGTCTGGCGGGCGACGACATAATCACCGGCGGCTTCGGCAACGACACCCTCACCGGCGGCGCGGGGGCCGATAGCCTCGATGGCGGCGGCGGCACGGACACCGTCGACTATTCCGCTTCGTCCGCGGCCGTGAGCGTCGACCTCGTCGCCGGTACCGGCGCGAGCGGCGACGCCCAGGGCGACACGGTGACGGGTTTCGAGAACGCCATAGGCTCGGCCTTCAACGATTCGTTGACCGGTACTGGCACGGGCACCCTCAACGGTCTGGCCGGCAACGATATCCTGAGCGGCGGCACGACACTGAACGGCGGGACCGGCAACGACACCTTGCTCGCCGGCGCTTCGGCCGAAACGCTGGATGGCGGGGCCGACAGCGACACGGTCAGCTATGCAGGCGCGGCGGCGGGCGTCACCGTCGACCTCGGCAGCGGCACCACCGGCGGCGGTGCCAGCGGCGACGCGCTGTTCGGCATCGAGAACCTCAAGGGCTCGATCTTCGCCGACGTGCTCACCGGCACCGCTGGTGACAACATTCTCAACGATGGCGGCGTCGGTGGGTCGGACACACTGACCGGCGGCGGCGGCAACGACAGCTATTCGGTCTACAATGCCGGAGCCGTCATTGTCGAAGTCGGCGGCGAGGGCGTCGACCGCGTCAACGCCGGCGTGAACTACGTGCTGGCCAGCGGCGTCAGCGCCGAATATCTGAACACGACATCGCTCAACGCCACCTATGCCGTCAACCTCACCGGCAACGAGTTCGTGCAGCTGGTGCGCGGCAATGACGGCGCCAACGTGCTCGACGGCGCCGGCGGCGACGACTGGCTGTGGGGCATGGGTGGGGCCGACACCTTCAGCTTCTCCACCGCGCTCGGCGCTGGCAATGTCGACCGCATCGCCGACTTCAGCGTGACTGACGATCAGATCCAGCTCGACAGTGCGATCTTCACCGCGCTCGGGGTCGGAGCGTTGGACGCCTCGGCGTTCAAGGACAGTTTCCTTGGCCCGCGCGATGCAGACGACCGCATCTTCTACAATTCGAACACGGGTTCGCTGTTTTACGACGCGGACGGAACGGGCAATGATTTCACAGCGGTGAAATTCGCCATGCTCGTGCCGGGCCTCGCCCTCACCGCCGCGGATTTCACGGTGATCTGACCGTAGGTTGGGTGATTGTGGCGCGCCGCCGGGGCTCGCCAGGCAGGTTCGGCCGGCTTCGCCGATGGATGGCCGGTCCATGCATTTCAAGGTCATCCGTCGGGTCAGACATAAATGTCTGCCCGACGCTGGGATCTTGTGAGAGACGGTTCCAAGGCTGACGAAACTCAAGGCCGCTGGCCGGGGTGGTGGGGCGGCTGGGCCAGCGGCCCGGAACGGCCTGGCAGTGTCCGCAGCCCGTCCCTTCGAACAGGAAACACATATTCATGATTGCTAATTGATAAATGTATGCCGCCGACGCCAAATTGACTGACGTCGGCGGCATGAACCAGTCGGGCTGAAGTCACCATGATCTTGGGTGATTGAATCCAGCAACTCCCCCACCCTCTGGTTCAACTGTATTTGTGAAAAAGCTCGCGGTCGAAATGCTCCTGGTTGCCTGTCCTGCTCAGAGGAAGACCGCTGGACCTTACCCAACCCGCCAAGGTCCAGCGATCCTCCATTCCCGATTTGGTACATCGAGACCCGCCAGAGGCTGGTGATCTCATACATTGCAACTGCCATGCCAACAAAAGCTGGACTTGTCGTTGGAGTGCTCGCCACAATCGCTCACGGTCCAACCCGGCGGCCAGGATGCCCCAAGGTTAGCGGTCCGGCAGCTATCCAGACCGCAGGAGAAAGCATAAAAGGCCAACCGGGACCACTGGGAGGAACACAGCGGCCCAGGCCGCCGGCTCCTTACCCACCCCCCACCCCGTGGGCCGGCGGCCACTTCATCTTAGCGCGATCGCCTTCCGGCTGGCGGAGGTCAAACTCGCCGGGCCGTCACCCACCCTGTCGGAGGCCCGGCGAGCTTCCCGATTTGGCACATCGGGGCCAGAACACGTCTGGTTATCCTCATACGCCTGACAAGCCTTGCCGGTTTTCAGATTGTGTGCGTGCAGGCGCGAATATCGGACGGCTCCCTACGATCACCCGCCAATTGAAACCTGTCGTGGTAGCGAGTAAATTCAATTATAACCTTAGCGCGAGGCGCTATGGAAGCCGATCATCTCACAATGCGGTCGGCTGGATTTGTTTATGACCTTTGTCGAGACGGCAGCGGCCAATTTTGTTTAACTGATCCAGCAGATGTACTTTGGGAGGGCAAGATGAATGGGCCTGGCGGCGAGCCGCGCCCTTGGGCATGGGTGCTCTGGCTCTGGGTATTTCTGGCCGGCTGTGGTGGGGCCTATCTCGTGAGATACGCTAATTTCTGAGAGCAGTGGCCTGCAAAGATCGATGATCGAGACAGGAGCGACCCTGCTCACCGGCGGACCGGACAACGCCGCCGCGCAGAAGCGCCTGGTTAAGGAGGCGATCGTCTTCATCAACGACAACGCTCGTCGAAGCCAGCGCGCCACAACTCAGGAAATTTGTCTTTCGTGCGCGAAACACCGCCTTCAAACGTTGCACGCGCGCGAGCGTTGGTCCGGGGTCGGTATCGCGTGACACAAGCCGAATGAACTCGATCCATGCGCGCTCGTTCTCGGTCAGGCAGAAGGATTTCGGAATAGTGTGCACGGACAAGACCTTCATTTGCCGAACACCGCCCGTAGCGCGCGCCGCGCCTTGATGGTCAGCGTCGGATCGGAATGATCCGACACGTCACGCAATTCCTCGATCCAGGCGGCCTCGTTGGCGGAGACGGCGATCTCCCTCACGACGACCGCCAGCGCATTGTCCTGCTGCTCGAGCGCCAGGACGAACAGTCGGGCCGGGTCGCTCTCCAGGGATTTCGCGAGAGCGGGAACCCGATCGAGCGGTAGCCTGCTGGTGCCGCTCTTGATCATGGAGAGCATGTTGACGGACAGGAAGCCGGCTTCGTCAGCGATCTGCTTCTGTGATTTTCGGGGACGCAGTTCGAGGATCCGTTTGACCGATCGCTCGTGAGCGCGACAAACCCCGCCGCCATACGAGGAGTAATATAGCCGAGCGGACGCCTGGTTCGCCTGCTCGGCCCGAGTCATTCCTGCGTTCGCATACCTCTGATGGGCAAGCGCCCGGATAGGCAAGCCCGGTGCCAACGCTACATCCGATTCCGCTTCTTCTTGCGCCAGGGAGCGTTGACTTCCCAGTCGCCCGCCATGATGCAGCCGTGAGGCAGCACCTCGTCAACGATCTCAGCGAGGCCGTAGCGCTCGATCTGGCGGCGCACCGCCGCTGCGCTCTTGTAGGCGCTCGGCAGTTCCGAGATGTCGGTAATGCCGCAGAAGAAGCGCGCGTCGATGCCCTTCGTCTCCTCGGCGAAGATGTCGCCATCGCTGCGTCCGGCCTGCATGCGCTTGTGCTGGGTCCGCGAAAAGTTGCGCCCCGCGCCATGTGGCGAGAAGCCCAAGCCGTTCGCGGAATCCTTGCCGCGCACGATCAGAACTGGTTCCGCCATGTTGAGCGGGATCAGCGTCAGATCGGTCGCGTCATGCGCCCAGCCATCGAAAGCGGGCGTCGCTCCTTTGCCGTGGTAGAACAGCCCGTCGGAGCGACGGAAGACGAAGTTGTGCTCGTTCCAGAAGCGGTCCGCGACTTTGGCCGACAGTTTTTCGGTCGCCATGTCATGGATCAGCATGTGGTTCTGCTTCGTCCATTCGCGGATCGCCTGCAGCGCTTCCCAATAGTCTTCGCCCTCTTGGCTGTCGGCGGGTATCCAGGCGTTCTGCGGCAGCGTCTCGGGCGAAAGCTGGCGGCGGTAGCCATCGGCGATCTTCATGCCCTTGGAATAGAGACGGGCTCCCGGTGCCCGCGAGCCATGGTGCGTCACCAATGCCGTCTCGCCGCTCGACTTCAGCGTGCCGACGTAAGCGAAATGGTTGCCGTCACCCTGCGTGCCGAAGTGCTCGATGGCCGCGCTTGTCACATCGCGCAACAGCGGGTTCGCGTCGAAGCGCTCGAACAACGCCTGGGACGGCCGGATCTGCTGGCCGCGTGGCCGTCCGCCCGGGCCGAAATGCGTGACCGCGTGCACGGCATCGAGCAGCGCGGCCGGCGCCACGCCCGGAAAAGTCGAGATCGCCATCGAGCAGCAAATGTCGGCCGAGTGCATGCCGGGGTGGATCGCCTCGGAAGCAACGATGCCACCGACCGGGATGGTGCCCGATGGACCGGCCGGACAGGCGTCGGGCATGATCGCACCCGCGCGGATCACCGGCGTGCGCATCAACTCAGCCATGCTCTTTGATACCGCCTCGATGTTCGCCTGCTCGTCCGGCGTCTCCGCCTCGATGTTGACATGGAACGGAAGTTGGCCGGCGATGCGCAGCGGCGTCGACGGCGGAGGCGCGAAACCGCGCGCCGTTTCCAGCGCCTCGTCGAGCGAGCCGCCTCGCTCCAGCACGGCATTGGCCGCGACAAGTGCCTTGCCGAACCACTTGCCCTGCGCCAGTCCGGCGTTGATCAGATCCTGGCCGCTCATCGTTTCAGTCATGGTCATCACCTTCCAACAAATTCACCAAATTATGCCGAGGAACGGCAAGGGGCAGTCAGACATCGATTTTCCGCCACTTCGCGCGAAGCAAAGGAAGGACTTGTACCTTCACGCCTTTCGGCACCCAGGTTGAGGGCCGCGTCTACGTGTAGTCCCACAGGCATCCGTCCATCGGACGGGTCGGGCGACAAGACCTTGCGGGACAACCGAAAGACCCGAAGGTCCGCCGGGCGGGTTCGAACCGCCGTTTGCCAATGTAGTCCCGTATGCATTCGCCCTTCCCGCGACTGGCGACGAGGATCGGCAGGACGTCTACCGAGCTACTCTCCGTCCCGAAGAAGGAGAGGGGCGGCTTGAACGCCCGACCTCCCGCCACTTGCGCGGCGGGCGCTCCATCCCTGTAGCCCTACCTGCATTCGCCATTCGCCGCGACCGGCAACGAGATCGGCGGGACGATTTGCTGCGCCACTTCCGCCCTGCGGCGAAGGAGTGAATCGAACACCCGACCTCCCGCTCTCGCGGGCGCGCTACCTGTAGTCCCGCCGGCATTTGCCGATCATATCGTTCGCCGCGGCGACAAGGATGGACGAAACTCGAGAGTCCCGCTCGTGCCAGAGAGCGCCTGCGTCGGGTGAGGAGTCGAACCTCACGGAGCATCCCATCGTTTGGTGCTGTAGTTCCATCCGGCATTCGCCGCGGCTTTTCAGTGGTCGTGACGACAAGTCTGTTGCGAAACGTCTCTTCTGCTCTACCACCTGAGCTACGGACCCGACTTCGCGTCCGGCGGGCCTCGAAACCGCGACCTGAAGTTTGGATGTAGTTCCACACGCATTCGTCACGACTGACGAGAAGAAGGCGCAACGACAAGTCTTCGCGAAACCTTAACCTACCGCTCTGCCAGGCTGAGCCAAGATGCATGAAGCATCTGCGGTGTTGATTTCCACTGAGAAGTGACCCAGTCGACGGAGGTTTTTCCATCGAGAATTGACCCATGTTTGAAGCTCCTCCCACACGGCACGTGTGGGGGACATCGGAGTGATCGACATGGGGTTATTGAGCGTCATCCGACGCTGGCACTACCGAGACCATCTTTCGATCCGCAACATCTCGCGCCGAACCGGACTATCGAGGAACACCGTCCGCAAATATCTGCGCACGGACGGCGTTGAACCCCGCTTCAACGTCGCGGGCCGTTCCAGCAAGCTGGATCCTTACGCCGACAAGCTGTCGGCGATGCTGCGTGTGGAGACAGGCAAGTCACGCAAACAGAAGCGCACGATCAAGCAGCTGCATGCCGATCTGATCGTGCTCGGCTATGAGGGCTCCTACAATCGCGTTGCCGCCTTTGCCCGGGATTGGAAGGCCGCCCGCCAGCGCGAGCAGCAGACCTCCGGCCGTGGCACCTTCGTGCCCCTGGCGTTCGTGCCGGGGGAGGCGTTCCAGTTCGACTGGTCCGAGGATTGGGCGATCATTGGCGGGGAGCGCACCAAGCTGCAGGTCGCCCACGTCAAGCTGTCCTACAGCCGCGCCTTCATCCTGCGGGCCTATCTGCTGCAAACCCACGAGATGCTGTTCGACGCCCATAACCACGCATTCCGCGTGCTGGGCGGCGTGCCGCGCAGAGGCATCTACGACAACATGAAGACCGCCGTCGACAAGGTCGGCCGTGGCAAGCAGCGCCAGGTCAACATCCGCTTCTTGGCCATGGTCAGCCACTTCCTGTTCGAGGCGGAGTTCTGCAATCCGGCATCAGGCTGGGAGAAAGGACAGATTGAGAAGAATGTTCAGGACGCCCGTCATCGGCTCTGGCAACCCACACCCAACGTCCCCTCGCTCGGCGCCCTGAACGAGTGGCTCGAGACGCGATGCCGGGACTGGTGGAGCCTGATCCCACACGGGTCGCAACCCGGCACGATCGCCGACGTCTGGGCTGAGGAAGTCCGACATCTGATGCCGATGCCGCGGGCGTTCGACGGCTTCGTCGAATACAGCAAGCGTGTCTCGCCTACCTGCCTCGTCCATCTGGAGCGCAATCGCTACAGCGTCCCTGCGTCTTTCGCCAATCGACCCGTCAGCCTGCGGGTCTATCCCGAGCGCATCGTCGTGGTTGCCGAAGGCCAGGCCGTCTGCGAGCACCGCCGGGTCTTTGCCCGTTCCCATGATCGCCAGAGCCAGACGATCTACGACTGGAGGCACTATCTGGCCGTCGTGCAACGCAAACCCGGCGCCTTGCGCAATGGGGCTCCCTTTGTCGAACTGCCAGCCGCGTTCAGAACGCTGCAGCAGCACATGCTGAAGACGCCCGGCGGCGACCGCGAGATGGTCGAGATCCTGGCGCTGGTTCTGCAGCACGACGAACAGGCTGTGCTTGCAGCCGTCGAGATGGCTCTGGAGGCCGGCGTGCCTACCAAGACCCATGTTCTCAACCTGCTGCACCGTCTGGTCGACGGAAAGCCGTTCATCCCACCGGCCATCAAGGCTCCTCAGGCTCTGGCGCTGACCGCCGAACCACTGGCCAATGTCGAGCGCTATGACGCTCTGCGCCGGGCAAAGGAGGTGCGCCATGCGTCATAACCCGGCCAGCGGCGCCCTTGTCATCATGCTGCGCAGTCTCAAGATGTTCGGCATGGCCCAGGCCGTCGGAGAACTGACGGAACAGGGCTCTCCGGCTTTTGAGGCAGCGATACCAATCCTGTCGCAGCTCCTTAAAGCCGAGACGGCCGAACGCGAGGTGCGCTCGACCGCCTATCAACTCAAGGCAGCCCGCTTTCCCGTCTACCGCGACCTCAATGGCTTCGAGTTCGCCAGCAGCGAAGTCAATGAAGCTCTCGTGAAGCAGCTTCATCGCTGCGAGTTCATCGAGGATGCACACAATGTCGTCCTGGTCGGAGGCCCCGGCACCGGCAAGACGCATATCGCCACCGCCCTCGGCATCCAGGCGATCGAGCATCATCACAAGCGGGTCCGCTTCTTCTCGACTGTCGAACTCGTCAACGCCCTCGAACAGGAGA